>NZ_JBAVEJ010000276.1:0-10002 GCF_049587675.1 Sulfuricaulis sp. | reverse complement strand
ACAGAAGAGTTACAGAAGATTTGTTGATTTTCTGTTAGGAAACAGGCCTATCTTTCTAATTTCAGTGGTTATTATAGGGAAATCCCGTAGAATCGTTGGTCTGCGGAGTAGCCCTGATTTGGGACATACTGTCGTTGTTGTTTTCTAGTTGCCTTGTATAGCTCATTCAGAGTCTTGATCGGAATTCTTGTCATCACATACGTATAATGCAAGCTAGCCGAAGAAAAGCTTTCGCGCTAAGAAGCAACGCCACGGATAGGCCTGTACGCGCTTAAAAATCTTAAAAACGGAAAAGTTCAGTGGCAATACAAAAGTTTACAGGTCCTGAATATGGGAAGGTATCTGCGTTCTTGCAGGTGACGGATATCTTGCTGATCGTGGGCTCTTTATGGACGCTCACGGTTTTATACGAGCAACCCTGGCGGACGGAACACACGATTGTCGTGCTTTGGGCAATTGGTCTATTTGTGATAGCCGTTCACTTTTCCGATGTTTATCGGTCCTGGCGAGGGTCCTTGCTAAGGAGCCGGGAGTTTATGCGCCTCTTGGGGGCATGGCTTACTGTCGTTCTGGGACTCTTATTCCTGGCATTCGCCTCTAAATCGTCACAAGAGTACTCGCGGCTGCTCTACCTCACCTGGTTCGTCATAACCCCCTTGATCCTGGCGGTTTGGCGTGGGTGGTTGCAAATATTCCTGGGGGAGATGCGAAAACGCGGCTTTAACACACGTGCCGTAGCTATTGTTGGCGCATCCGAACTGGGGGCGCACCTCGCCGAAATCTTCCTTGAGGCTCCTTGGATGGGACTCCGCCCCGTGGGATTCTACGATGGTCGCCGGCCTTCAGGGCTCAGGCCCCTGCATCACGGTCCGATAGATGTGATCGGCAATTTAGAGAGCCTGATCAAGCATGCCCATGAGGGAAGAATTGACATGGTTTACATCGCTTTGCCCATGCGGGCGGAGACACGTGTCAGGGAACTGATCGCGAAGCTCTCAGACACGACGGTATCCGTGTACATGGTACCGGACTTTTTTATGTTCGACCTGCTGCATGCCAGCTGGGGCAATGTGGGCGATTTGCCTGTGGTCAGCATCTCGGAAACCCCGTTTTACGGGGTGGACGGCTTTGTCAAACGGATGGAAGACATTATTTTTGCCGGTCTATTCCTCATGCTGGTAGCCATCCCGATGATATTTATCGCGATAGGAGTGAAGCTCTCTTCGCCGGGTCCTCTCGTTTTCCGACAGCGCCGCTATGGCCTGCGAGGTAACGAAATCGAAGTTTGGAAATTTCGCACAATGTCAGTATGGGAGGATGGCGATAAGGTGGTTCAGGCTATAAAGAACGATCCGAGGGTAACCCGCTTTGGCGCTTTCCTGCGGCGCACATCGTTAGACGAATTGCCGCAGCTGATTAATGTCTTGCAAGGAAACATGTCCCTGGTTGGGCCAAGACCCCACGCTGTTGCCCATAATGAACACTACCGAAAACAAGTCGACCGTTACATGCTTCGACACAAGGTAAAACCGGGTATCACTGGATTGGCCCAGGTCAATGGCTGGCGAGGTGAAACCGATTCCCTGGATAAAATGCAGAAGAGAATAGAGTTTGATTTGGCCTACATACAGAACTGGTCACTTTGGCTCGATCTAAAGATACTCTTCCAGACCGTATTCATAGTATTTAAAGATAAGAATGCATACTAGTCGCTGTTTTTCTGTGCTGCGATAATTTCCTACGGTACAGTTTGGCACAACTTTTTTCCTCTTCCGTGCCCGCTAGATCCAATTGTCTAGTGATAACGGAGGTTCATTTTCCAGTGCATGCCTGTATTAGACAGCTACATGGGTATCGGTGCTGATTTCGGTGACTCTCTAAATTGTTGCTAACGAGTCTGACGGTACTTTTTCAACCTTCACTGACAAAAGAAAACCTCGAGATTACCGAAAAATTATTATTACATACCGACCCACATCATGGCGCCGGCGGCGGCGATCATAGCGCCCCCGATCCGCAACAGAACAGCGGCACGCTGAAACAAAATGCCCGCGCCCAGGCCTGTGGCGTGCAGGCCAACCGTCGCGAGCAGCATTCCCAATCCATATGACGCCGCCGAAGCCGCTTGTGGCAGCTCCGTGCCATGCGCATGTCCATGGAATAACGCAAACACGCCGACCAGCACCATGCCCAGCGTGACCGGCATGCGGGCAGAGAATGCGATCAGAAGACCGAGTATCAGCACCGACGCCGCGATTCCTGATTCCACCGCTGGCAAGGGCAGACCTGCCGTCGACATGACCGCGCCCAGAACCATCATACCGACGAACGCGAGTGGAACGCTCCAGTATGCACGCCCTCCGAGCTGCGCCGCCCACAAGCCCACGGCGATCATCGCGAGCATGTGATCCAAACCTGTCAGCGGATGAGCAACACCGGATACGAAACCGGCACCGTGGGCGCCAAAGGTGTGTGCGGCCGCATAAGGAGCAAACAAACTCGCCGCCACTCCCAGTATCGCCACCGACCAATATTTACCTTTCATTGCAGTGTCTCCTGTTCATACTCATGCCTGTTTGTCACCCGCGAATACACTAAGCGGTCGTTCCCACACCGGCGGGCGGCGCCATAAGACGCTGGAGAGCGGCATGCGCCGCCTGGCGCGCATCCTTTTGAGACGGAAAACCCAGCATCGGCGACGCCAGGGACCGGAATAGATAGGATCCCAGTTCCACGTCGCCACCGACAACGAATTCCTGCTCACCCGCGGGGAGTTTTTGCATATGCTTTTGGCCCAGCGCCAGCGACTGCCACTGGTTCTTGTCGCGCGGCAACAGCATGACGTTCATGAACCAGGGAGTGATCAGAACTCCGATCCACCCCTGCGCCCACTGCTGGAAATCCACCGCTTCCACCCGCAACGGACGATGATATATCGGCAGGTCGCGAACATGTTCATCGCCAATCTGTTTGAAGCGGCTTACCAGTTTAGAAATGCATTTCTCCATGCTGACTCCGTAACACTAACAAGGATTGCGGTTTCATGCCGCACCCTGCTGAGGTTGGTCAACCGCATCTACCTCGAAACCAAGGGAACGAAGTTTACCCACCAGCCGCCCCACGAGGGCATCCATGCGCGTTGACACTAGAGCAGATAATTCCAATCCGATATCCAGATTCTGGGGTTCGACACCGATGACAGTAACTTCCGCGGGCTTTTCTCCCATCAATTCCAGGGCAGCCAACATATCGGCCAATCCCATCTGGTGCGGCGACACGCGGCTTTGAAAAAATGCCGGTACTTCGTCGCCGCTTAGCGTTATTACAGTCCCCGGCGCCTTACCCGTCTTTACGGCATCGACCACAATGAGATGATCGCGATTCCTGATATGTTCGAGCAGCGACATGCCTGTCGTCCCGCCGTCGAGCACCTCGACCGCTCCCGTTATCTGATACTGCCGCTGCAACTGCTCCACGACCCGGACACCCACGCCCTCATCTTGCAACAAGATATTTCCGAGCCCCAGTATCAGCACACTCCGTCCCGCCGCCGGGTCTTTGACACTAAGTGGTTTAGTTTCAGTTCCTGAATACACTAGAAGGGCACTCCACACTGCGCGCCGACGGCTTGGACTTTCACAATCTCTTTATGATTTCGGGTATCCACCATATGGATGGCGCAAGCCAGACATGGGTCGAATGAGTGAATCGTGCGCAGAACCTCGAGCGGCTTCTCGGGATCGGCGATGGGATTGCCCACCAGCGATGCCTCATAAGGACCCGGCGCGTCATTTTCGTCGCGCGGGCCGGCGTTCCAGGTGCTGGGCACCACCGCCTGGTAGTTGACGATTTTGCCGTCGCGTATCACTGTCCAGTGGGACAGAGTCCCGCGCGGCGCCTCGTGGAATCCGAAGCCGCGGATTTCCGATTTCGGGAATTCGAAGCGGTTGAACGTCTTGACGTCTCCCTTGGCGATATTATTCACCAGCAACTGCCATTGATTCTGCAGCGACTCGTAGAACACCGCCGTGCGCACGGCCCGGGCCGCGTGACGTCCGATCGTGGAATGCAGTGCCGCAACCGGAATCTGGGCGCCCGCGACCTTGCCGGCCATGGCCAGCACTTTGTTCAGGTAACGCTTGGTGGGCTCGTGACCCGCCGCCACCATGCACAGCACATTGGCCAGCGGTCCCACTTGAGCACGTTTATCGTAGAACGTCGGCGCCTTGACCCAGGAGTACTTGCCGTCATCCTGAAAGTCGGTGTATGCCGGAACCGTCTCGCCATCATAGGGATGGAGCGCGCCCTTCCCGCCCTTGTACCAGGCATGCTTGACGCTCTCTTTGACGCCCTTCTGAAAATAGGCGTCCTGGTAACTGGTGATCGGTTTGAACTTGGACAGATCCCCGTTCTCAATATAACCCCCCGGCAACTCGAACTTGGTCCCCTTGGTATCCAGCGGCAGATCGGGAACCGACAGGTAATTGGAGACCCCCGCTCCATACTTTGTCCAGTCGGCGTACATCGCGCCGATGGCGGCCACGTCGACCAGGTAAACGTTGTTGATGAAATCACCCAGCTCGTCCATAAGGGTCTTGATGTAGAACAGGCGCTCCATGCCGAGGGCCGATTGACTGTCCAGGTTGATGGCGTTGGTCACGCCGCCCACCGCCAGGTTCTGGATGTGGGGTGTCTTGGAGCCCAGGATGGTCACGATCTGGTTGGCCTTGCGCTGGTACTCCAGTGCCTGCAGGTAATGGGCCGTGGCCAGCAAATTGACTTCCGGCGACAGCTTCATCGCCGGGTGTCCCCAGTAGCCGCTGGCAAAAACACCGAGCTGGCCGGAGCTCACGAAAGTTTGCAGCTTCGCCTGGGCCTGTTCCATATGATGCGCGCTGTTCATCGGCCAACTGGACAGGCTTTCCGCCAGCTGCGCCGTCTTGCGCGGATTGGCCTTGAGGGCCGAGACGATGTCGACCCAGTCCAGGGCTGAAAGGTGATAAAAATGGACGATGTGGTCGTGTATACCGTGAGCCAGCACCATCATATTGCGGATGTACTGGGCGTTGAGCGGCACCTCGAGATTCAGCGCATTCTCCACCGCTCGCACCGAGGCAATGGCATGCACGGTCGTGCACACGCCGCAGATGCGTTGCGTGAAGATCCAGGCGTCGCGCGGGTCGCGGCCTTGCAGGATGAGTTCGATGCCTCGCCACATTTGTCCGGAAGACCAGGCTTTGGTCACTTTGCCGTTATCGACTTCGCAGTCGATGCGCAGGTGCCCCTCTATCCGGGTCATTGGGTCAACGGTGATTCGTTTTGTCACGGTATACCTCCAGTTACTGAACCGCGGTCACGCGTTCACCGCGTGGTAGCACCGGCAGTTGCTTGACGAATAACAGATAGAGCAGGATCTCGATAGAAAACATGCCTACGGTGACCAGAATCTCGGTAACCGAGGGAAAGTAGTTCCAGCCGCCGCCGGCCGGATGGTAGCCAATGAGGTAGGCATTAATTCGATATATTGAACCCGCCACCAACAATACGGCGGCGGCGATAAACATCATGCGTGGATTGGTGCGATTGGCCGGCCGGGCCAGCATGACCAGCGCCAGCACGAACAAGACATTCTCGAGCCAGAACATGCCGGCGTCCAGGTTGGCGGCAAACGCCGCGCCCAGCTGTCCGCGCACGATGAGATCCGCAAATCGAACCACCAGATAACCCGCCAACAGCAAGGCGATGATGCCCGAGAGTTTTCCCAGTATCCGCGTTTCGATGGGCCGCCTAAAACCCCTGGCCGCCAATATCGCTTCGAATGGCACGATGGCGAAACCCATCAGTAACGCGGTTACCAGGAACATCAAAGGTAATAACTGGGTTTGCCACAGCGGTGACAGTTGATAGCCCAGAACCACAATCAAGGTACCCAGGGAAGACTGATGCATGGTGGGCAACAGTACGCCCACGGCGATAAACACAAACAACACTTTAGATAATTTTCGGCGGGCGTCAGTGAGCCCGAAACGTTCCAAGAATGCCGGCGAGAACTCGATTGCCAGAACGACAACGTATGCCATCACGCACCAGGCCACTTCCAGCATTACCGAATTGGTCTGGGCGTACCATGGCAGAAGCAGCGTATATACCTGCCAGTAACGGCCTAGGTCGACAATGACCGCCGTACCGGCCAGTGCATATCCGAACAGCCCCGCCATCATCGCCGGCCGCACCAGGGGATGGTATTCGCCGCGGTTGAGCACGTAGACCAGCAATGCGATGGCATATCCGGCGCAACCGAAGGCGGTGCCGATCATGACATCGACTACGATCCAGATGCCCCAGGGATAACCGTCATTGATGTGCGTGACCGCGCCCAGTCCGAACACAAATCGCGCCAACAGGATGGCCAGGGCAATCGCGGCCAGAGCCGACAATGCCAAAAAAGGTTTGGTTAATATCTTTCCGCCGAGAGGTTCATGAGCGCTCATGACTTTTCCTTTTTAACCTTCGTTTTGCGGGGCGTTTCCCCGCTCTCATCGGGTTTGCCGGCGCTACGGTGGACCAGATAGACCAGCCCGGCGAGCAGCGCCAACGGGGGCAGCATTCCTTTATAGAGCGTATGCTGAATGCCTTCGGTGATGGCGGGATATCCGTACTCGGGGACATTGGTCGGGAGACCGATTTTTTCAAACGGCACGGCGGACAGGTACAGAATCTGCGTGCCCCCCAGCTCCTTGTCGCCGTAAAGATGTTTTTGATAATTGGCAATCTTGCCATCTTGAGTCGGCCGGTTGCCGCCGAGCTTGCCGCGGGCAAACCGGTGGCTTTCGCCGGGCTTTTTGGAAAGCCGCAGCTGCGCTTCTTTCTTCAGATCCTCCACCAGGCCGAACAGCGACGCACCGGTCGGGCATACGTCACAGCAAGCCGGCAGTTGCCCTTTCGCCTGCAGGTGCGCGCAAAACTGGCACTTCTGTATCTGGCCAAAGGGGCCGTCGTATTCGAATCTGGGCACGGCAAACGGGCACGCATAGACGCAGTAACGACAGCCGATGCACCGATCCTTATGATGCTCGACGATGCCGGTCTTCGGGTCCTTGGTCATGGCCGACACCGGGCACGCCGAAACACAGGAGGGATCCACGCAATGCAGGCAGTGCCGCTTGACGAAGGAGTAGCCGTCAATCTCGCGGTCTTTCTGCGCTACGTTGCCATCCTGATACACCTTGATGATGTTCAGGGTCTTGCCCGATAAATCCAACGGAACGTCCCACATGGCTTCGCCCGGAACGCCGCTATTATCCGGCGGCATGTTGTTCGCTGCCTTGCAGGCAGCTACACACGCCTTGCAGCCAATGCACTGCGTGGCATCGTAAAGCATGCCCACAGCGTTGGGTGGCATGGTTTTGGACTCGCGCTGCAGCGCGCTAGCGGTATCGACAGCACCTGACGCACCGGCGGCGGCCGCCACTTTCAGAAAATCTCTTCGGTTCAGAGCCACGGATATATGCTCCTATCTTTGCTTGTCGCTCCTGCCCTCAGAAGCTTCACTACTGTCTTCGGGAAGTTTGCGTGCGAACTTGACTCCGGCGACCGCCGCCGCGCCGACCAAACCTCCGACCAGTGCCGCTGCCGCAACGGTGACACCCTTCCCTTTGCTTTCAGTAATACGTGGATAGGTGGTGGGTGGCGTCACGGTTTTGAGATTGGCCAGTTCATGGATGCCCTTGGTGAAACCAATACCTTCTTCGGTGCAGCCAAAGCAGGGAGCGCCGGTGCCCACGGGCCAGGCCCCGGGTCCGACATCGCCAAAGAGTATCGCCGGGCAATTGGCGTACGTCTCCGGCCCCTTGCAGCCGAGCTTGTACAGGCACCAGCCCTGGCGGTGTCCTTCGTCACCGAACTCGATCGCGAAGCGACCGGCGTCGAAGTGCGGCCGGCGTTCGCAGTTCTCGTGTATCAGCCGGTTGTAGGCGAATTTGGGACGGCCCTTGCTATCCAGCTCCGGCAGGCGGTTGAAGGTGAGGAAGTACAGCACCGTAGCCAGGAAGTTATAAGGGTTCGGCGGGCAACCAGGAACGGTGACGATTGGCCGGTCTTTGATAATCTTGGAAACTCCCACGGCGCCGGTGGGATTCGGACCGCTGGACGGAATGCCGCCCCATGACGCGCATGAGCCGATGGCGATGATGGCCGCGGCTCCCGCCGCTGCCTCCTGCAGATGCGCCAGCACGGTTTTGTTGGCGATCTTGCAATAGATTCCGTTGTCCTTGGTGGGAATCGAGCCATCGACCACCAGCAGATATTTTCCTTTGTTGGCTTTCATCGAGGCCTGCTTGGAGGCTTCGGCCTGATGACCCGCGCCGGCACACAGGGTTTCGTGGTAATCGAGCGAAATCGTATTGAGAATCAGCGTTTCAAGCGTCGGGTGGGTGGAACGCAGGAGCGACTCAGTGCAACCGGTACATTCCTGGGCCGACAACCAGATGACGGGTGGTCGCTGTTTGCTGGTAACCGCCTCGGCGATCTGCATGCCCATGGCGGGGACGCCTAGCGTGGCGGCGATCCCGGTGCAAAATTTGAGAAATTCGCGCCGCGTTACACCGCCGGCACTGCCTTCATATCCATCAAGACTCATTTCCTGTTTTCGCATAAATGCCCTCGTGCGTGCTCAGGTGGCGGCCTGAAAATCAGGCTGTCTTGTCAGTTAATTTCTAGCTGTGATACTTTATTGACCGTCCTTCACTACCAACGAAAAATACCTATTTAAATAACTTAATTAGCGCTTTTCGTAACCTTAGGTAGCCTGTAATCCCCTAAGAAGATCGAGTATCCGTTCAGTCCTTTCCGTCAATTTCGGTTTCGTCCCGCCTTGATTTTGCAAGCATATTATTGGTTGCTTATATTCTGCTTTGATACCTGTCAAATTTTTATTTATTTGTCCCAGAACATAAGCATCTGCTTCCCTGATTCAACTAACTCTGACCGATATGTGAGGAAACAGTACTTTGGAGATAGGCTGATTTGATTATTTTGATATAGCTCAAAGAAAAACCAAACAAAATAAGTACGAAAATTATTATGTCTGCGGCCGGGGAGGAAACTCGGAAACATCATCGTGCCGAAACAGCTGGTCCAGGGCACGGTGTGATGGAGGCAACAACGCGAAGTTTGTTGTCAAAAATTTTCGGGCCGCCGTCGCTGCGCTCCGGCGTTCGGCCGGCTACACCGGCTCGTCGAACTGGCCTATGATTTCGTCGGGAGTTTGAATCTCGCTGATATCATGTTAAATAAAAAGGGACCTGAAAATCAGGTCCCTTTGTCCTTCCTGAGAGATAGGTTACATTTTATTCTTGGGACATAGGTAACAATTTTGGTTTAAAAGGGTTCGCCAGCGGTTCAACTCGGCAAGCGTCCAAGTCGAAGTATCCTAAATCGTAGTGCATAAAGGATACAAGCCATATGTAATCATCTGTTTGCGTAACGCCGATTTTCTGTCCAGCGAAGACCTGACTGAGATTGATTTTCTTTCTGCCCATACAGATCCTTCCACAGCGTGTCACGGTAACCGTTTTGTCGCTGTACGGATATTCCAACTCCGGCAACCCTCGGTACACCTTGCTCGAAGGCCGATAGAGCTCAGCGGGATAGTGCATCCCAATCGCTTGATGGGGGCGTTCCTGGTTGTACCTCTGACGGAAGGCATCCAGTTTTTCTTGCTGTTGAAGGATATTGAAGGCAAGAGGGCCGGCAGGCCTCTTGCTTTAACGTCAAGTGCATGCGTTCATGCCGGCCATTTTGCTGCGGGTGCCCAGGCTTGATGCGTTCAATAGCAATACCCAGCCTCAGCCACCATACCGAGAGCCGGCTTAAACCAAACAACGCATTGGGAGAACTGAAGGGCGGACCGTTATCGGTGCGGATACCCTTTGGCAAACCGTATTCCTTAAAGATCCGCTCAAACACGGTAAAAGCCAAAGGTTCCTTCGTCGATTCGATCCC
>NZ_JBAVEJ010000275.1:0-4091 GCF_049587675.1 Sulfuricaulis sp. | reverse complement strand
CCCGATCGTGGCCACGTTGCAGTTCGCCTTGGTGCTGACCGTGGCCGCGATTCCCGTGGCGATGCCCACGGTGCTGTCGGTGACCATGGCGGTCGGCGCGCGCCTGCTGGCCAAGAAAGAGGCGATTGTGACCCGCTTGGCGGCCATCGAGGAATTGGCGGGCGTGGACGTGCTGTGCGCGGACAAGACCGGCACCCTGACCCAAAACAAGCTGACGCTGGGTGATCCGTTCAGCGTGAACGGCATTCCTGCCGAGCAAGTTATCCTCAATGCCGCGCTGGCGTCGCGTGCGGACAATAAGGACACCATCGACCTGGCCGTGCTGGGCGGCCTGAAAAACGATCAAGCCTTGAAAGGTTATCAGGTGATCCATTTCCAGCCATTCGACCCGGTGCACAAGCGCACCGAGGCCAGCGTCAAGGACGCGGACGGAAAGGTGTTCAAGGTGACAAAGGGCGCGCCGCAGGTGATCCAGGAGTTGTCGGCCAATGCCGCGCAGGTGAAGCCCGCCGTTGAGAAGGCGGTCAACGAATTCGCGGCGCGCGGCTTCCGCTCGCTCGGTGTGGCGCGGGCCGATCAGGAAGGCCAGTGGCGGTTCCTGGGCGTGTTGCCCCTGTTCGACCCACCCCGGGAACAAGCCAAGGCGACCATCGCGACCGCGCGCGAAATGGGCGTGAAGATCAAGATGGTGACGGGCGATGCCCTGGCCATCGCTCGGGAAACCGCCGGGAAACTGGGACTAGGCGCCAATATCCTCGATGCCAGCGGCTTCGGCGACACCAAGCATCACGAGACGGCGCAGTTGGCGGAGTCCATCGAGAAAGCCGACGGCTTCGCCCAGGTGTTTCCCGAGCACAAGTTCCACATTATTGATGTCCTGCAGCAGCGCGGCCACATCGTCGGTATGACGGGCGACGGGGTGAACGACGCCCCCGCGCTGAAGAAGGCCGACTGCGGCATTGCCGTTTCGGGTGCGACAGACGCGGCGCGCGCGGCGGCTGACATCGTGCTGATGACGTCCGGCTTGTCGGTGATCATCGATGCGATCAAGGAGAGCCGGAAAATCTTCCAGCGGATGAACAGCTATGCGATCTACCGCATCGCCGAAACGCTGCGCGTGTTGTTTTTCATGACGCTGGCAATCCTGATCTTCAACTTTTATCCATTGACGGCGGTGATGATCGTGATGCTGGCATTGCTCAACGACGGGGCGATCCTGTCCATTGCCTATGACAATGTTCATTACAAGGATAAGCCCGAGGCCTGGAACATGCACATGGTGCTGGGGATATCTACGGTGCTGGGCGTCATCGGGGTCGTGTCGGCGTTTGGCCTGTTCTATCTCGGTGAGCGCGTCTTTCATCTCGACCGCGCGCACATCCAGACGCTGATGTACTTGAAGCTGTCCGTGGCGGGACATCTGACGATTTTCCTGACGCGCACGCGCGGCCCGTTCTGGTCCATACGCCCGGCGCGGGTTCTGTGGGCGGCGGTGCTCGGCACGCAAATCGTGGCGACGCTGATCGCGGTTTATGGGGTGTTTATGACGCCCCTCGGCTGGGGTTGGACGCTGTTCGTCTGGGGCTATGCGCTGGTGTGGTTCCTCGTGAATGACCGCGTGAAACTACTGGCGTATCGGGTGTTCGATCCAACTGCCGCGCCCCTGTTGGTCAAGAATCCTGTCGATTTGACACCGCAGATCGCCAAGCGCGCCTATGAACTTTATGAGCAGCAAGGCCGCCGCGAAGGCCACGCGGATCAGGACTGGCTCCAGGCGGAGCATGAGATTCGGAAAAATAAGGAATAGGCGGGACGGGCGAAGGCGGCGCCAATGCGCTCTTGAGCCCTGTGAACACTACGCGCGCAACCAACGCAGCTTGTGACAATGGAGAGATGAAGATGAAAATCAACTCAAAGAACTTCAGGGTGGGGGAAGGCGAAAAGGTCAACCTCAAGAAGTGGCCGACGCGGGTGAAGCCCGTTTACCAGTCGAAGGAGCAGTATCAGGAACTCCTCGCAGAACAGGTGGCGGAGCTCAGCGAGCTGCAACAACTGCTCTACGCATCCAACCGCTATGCGGTGTTGCTGATCTTTCAGGCCATGGACGCGGCGGGAAAGGATGGTGCCATCAAGCACGTGATGTTCGGCGTCAATCCTCAGGGTTGCCAGGTGTTCAGTTTCAAACATCCGAGCGCGACGGAACTGGAGCACGATTTTCTCTGGCGCACCTCCCAGTGTTTTCCGGAACGCGGCCGGATCGGGATTTTCAACCGATCCTATTATGAGGAAGTACTGATCGTTCGCGTGCATCCGGAGATTCTTCGCGGTCAGGGACTGCCGGAGGAGTTAGTCGACGAGGAAACGATCTGGCGGGAGCGGTATCGTTCCATCGTGGACCTGGAGAACCATCTGTATCGTAACGGCACACGGATCATCAAGTTCTTCCTTCACCTGTCAAAGGAAGAGCAGCGAAAGCGCTTTCTCGCTCGCATCGACGAGCCCGAAAAGAACTGGAAATTCAGTCTTGCCGATATTGAAGAGAGGAAATACTGGAAACAGTACATGCATGCCTATGAGGCCTGCCTGAGCGCAACGAGTACGAAAATTGCGCCTTGGTATGTGGTCCCCGCCGACGACAAGGAGAACGCTCGGCTGATTGTTTCAAGGATAATTCTCGACACTTTCAAGGCGCTCGACATGCGCTACCCAAAAACCGATGCAAAACGCAGGCAGGAACTGCTGTCGATCCGCAAGCGGCTTGCGAAGCATGACTGATGTAACAATCAACCGGGGGGTGTATGACATTATTTCGCACAAACCGCCATGACACGGCGCAGCAGGAACGGATGGTTCGGAAGCAGGTGTCCCCGGACTTCCTGGATCCGGCACACGAGTGGCGTCGTCTCTTCGCCGAGACGTGGGGCACGTTCCTGCTGGTTCTCGTCGCGGCGGGTGGCGGGGTCGTTTCCGCCAGAAGCGGCGGCGCTGTCACCCTGAGCATGATCGTGGTCGCACCCGGACTGATGGTGATGGCGATCATCTACTTTATGGGCACCGTGAGCGGGGCACATTTAAACCCGGCAGTCACCTTGGCATTCGCGGTGCGGCGTAATTTCCCGTGGCGTCGGGTACCGGGCTACGTCTTGGCACAGATGATCGGCGGTATCGCAGCGGCGCTCTTCCTGCGGGCCATGTTTGGACTCGTCGGTGCGCTGGGTGCGACCGTACCCGGCAGCGAAGCAGGCAGCGGAACGGCGTTGGCGATGGAGGTGGTGTTGACGGCCGGGTTGGTGAACACGATCCTGGGTACGGCCTCAGGAGCGCGCAACATCGGCGCCAACGGCGCCATCGCCGTGGGTGGATATATTGCGCTGGCGGGTCTTTGGGCAGCACCGATCAGCGGTGCCTCGATGAACCCGGTGCGATCGTTGGCGCCAGACCTGGTGCGTGGCGACTTCGGCACGGCGTGGATCTACGTGCTGGGACCGATCCTCGGCGCGCTGATTGGGGTCGCCTTCGAGTGGATACTAAAGGGCAAGCCCACCACTGCCGGAACACTTGCGGCACAGGGTTCCATCGGCGTAAATGATTCGACACTGACACGTAAGCGAAAAGGACAAAAAAAATGACGAAAATCGAGCAGCTGGAATTGAAGGGTCATCGCAGTGAAATCATCGCGGACGTCAAAAGGTTGAACGTTGCGAGGCCCGAAGACATCCGCCTGAGATGCGACCCATCAAGGAGAATTTGCACGTGAGTCTGTTCCACGCCATAGGTCTTATCGTGACGCTCGTGGCGCTCTTCGGTTATTTCAATTGCCGGGTTACGCGGTTTCCCGACATTATCGGCATCACAGCCATCGGCCTGGTTGTCTCGATTATTGTGGCCGTCATCGGTACTTATAATCCTGCCGTTGCCAGTTGGGCGCAACGGGCCGTTGTCGGAATCGATTTCTACGAAGTGGTCTTCCACGGCATGCTGGGCATGCTGTTGTTCGCTGGCAGTCTGCACGTAAATATCGGTGACATCACCCGGGAAAAATGGGTCATCCTGGTCATGGACACCATCGACCGCCTGCCGCAGACCGGCGA
>NZ_JBAVEJ010000274.1:0-13312 GCF_049587675.1 Sulfuricaulis sp. | reverse complement strand
GGCGAGGCCGGCGTGGTCACGCGGCGCGTCGCGGACATCGCGGGGGTATCGGGTTACGTTTTCGCGGTCGATCCCACCTCGCAGGACGCCTCCACCCTCGGCGGCAACGTCGCCATGAACGCCGGCGGCAAGAAGGCGGTGCGCTGGGGCACGACGCTCGACAATCTCGCCTCGTGGCGCATGGTCACGCCGGACGCGCAGTGGCTCGAGGTCGAGCGGCTCGACCACAACCTCGGTAAGATCCACGAACAGGAGACGGTGCGCTTTCGTCTCACCCGCTTTGCCGCCGACGGCCGCACGCGCCTCGGCGAGTCGGTGGAATTGAAAATGCCCGGGCGCAAGCTGCGCAAACCCGGTCTCGGCAAGGACGTCACCTCCAAGTTCCTCGGCGGACTGCCGGGCGTGCAGAAGGAAGGCTGTGACGGGATCATCACCTCGGCGGTGTTCGTGCTGCACCGCATGCCGCGTTTCCTGCGCACGGTGTGCCTCGAATTCTTCGGCGCCGACATCACCCCGGCGGTGGCGGCGATCGTGGAGGTCAAGCGTCACATTGACGCCGAACCCGGCGTGGCGCTGACCGGGCTCGAGCACCTCGACGAACGCTACGTGAAGGCGGTCAACTACAGCACCAAGGCGGCGCGGCGCGAGCGGCCGAAGATGGTGCTGATGGCGGACATCGCCGGCGACGACGAGGACGCCGTGGCGCGCGCCGCCACGCACGTGGTGCAGTTGGCGAACCGGCGCGACGGCGAGGGTTTCATCGCCGTGAGTCCCGAGGCGCGCGCCCGGTTCTGGGCCGACCGCGCGCGCACCGCGGCGATCGCGACTCATACCAATGCGTTCAAGATCAACGAGGACGTGGTCATCCCGCTCGAACGCCTGGCCGATTACAGCCGCGGCATCGACCGCATTAACATCGAGCAATCCACGCAAAACAAGCTCAAAATGATCGATGCAGTGCTCAACTACCTGGCCGGTGACATGCCGGAGCTGCACACGGGTCCCGAGGCCGAGCGTAGCGCCGAAGGCGACGCCATCCTCGAATCCAAGAAGCACGACGCGCGCCAGCACCTGACCGAGGTGCGCACGCGCTGGCGCGCGATCCTGGTAAACCTCGACGCCGACGCGCAACGCAACGCCGCGGCGCTCGACGAAGCCGAACGCGCCAGGCTGCGCCCGGGTGACAGTTTCTTCGACCTGCTCGCACGGCGCGACCTGCGCATCTCCTACCGCCGCGAGGTGGAACGGCCGCTCAAGAACATTTTTCTCGGCGGCGAGCTCGAGGGCGTGCGCCGCCGGCTGGACGAAATCCACGCCGGACTGCGCGCCAGCCGGCTGTTCGTCGCACTGCACATGCACGCCGGCGACGGCAACGTGCATACCAACATCCCGGTGTTCTCCAACGACTACGCCATGCTGCAGGAGGCGCACCGCATCGTCGACCGCGTGATGCAGCTCGCGGTGTCGCTCGGCGGCGTGATCTCGGGCGAGCACGGCATCGGCCTCACCAAGCTGCACTACCTCGACGCGCCGGAACTCGAAGCGTTCGCGCGCTACAAGCACGATACCGATCCCGACGGACATTTTAATCGCGGCAAGCTGCTCCCGGGCGCGACCCTCGACGGCGCGTACACGCCGTCGCTGCGACTGGTGGAACAGGAGGCGCTGATTCTGGAAGCGAGCGAGCTGGGCGCGCTCAACGACGAGATCAAGCACTGCCTGCGCTGCGGCAAGTGCAAACCGGTGTGCAACACGCACGTGCCGCGCGCCAACCTGCTGTACTCGCCGCGCAACAAGATTCTCGCCGCCGGTCTCATCATCGAGGCGTTCTTGTACGAGGAACAGACGCGCCGCGGGATCTCGATCCGCCATTTCGACGAGATGAACGACATCGCCGACCACTGCACCGTGTGCCACAAGTGCGAAAAACCCTGCCCGGTGGACATCGACTTCGGTGACGTCACGATCCACATGCGCAATCTGTTGCGCGCCCGCGGCAAAAAACGCCTGAGCCTCGGCACCAAGGCATCGCTCGCGTTCCTCAACGTCACCGATCCCGCCACCATCAAACTGATGCGCCGCTTCCTGATCGGCTGGGGTTATGCGGCGCAGCGCCTCGCCTACACCCTGCTGAGCAAACCGTTCGCGCGCCGCGAATCGCACCCGGGCCCCACCGTCGGCAGCACCTCGGTCGTCGCGCAGGTCGTGCATTTCGTGAAGCGCCCGTTGCCGCCGGCTCTGCCGTCGCAGACCATGCGCGCGTTCCTCGGCGTCGAGGACAGCAAGCAGGTCGCCATCGTGCGCGATCCGCGCAAGGTCAATGACGAATCGGAGGCGGTGTTCTATTTTCCCGGCTGCGGCTCGGAGCGGCTGTTCAGCCAGATTGGCCTGGCCACGCTCGCCATGCTCTACGAGGTCGGCGCGCAGACGGTGCTGCCCCCGGGCTATCTCTGCTGCGGCTACCCGCAGACCGCGAGTGGCGACGCGAAGAAGGGTGACCAGATTTCGACCGACAACCAGGTGCTGTTCCACCGCGTCGCCAACACGCTCAACTATCTCGACATCAAGACCGTGCTGGTTTCCTGCGGCACCTGCATGGACCAGCTGCTGCGCTACCAGTTTGGCAAAATCTTTCCCGGCTGCCGCCTGCTCGACATCCACGAATACCTGATGGAAAAGGGCGTGAAGCTCGACGGCGTGCCGGGCGTGAAATATCTCTATCACGACCCGTGTCACACGCCTATGAAGACCCATGCACCGATCAAGGTGGCCACGACGTTAATGGGGCAAGAGGTGCTGCTCTCCGACCGCTGTTGCGGTGAGGCCGGCACCTTCGCGGTGTCGCGCCCGGACATCGCCACTCAAGTGCGATTCCGCAAGGAAGAGGAGATACACAAGGGCATTGCGCAACTGACCGGCGAACCCCGCGCGCGCGGTGGCAATGTAAAAATGCTCACCTCCTGTCCCGCCTGCCAGCAGGGCTTGGCGCGCTACGCCGACAGCACCGGCCTCGACACCGACTATATCGTGGTCGAACTGGCGCGGCTGAAAATGGGCGAAACCTGGGCACAGGATTTCATCGCCCGGGCGAAGCAGGGCGGTATCGAGCACGTACTGCTGTAACCGGTGTTTAAAACGGCAACTGGATATGCAAGAGCTCCGCGCTGCCGCCATTGTGGATCGCCGCAGCGCCGGCGAGCACGTTGAACCAGTAGTGCAACGCCACGCCTTCGCCCGTCGCGTAGTCGTTTTTCTGATGCAGCCAGCCGAAATAAAATCCCGCCGCCGTTGCCTGCAGTGCATTGGCGGTCTGGCCCTGGCCAGTGTGTGCCAGCCCGAAGATCACTGAGGACGTCACCAGACCGGCGCCGTCACCGTAGCGGCTGCTGAACTCGTTATTCAGGAAGCCGCGGAAGAATGCCTCCTCACCCACCGCGGTCATCTCGTTCGCGGTTAGATTGAAGACATGCAGATCGCGCTCGCTCACGTCATTGGCGCGATAAATGCCGTAGGCATCCTTGCTGTCTTTTTCGTGATAAAGCACGGCCGCCTCGAGCAAGAGCGGAATAAAGGTCGTGGGGCGCGAGAGATAATTGATAGAGAACGGCGCAACAGCGAGATCGGTAAGCGATTCGCGCGGGGCCGGCGTGCGGAATCCGGCGTTGTCACGTTCGCGCGCGTCCCGATAGGCCGCGTAACCGGAATAAAGCGCCATGTCGGTTACGAGCCTGGCGGCGTAGTCGTAGCGCAGTGTCGTCTTGTTGATGAACTCGCGGTTGTTGTCTTCGTCGTAGCGCTGGTCCGCATCCAGGTAGTCGCTCTTGTCCTGGTAACGGATCACGCCATAGACCGACACCGCGAAGACGCCGAAGTGCAGCGCCGCCTCGCCGTAGTCGCCATTACTCGCCTGCCCCGTACCCGGGACGACCAGGCTCGCGAGGCCCTTCAGCCACGGCTCGGCCGGATCGGCCCGCGCCGCAGCCGCGCCCAACACCAGCATAATCGCCAGCAGCGCCTGGAAAATCGGGTTTTTGTCGGCACAGAACATCAAACTCACTTTCATCCCAGACTCAACTGGTTTGCCATCGTCCAATATCTCTGTGCAACACTTTATCATCCACGGTGCCGACACGGATAGACGGTTCAACGTCATGCTGGCTAAACTGAGCTGCCGCTCATGTGAATTAGCAAAGACCGAACCGTCTGCTTGCCTTATCCCTGCCTAAGCAGTTATTGACCCGGCACGACTGTTCTTGAACGAAGGCAGGTCATGATAGACATTACTGGGTATTCGTGATGGCATGGGCGTGCCGGGTCAATAACGAAGATCATTAATGATTTCTGATTATTGCGGCGGCTTGACGGCTTCGATCCCGGGCCGGGAGAATAAAAACCCACCAGACATGTTCAAGGAGATTCGTGCCGCCGCAATAATCTCATACGCGTCGCCGCGACGCGATTTGGACATAAAAACATGATTCCGTATACAGGAGGTTGCCCGCCGTGGATACCAGCACCATCGCTGTCACCGTAGAAAGCTTTTCCGGAAAAATTCTCGACTACGCTCTGCTGCTCGCCGCCATCGGCACCATCGCCATGGCGCTGCTGGAACTCATCAAGAGCGTGACGTACTGGCGGCGGCATTTTCACCGCGGCCGCCTCGAGCGCTGGCTGGCGACCGCGCCCGATTCGAAATCCGCGCACCAGCAACTCATGCTGCTGGCGGCGGGCGGGCCGGGGAACGCCAATGTGCTTTACGACCAGACGACCGCGAAACTCATGGGCCAGGTACAGGCGGCCGCGAACGTGGCGCTGGATTTCCCCTCGAAGTATCCTGCGTTCTATGAATTCATTGCCGCCATGCCCCAAGTACGGGAACTGCGAGAGGGGGCCGACGACGCCAAGATCTGGCTAAAGTTCAGCGCCGAACGGATGGAAGGCCGTCCCCGCAAGGTCAGCATAACCGACGACATGCAGGCCCGCGGCGCGGCGCAGGCGCGCGCCCGGCTCGGCAACCTGGTGAGCCGCAAGCTCGACGCGCTGCAGAATGAAATCGAATTCGTCTGGGCGCGCCTCAACCAGCTGTGGTCGGTGGCCGGCGGTGGCGCGCTGCTCGCCTGGATTCTGCTCAACCAGAAACCCCATCTGAGCCCGGACATGATCGTGCTGCTGTCGGTGCTGGGTGGCCTGGTCGCGCCCTTCGCCAAGGACGTGGTCAACGCGCTCACCAGTCTGCGCGCGCGGAGGTAATCGCGTGGCGCTCGAACCAACCGCGAGGCTGTCCTTCCGCCAGCGTCCCCAAGGCGGCGAGGTCAATACCGAGCCGTCCGAACCGGAGTACCGCGCGCTCACCGGCCGGCGCCATCTGCTGCTCCTGATCCATGGCTACAACAACGATCTCAAGGCCAGCGAGGACGCCTACCGCGGATTCGAAGCGCTGCAGCGTGAACTGGCCAGGCTCGACGACGATTCGCCCGTCGCGGGCGGACGCCTGGTTCAGATTTACTGGCCGGGTGACGCCGACTGGGGCGTGGTCTCGCCGCTTTTCTACCCGTGGAGCATCGAGCGCGCGCGCCAGACCGCCGCGGCGCTGGCCGACACGCTCGCGCGCGCAGCGCGTGAAAGCGGCCACAAACAGGTGGACATCGTCGCGCATTCCATGGGCTGCCGCCTGACGCTCGAACTGCTAAAGACGTTACGGGGCAAGAGCGATATCACCGTTGGCCGCGTGGTGCTGATGGCCGGAGCGGTACCCACCTTCATGCTCGAACCGCGACCCGACAAGCAGAAGCTGCGCGACGCCATCGACACGGTATTGACCGATGCGGGCCTGAGCCTGTACTCGTCCAGCGACAAGGTGCTGGCCTACGCCTTTCCGCTCGGTCAGACCGCGGCGCCGGGCAGCGAGGGTTTTTTTCCGACGGCGCTCGGCCATGATTTCTGGGCCGATGCCGTCGCGCCCGTCAAGCTCACGCAGCAGGAAAACCCCGACGCGGATCATTCCGATTACTGGGGCTGGAATCAAAAGCCGCCATCACTGGCCTGCGCCCGCGCCGCCAATGCCAGTGTCAAGGAGTTCCTGCGTTTCGAGCAAGCGGGCGAACGCGCCGTCGCGGAGCGGGGAACGGTCGGGCGCGAAACGCGGGATGCACGCGCCACCGGCGCCGCGCGCGTAAGCGTCGAGCGAAATACGTAACCAGCGAGCCGCCGCGCCGGGCAGACGCCCTTGGATCAGTTCTTCTTTTTAATTCGAGGTAATCCAGAAATAGCTATCGTCAATGGCGCACGACGATGACTTCAATACGCCCGCGCGGGCCGATAAAGTAAGACGCGGCCCAGCCGGTCAGGCTCACGACGATTGATCCAAGCAGCGCCGATCCGAAGTCCGCGATTGTAAAGTTATCGAACAGCCATGCGACCAGCCCCAGCATGCCCGCGTTAATGACCAGCAGAAATAATCCGAGCGTCAAGACCGTGATCGGGAGCGTCAGGATCACGAGCAACGGTCGCACAATGGCATTGACGAACCCGAGCATCAGCGCCGCGCCAAGCAGCGTCCACACACCCTTTACTTCGATGCCAGGCACCCACGCCGAGGCCAGCCACAGTCCGAGCGCGACGATAAGCAGACGTAATATGAAACCGGTCATGGGCTTATGTTTTCACATCCAAGCCAATTCTGAAATGCCCCGATTATGAGCGCTGCCGGAGGGCTTAAAAACCAGTCCAAGAATCGAAAACGCTTTTGACGAATATAGAAATTGCAATCCATTGCACAAGGCGTGCGCCGGTGTCCTGCAAAACCGGCTCGCGTAACTTATCCCGGCGCCTGATTCTGGGGTTCGGCGACGATCGGCTCGACGATGATCTCCACGCGCCGGTTGAGACGGCGTCCTTCCTCGGTGGCGTTGCTGGCGCGCGGCGCGGTCGCGCCCCGGCCGAGGAACACGAGCCGCTGCACCAGGATACCCTTGTTGCGCAGGTAGTCATTGACCGCCTGGGCGCGATGATCGGAGAGCGTCTGGTTGTACTGTTCGGCGCCAACGTTGTCCGTGTGCCCGACAATGGTGAGATGCGTCTTGCCGTAACGAATCAGCACGTTCGCGATCTTGTCCATGGTGGAATAGAAACCCGGCTTGATCGTCGTGGAATCGAAATCAAACGCCGTCTGCGATGTCATGGTGATCAGCAGGTTGTTCTGGTTCACCTTCTGGATATCAATCGCTATCGCCTGGATCTCGGGCGCGAGCACCTTCTCAAGATCCCTTTTCTGCGAATCCATGTAGGTGTCCACGGCGGCGCCGGCAATGCCACCACCGACCGCGCCGATCAGCGCGTCCTTGCTGAGGTCGTCTTTCTTGGCCAACGCGCCCTTCTCGGCGTCGGTTATGGGACGCGGCTTGCCATTCTCAGCGGTCGCGCAGCCGGCGATGACGGCCACGAAAGCGGCGATGATGGCAAAAACGGTAAAACGCTTCATGGACAGAAATCTCCGGAGAACGTTGAAACAAGCATTTTATTACAATCGCCGTTCCAGCGCTTGACTCCGCGCCGCGTCGGTCCAGCAGGAAATGCATCAGCTCCGGCGTTTACGCAGCTTGCGCTTGACCTCGTTTTCGCCCAGCGGCCGGAAAATCTTCACGCGCAGGCTTTCGCTCCACTCGGCCGCGAAGTCCCGCTGCAGGCTGAGATTGATCGCCGCGGTCACCAGCATGGCGATCAACGCTCCAAGGCTCGCGAGCGCCATGTCCTTCTGGGCGTCCCAGATATCGCCTTGTGTCCCGAGGTAAGCCACGCCGAGATTGCCGCCGAAAAATTCTGCCGCGCCCCACTCGAACAGCTCGAACAGCATGGAGGTGGACATGGTGATGTCCAGTGGCAGGAAATAACCCCAGAAGCCGCGCACCGTGGCGATGCGGATAAATACCTCACGGACCGGGTACGCCAGCAGCAATCCGTAAACAAAATGAAGCGCGCGGTCGAAGTGGTTGCGTTCAAAACCCAGCGCCTCATTCAGGCTGAAGCCGAAGAGCAAGTTGAAGCCTTCGTCGTACGGTACCTTGGCATAAGTGTAGTGCGCGCCTATTTCATGCAGCAGAAGAAAGACAAAAATCAGCGTATAGGAGAGGCGCGACAGCGGAAACACGCGATGCGTCGCTGCCAGAACCAGCACAAACACGGCGACCAGCGCATTTTCCAGCGCCCAGTCGGCACGATCGTAGGGATGGATGGCCAGCAGCGCCCACTCGAACGCGAACACGAGGCCGAGTATCAGGAGATACCGGTGATGAGAAACGCGGGTGAACATTGAAAAGATGGTAACAGGTGACAGTTATCGGGATAAATCAGGTTTGAGTCCATTTGTCCGCTCGCTTTATCCGCTGGGCGCGGACGGACACGATGTTACAATCGGACGCTTTCATCGCTCCAGGAGTCTCCCATGCCATTGTTTGCGCGCCTGCTGATTATTTCACTCATACTCGGCCTCGCCGCCGCCAACCAGGCCACGGCCGCCGACGGAGCAACACGCTATAACCAGATTCACTTTCAGGTCGAACGCAGCCGCCCGGTCGAGAACGACCGCATGCAGGCCGTGCTCAGTCTCACCGCCGAAGACGACAACGCCGCGCGTCTCGCCGATCATATCAATCGCAGCATGGGCGCGGCACTCAAGACCGCGAAGGCGCGGGCCAAGGTCGAGGCACGCAGCGGCAGTTACCGCACCTATCCGGTATACAACAAGGAAAAAATTCAGCGCTGGCGCGCCACGCAGGAACTGCTGCTGGAAGGTTCAGACTTCGCGGAACTGGGCAGCCTGATCGGGCAATTGCAGGAACGCTTGCAGGTCACGTCCCTCAATTTCTCGGTCTCCCCCGCGCGGCGTGCGGCAGTCGAGGATGAGCTGATTGCGCAGACCCTCGACACCTTCAAGCAGCGCGCCGAACTGGTGCGTAAGCAACTAACTTCCAAGGGCTACCGGATCGTGGATGTCTCCATCAACACAGGCGGCGGGCAGCCGGTACCGATCATGATGCGTACCACCGCCATGGAAGCGGCCTCCGTCGCGCCGCCCGCACTGGAGGCCGGCACCAGCACTGTGACGGTGAGCGTAGGCGGGGTGATCGAGCTGCAATAGTATTGAACTGGGTCGCGTTGGGAGCCTAGCGTGCTATGAAGCGCGGGTGGGTGTTGCGTAATCATATGTCCATGGTATTGGGGTTACCTCAGAGTGATTTAGCTTTCCGCTGGGTGTCTCTGACTCGCTGCAAAAAAAAATAAATAATTTTCTGCGCGGAATAAATCCGTCCCTGGCCGTGTTAACCAGTACGAGCATCCCGCATCGGGATTGCCCCAACCCAGGAGAAAATCATGCGTATTCTGAAGCTTGCGGCGGCGACCGCGTTTACCCTTGTTTCCCTCACCGCATTGGCCGGACCGGCGGATGATGCCAAGGCCCATTTCCAGGCCATTGGCGGCGGCGAAGTCGACAAGATCATGGCCGCCTACGGCGATGATGCCGTGTTCCAGTGGGTCGGCGGCCCGCTCGATGGCGCCTACAAGGGCGGCGAGGCAATTCGCGGCGTGTGGACCAAGTTCGCCAAAGCCAACAGTCCGCTGACCGTCGCGGTCGACAAGCTTGCCGAGAGCGGTAATCCCAGCGGCGTCACGGTCACCGCTAACGTGACCTTCACCGGGAAGAATACAATCAAGGTGCGTTACGTGCTGACCTATCGCGGCGGCAAGGTCGTGAATGAAGTCTGGCAGATCGATCCGAAGCTCGGCAGCAGCTATTGATTTCCTGACAACAGCCCGGGGCGTCGCCGCCCCGGGACATGGAACGAATGCGATGGGCCGTCATCCTTTCGAGGAACATCTGCCGCGCCTGCGCCGTTATGCGATGGCGTTGATGCGTGATCGCATGCGCGCCGATGACCTCGTGCAGGACACGCTCGAGCGCGCATTGCGTAAATTCAGCCTGTTCCGCCGCAGCACCGACCTGCGTGCCTGGCTGTTTACCATCATGCACAATGTCCACGTGAACCAGATTCGTGCCGCCACGACGGCCGCGCGCACCCAACCCGATGACGAGGGCAGCGAGCCGGCACACACGCCGCTCGATGAAGCCGCGACCGCGCGCGATATCTCGAACGCCCTGCAACACCTCGCCCCGGAACATCGCGAGGTGATCCTGCTGGTCGGACTCGAACAATTGTCATACGAGGAAACCGCGCGCGTCCTCGATGTGCCGATCGGCACTGTCATGTCGCGACTCACGCGCGCCCGCGAACGATTGCGGGCCTTGATGTCCGGCGAAACCAGTCCGACCCTACGGAGAGTGAAATGAGCCACCAGCCCCCACCGATCAGCGACGATATCCTGCACGCCTATGTCGATGGGCGGCTCAACGCCGCGGACAGCGCGGAAATCGAGGCGCGGCTGGCCACCGACGCGACGCTGTCGGCGCGGGTGCAAGCGTGGCGTGGACAGAATCAGGCGCTGCATGCTCTCTTCGATCCCGTGCTCGATGAACCCTTGCCCGCGCGGCTGACGCAGACTCTCACCCCGCCCGCCCGCGCCCGTTGGATGCCCATGGCTGCGGCGATCGGCTGGCTCGCCGTCGGCGGCGTGCTGGGCTGGGCGGTACACGGCAAGCTGGAGCCTGCGACGCCCATTGAAGCGATCGCGCTTGCCCAGCGCGCCGCTGTGGCCCATGTCGTCTATGCCTCGGAAGTGCAACACCCGGTTGAAGTGAAAGCCGACCAGGAACAGCATCTAGTCCACTGGCTGTCGAAGCGGCTGGGCACCGAGCTGCGTGTGCCGGACCTGAACCGTTTCGGATATCAACTGGTGGGGGGACGGCTGTTGCCGGGTGACAAGGGTCCGGCCGCGCAGTTCATGTACCAGGAGGCGCGCGGCACGCGCCTGACGCTGTACGTAACGATACAGACCGACGGCACACAGGAGACCGCGTTCCGCTACGAAGCCGGCGAAGGCGTGAATGTACTCTACTGGGTGGATCACGGCCGTGGCTTCGCGCTCGCCGGCGAAGCCGACCGCGCCACGTTGCTGCGTCTCGGCCACGCGGCGTATGCAACGCTGTCTTTCTAGCGGGAGTTAACTAGAATCGAGTGCTATCATCCCTCTGCCAGCTCAATCACTTGACGGCGGTTTATCTCACAAGACCTCAACATTCGACATCGAATCATCATCAAAACGTCATGAAGCATTCAATGTGGGGGTGTAAACCTGCATCGTCCCAAACAGCGGAGATGCGTCATGAGCTTCTATATCAAGGAATGGCCTGACAATACTGCAACCCTGATGACGGAACGTGGCCACGTGATTTGGATTTTCCCCAGCGTTGAAGAAGCCGAAATCGCAGCAGAAGATTGCGACGAAATAGCGAACGTCGAAATATATAAAGAATTCGGTATCAAGGTTGTCTCGTAGAGATCAGCGCGCTTTAATCCGCGGGGCAACGGGGCTGCCCCCTGATTCCGGAGCCGGCAGAAAACATACGGCGCGGCCGCCACCCAGATGAGCAGCAGGCTCAAGACGCGCCCGGAGAGGAGATTGTAATCGTGCAGTAAGTGGGGCCAACCAAGGGCGCAAGAGAAAAACCGCTCAAGGATTGGCTTCCGCCGCTAAGGTTTTGTCAGGTGAAACGCGTTGGCTATGCGGGTCCGCAAGAACTAACATAAACGCAGGGCCGCGGCCCTGGGGAGAGACGCGCAGACCCTGTAAAGGAGAACAGCACCATGTACAAACGCATCATGGTATCCATCGACGGCAGCAACACATCCACGCGCGCGTTGCGCGAAGCGATCAGGATCGGGAAGCATCAGCACGCGGCTCAAATCCTGTTACTCCACGTCATCGACACGATCAGCAACGTTCCCCAGACCGGATCCGGATCTCCGCCGTCCTATATCAAGGAGTTGTATACGCAGGCGCGAAAGTACGGACAGGAACTGCTCGAACAGGCGCAGAAGGAGGCCAAGGGCGAGGGACTCCATGTCGAAACGCGGCTGGTCGAGCTCAAGCTCGCCAGCGATCACGTCGCGCAGGTGATCGTGGACGAGGCCAAGGAGATGTCCGCGGAACTGCTGGTCATGGGTACGCACGGCCGGCGCGGCCTGAACCATCTGCTGCTCGGAAGCGTGGCCGAAGGCGTGATACGGTTGACGCCCTGCCCGGTGCTGCTGGTCCGTAGCGAGTAGTCTGGGCCGTAATCCCAACGTCAGGTCGCGGCGGCAACCAGCGCACCATCACTCAGGAATTCCAACCCTCCGGAGACGACGGGTCTGGCATCTCGTTGACAAAGCTGGCATCATTTTCCCGAACGGTTTACGTTTTCACAGTGGAGGTGCTATCCATGGCAACCAAGAAGAAAGCCAAGACCAAAGCGAAGAAAAAGAAAACTACCGCCCCTAAAGCAGCGATCCGCAAAAAAACAGCCGGCAAGAAAGTCGCGGCCAAAAAGAAATCCGCGGTTAAGGCCAAGGCCGCTCCCAGGAAAAAGCAGGTCACCGCCCGCGCGCCGGTCGCGATGCCGAAACCGGCCGCCCCGGCGATACCGCCCGGCACCGAGCGCATCGGCATCGTCACACATTATTACTCGCATCTCTCGGTCGCGATCGTGCAACTCGAGACCGGCAACCTGCGCGTGGGTGACGTCATCCACATCAAGGGTCACACCAGCGACTTCTCGCAGCCGGTCGAGTCGATGGAAATCGATCACGTCCACGTGAGCGATGCCCGCCCCGGCCAGTCCTTCGGACTGCGCGTGAAAGAACACGCGCGCGAGCACGACCGCGTCTACAAGGCCAAGTCCTGACGAGATCGGCGTCGGGGCAACGGGGATGGGGATACAAACCCGATCTCGCAACGCTACTGTAAGTATCACCCTGATTTGCACGTCGACGCCTTCTCGTCCTCCGCGCGATAGCTGATAAACGGCGTGTCCAAGCCGTCCAGCGTGGCCCGGTATCCTTGCCTGGAACCACCGTTCCACCACTACATAAGAATCCATGCTAGTTTTATTAGTACATCTGCGACGGCGGGAGTCCGTCAGGGAGAGTGGGTTTGGAACGATTCTGGAAACATCTGCGCATCGGGCGACGCTGGTTGCTGAACGGTTGGCAGTTGTTCATGCGCAACCCCTGGCTCCTCGGTGGCATGGGGTTGACGGCGGCGGTTGTGCTCGGCATCCTCGAACTGATCCCCCTGCTTGGCGGACTTCTCGTTGCACTGGTCGCACCTGTCATGCTCTCCAGCGTCTTCCTCTCCCTAGAAACCATCTACCGGCAGA
>NZ_JBAVEJ010000273.1:0-22093 GCF_049587675.1 Sulfuricaulis sp. | reverse complement strand
CCCCATGCCGCTCCGGCGGCACCAGCCGCCGCCCCGGCCGCGACACCGGCGGAAGCGCAGCCGGCGGGTCATGCGGTCATTTCACCCATGGTAGGGACTTTCTATCGAGCCGCTTCACCCGAGGCGAAATCCTTTGTCGACGTCGGCAGCCAGGTCAACGTGGGCGATACCCTGTGCATCATCGAGGCCATGAAGATGATGAACGAGATCGAGTCCGACAAGGCCGGCGTCATCAAGGCAATCTTCAAGGAAAACGGCCAGCCGGTGGAATACGGCGAGACCCTGTTCATCATCGAGTAAGCCATGATCGAGAAAGTGGTTATCGCCAACCGCGGCGAAATTGCGCTGCGTATCCAGCGCGCCTGCCGCGCCCTCGGCATACGCACCGTGGCCCTGTACTCCACGGCCGACCGTGAGGCCAAGTATGTCAAGCTCGCGGACGAATCGGTGTGTATCGGGCCGCCACGCGCGACCGACAGTTACCTGAACATCCCGGCGGTGATCAGCGCCGCCGAAGTCACCGACGCCCAGGCGATCCATCCCGGCTACGGCTTTCTCTCGGAGAACGCCGACTTCGCCGAGCGCGTGGAGCAAAGCGGTTTCATTTTCATCGGCCCGCGCGCCGAAACCATCCGCCTGATGGGCGACAAGATCTCCGCCATCCGCACCATGAAAAAGGCCGGCGTGCCGTGCGTGCCCGGCTCCGACGGCGCGGTGGGCGATAATGAAAAAGAAGTCCTGAAACTCGCCGCACACATCGGCTATCCGGTGCTCATCAAGGCCGCCGCCGGCGGTGGCGGCAAGGGCATGCGCGTGGTGCACACCGAGGCGGCCCTGCTCAACGCCGTGTCTCTGACTAAGGCCGAAGCCAAGGCCGCCTTCGGCAATGACACCGTCTACATGGAGAAATACCTCGACAACCCGCGCCACATCGAATTTCAGGTGCTGGCCGACACCCACGGTCATGCGATCCATCTGGGAGAGCGCGACTGCTCGTTGCAGCGCCGTCACCAGAAGGTGGTCGAGGAATCGCCGGCACCGGGCATTCCCGAGAAGCTGCGCAACAAGATTGGCGAACGCTGCGCCGACGCCTGCCGCAAGATCCATTATCGCGGCGCCGGCACTTTCGAGTTTCTGTACCAGGACGGTGAGTTCTATTTCATCGAAATGAATACGCGCGTGCAGGTCGAGCACCCGGTCACCGAGATGGTCACGGGCGTGGACATCGTGCGCGAACAGCTGCGCATCGCCGCGGGCGAGAATCTCGCCTTCCGCCAGAAAGACATTACCTGGCGCGGGCACGCCATCGAATGCCGCATCAACGCCGAAGATCCGAAGAATTTCATTCCCTCGCCGGGACGCATCACCACGTGGCACCCGCCCGGCGGACCGGGCATCCGCGTGGACTCGCACGTGTACACCAACTACTTCGTGCCTCCCTACTATGATTCGATGATCGCCAAGCTCATCGCCTTCGGCGACACGCGCGAGATAGCGCTGGCGCGCATGCGCATCGCGCTTTCCGAAATGATCGTGGACGGCATCAAGACCAACATCCCGTTGCACCAGGACATCATGAACGACACGTTTTTCATCCGCGGCGGGGTGAACATCCACTACCTGCACAAGAAACTCGGCCTCTAGGAATATCGAGCAGACAATCCATCCGCTGGATATCCCACGAACACCGGTTCATGCCCTGGCTCAAACTGAAACTGCGCACGAATCAGGATAAAGCGCAGGTGCTTGCCGACGCGCTCGAGGAGTGGGGTGCGATTTCGGTCACGCTGCAGGACGCCGGCGACGAGCCGGTATTCGATACCTATTGGGAACAAAGTCCGCTGTGGTCGCAGGTTCAAGTCACCGGTCTTTTCCCGGAACACACCGACACTGACGATATTCTTTCGCGCGCGCGCGAATGCCTGGGTCTCGTGGAAAACCCGCCGCACGAAATCGATCTGCTCGGTGACGAGGACTGGGCGCATTCGTGGATGGCGCATTACAAACCATTGCAGGTCGGCAAAGATCTGTGGGTTGTGCCAAGCTGGTGCACGCCGCCGGTACCGGACGCCGTCAATATCATTCTCGATCCGGGACTCGCCTTCGGCACCGGCGATCACCCGACCACCTCGCTGTGTCTCGAATGGCTGGCGGAACAGACGCTCACCAACAAGATCATTCTCGATTACGGCTGCGGCTCGGGCATTCTCTCGATCGCCGCGCTCAAGCTCGGCGCGAACCAGGCCTATGCCGTGGACATCGATCCACAGTCCCTGGAAGTCACGCGCCGGAACGCGCTGCATAACGGCATCCACACCGGCCTGAACGTCATGCTGCCGTCCGAATTGCCCGCAGACCTTCAGACTGACATCGTGATCGCCAACATTCTTTTCGGCACGCTGATCGAGCTGGCCCCGGATATCAAGGCACGCGTGCGGCCTGGGGGCTGGCTGGTACTGTCGGGATTACTGGGAAACGATCAAGCCGTGGAAGTGCGGCCGCATTACGAGCCGCCGTTTGTGCTGAACGCGCGCGAACGACAAAAGTGGGTGCTGCTCGCGGGACGTAAACCGGGCTAAGCTCATATCATGTCCAGATGAACGGAGTAGGTTGGACGATTATTATGGCCAGACGAACGAAGTAGGGCGACTGTTCCAATGGCCAAACGAACGGAGTAGGTCGACTAGTCATATGGCAAGACGAACAAGCGATAGCGAGTAGGGCTCCATTCATGTACGCCCAGTGCCCCGCGTGTCTGACGACATTCAAGATCACGTCCGCGCAGCTCACCGCGCGTGGCGGCATGGTGCGCTGTGGCATCTGCTCGGCGATCTTTCACGCTAAGCAGCGCTTGCTGCAGGTGTCGCCCAAGCCCGACGCGGAAACCACGGCACCCACGCCGGAAGAAACCATTTCCGCCAAAAAAACCAAACGCGTGCATAGCGGGAAAAACCGGAGGGTAAGTTCCAGGCGTCGCCGCACCAGAATTGAGCCCGCGCTGACGACGAACGCCGAAGATGCCGCCATTCCCACCGTCACCGAACTCGAGCGCCTCGTCAAACCGCGGTCGTTCTGGCGTTCGTTCTTCTGGTCGCTCGGAAATCTGGCGTTGCTGTTCCTGCTCGCCGGCCAGATTATCTACTTCTATCACGACGAGTTGGCCACCGATCCTTCGTGGCGACCCGTGGTGCGGGAGTTCTGCGATCATGCCGGCTGCGAATTGCGTCCGCGTCAGGACATCGCCCGCATTGAACTGCTCCAGACCAGTATTGCGCCGCATCCAAAATACGCAAATGCTCTGCGCATCCGGGCGACGCTGGTCAACCGCGCCACCTTTGCTCAAGCATACCCCGGAATGGAAATCAGCCTCACCAGTAACGCCGGCAACGTGCTCGCGCGCCGCACTTTCACCCGGGCGCAATACCTCGAACCGCTGGCGAGCTCTGCGCTAACCCCGAACGTGGTGGCCACGGCATTGCTCGATGTAACTAATCCCGACGGCAAAGCCGTTGGATATGAAATCCGACTGGTTACGCCCTAAACCGGCGAATGACGACGCACCAATGCGGTGCGACAACATGCAAACCCATGATCGGTTTCGCGCCGAAATGGACTTTTATTCTGTGTGTCGCCCAATATCGAAATAAAATTAATCCGGAGGGATCCACCGAAGCCTTACATCGCCTCGACATCCTGCTTTTCAATCAACGAAATAAAATTCTTTCGCCGTTCATCGTTCCCCCCTTCCCTGCGCTCGGAGTTTCTGGTTAAGATTGCTCCCCCTCGTCGTCCAGGGTAGAGAAATCCGATCATGAGAATCGGTCACTATAAACTGAAAAATAATCTGTTCCTTGCCCCCATGGCCGGTGTCACCGACAGACCGTTCCGCGGCCTGTGCCGCCGGCTCGGCGCTGGCATGGCCGCCTCGGAAATGGTCTCGTCCAATTCCCTGCTGTGGGGCAGCGAAAAAACCAGGCGCCGCGCCGATCATGACGGCGAGGAAGAGCCGCGCGCCGTGCAAATTGTCGGCAGCGATCCGGCGCTGATGGCGCAGGCCGCGCGTTACAACACCGAACGCGGCGCGCAGATCATCGACATCAACATGGGTTGTCCGGCGAAGAAGATTTGCAACGTGTACGCCGGCTCGGCGCTGATGCAGAACGAGAAACTCGTCGCAGAAATTCTGCATGCGGTGGTGAAAAGCGTCGATGTTCCGGTAACGCTCAAGATCCGCACCGGCTGGGACCGCGCGAACCGGAACGGCGCGGTCATCGCGCGCGTCGCCGAGGATTGCGGCATCCAGGCGCTCGCGGTGCACGGCCGCACGCGCGCCGATGCGTTCCAGGGCGAGGCCGAGTACGGCACTATCGCCGCCATCAAGGCGGCAGTTAAGATTCCGGTGATTGCCAACGGCGACATCACCACGCCCGAGAAGGCTGCTTTTGTACTCCAGCACACGGGTGCCGATGGCCTGATGATCGGCCGCGCGGCCCAGGGGAATCCCTGGATTTTCCGGGAAATCTCGCATTTTCTGGCCACCGGCGAGAAACTCGCCCCGCCCCCGGTAACGGAAGTGCGCGACACGCTGCTCGCCCATCTGGATACCCTGTACGCGTTCTACGGCGAATACAGCGGCGTGCGCATGGCGCGCAAGCACATCTCCTGGTACAGCAAGGGCCTGCGCGACGGCGCCGCTTTCCGGCATCGAGTCAACCAGGTGGAAACCTGCGATGCGCAGGTGATCATGGTGCGCGAGTTTTTTGACGTGCAGGACGCACTCATGCCGCGAGAGACAGGTACGTCGGGAGCGGCTGACCGGCAACAACAGGCCATGGCCGCTCCTGCGCATCCTGCGCTCGCGGCATTCGTACATCCCTGTACAGCAGAGATGGCGGCATGACCAAGGATCGCAAGGGACCGCTCGCGGCCTGCGTCAGGCAGTCGCTGGAACGCTATTTCAACGACCTCAATGGCGAGAAGACCACGGACGTGTACGACATGGTCATCGCCGAGGTGGAAAAGCCGCTGCTCGAGATCGTCATGCGTCACGTCAAAAGCAACCAGTGCAAGGCGGCGGAAATCCTCGGCATTAATCGCAATACCCTGCGCAAAAAACTCAAAACCTACAAGCTGGTCTGACGGAATGTGATTGCGGAGGCGGGCGGCGGAATTTAGAATTCCCCCCTCCTATTTATCCCAATCCGGATCCCGTACTCCATGACAATTATCCGGCGCGCGCTGATCAGCGTTTCCGACAAGAGCGGCGTGCTGGAATTTGCGCGCGCGCTCAAAACGCATAACGTCGAAATTCTCTCCACCGGCGGTACCGCGAAACTGCTTGCCGACAACGGCGTCGCCGTGATCGAGGTGTCCGACTACACCGGCTTCCCGGAAATGCTCGACGGACGCGTCAAGACGCTGCATCCGAAAATCCACGGTGGCATCCTGGGGCGGCGCGATACCGACAGCCATGTCAAAACCATGCGCGATCACGGGATACCGCCCATCGATCTCGTCGTGGTCAATCTCTATCCGTTCGAGGAAACCATCGCGCGCCAGGATTGCACGCTGGCGCTCGCGATCGAGAACATCGACATCGGCGGCCCGACGCTGCTGCGCGCTGCGGCGAAGAATTACACCGCAGTCACGGTGGTGGTGGACGCCCGCGATTACGGCCCGGTGCTCGATGAAATGAAACAACGCCAGGGATCGGTGGGCGATGAGCTGCGCTTTCGTCTGGCGACCAAGGCCTTCGAGCACAGCGCCGCGTACGATGGCGCGATCGCCAATTATCTCGGCCGTCTGCGACCGGACGGGACGCGCGGCGAGTTCCCGCAAACCTATAATCTGCAGTTCCACCACGCCATGGCGTTGCGCTACGGGGAAAACCCGTACCAGAAAGCAGCGTTCTATGTCGAACGCCACGCCGCCGAGGCGTGCGTATCCACGGCACGTCTGCTGCAGGGCAAGGAGCTTTCGTTCAATAACATTGCCGACGCCGACGCCGCGCTCGAGTGCGTGAAATCGTTCGACGAGGCCGCGTGCGTCATCGTCAAGCACGCCAATCCGTGCGGCGTTGCCATCGACGCCACGGTGCTCGCGGCCTACCAGCGCGCTTACAGCACCGATCCGACCTCGGCCTTCGGCGGCATCATTGCCTTCAACCGTCCGCTCGACGCCACCACCGCCAAAGCTATCCTCGACCACCAGTTCGTCGAGGTCATTATCGCCCCCTCGATCGACGCAGATGCCAAACCGGTACTCGCCGCCAAACCCAATGTGCGCGTGTTCGAATCCGGCGCCTGGGGCGCGACGCGTCCGGCGAGCATGGACATGCGGCGCGTGACCGGCGGCCTGCTGGTGCAGGATACCGACCAGGGAATGGTGACGGAAAAAGATCTCAAGGTGGTTACCCAGCGCGCGCCATCCAGACAGGAACTGCGCGATATGTTGTTCGCGTGGAAAGTGGTGAAGTTCGTCAAATCCAATGCCATTGTTTACTGTAAAGAGGGCCGCACAATCGGTGTCGGCGCGGGCCAGATGAGCCGCGTGTACAGTGCGCGCATCGCTTCGATCAAGGCGACCGACGCCGGCCTCGAGGTGCGCGGCAGCGTGATGGCCTCGGACGCCTTCTTCCCGTTCCGCGACGGGCTCGACCAGGCGGCCGAGGTCGGCATCACCGCCGTGATCCAGCCGGGCGGCTCGATGCGTGACAAGGAGATCATCGAGGCCGCCGATCAGCACGGCATCGCCATGGTGTTCACCGGCATGCGGCACTTCCGGCACTGAAGGCCACCGATGAAAATCGCGCTCGCCGAGACCGAGGCCGACATCGCGCGCTGCTATCCGGTGATGGTCGAGTTGCGACCACACCTTAGCGCCTCTGAATTTGCATCGCGGGTACAAAAGCAGCAGGCCACGGGCTTCCATCTGGCTTATCTAGAGGAGGCCGGTGAGGTGCGCGCGGTGGCAGGGTTCCGTTATCTCGAAATGCTGGCTTGGGGCAAAATTCTTTACGTGGACGACCTGGTCGCAGCACCAGCACAACGCTCGCGCGGACATGGCGGCCAACTTTTCGACTGGCTGGTGGCGCAGGCGAAACAGAATAATTGCGACGAGTTTCATCTCGATTCCGGCGTGCAGCGTTTCGGGGCGCATCGCTTCTACCTGACACGACGCATGGACATCATCTGCCATCACTTCGCGCTGAAACTCAAATGAAGCTGAAAGTCCTCGTCATCGGCGGCGGCGGTCGCGAGCACGCGCTGGCGTGGAAAATCGCGCAGTCGCCCCGGGTCGAAAAAGTGTTCGTCGCCCCCGGCAACGCCGGCAGCGCGCGCGAGCCCCAATGCGAAAACATCGCTATCGCTGCCGAGGACGTGGACGGCCTGCTCCGGTTCGCGCAACAGAACAAGATAGATCTCACCGTCGTCGGCCCCGAAGCGTCACTGGTGCTCGGCGTGGTCGATAAATTCCGCGCTGCGGGTTTGCGCATCTTTGGTCCGACGAAAGATGCCGCACGGCTCGAGGGCTCCAAGGCCTTTGCCAAGGATTTTCTCGCGCGTCACAAGATTCCGACCGCCGCCTACGGCAACTTCACCGAGGTCGCCGCCGCCGAGGCTTATATCAAAAAAACGGGCGTGCCCATCGTGGTCAAGGCCGACGGACTGGCGGCCGGCAAAGGCGTGATCATCGCGCAGACCACGGGCGAAGCCGTGTCCGCGGTGCACGACATGCTTGCAGGCAATGCCTTCGGCGATGCCGGGCACCGCGTGGTGGTCGAGGAATTCCTCACCGGCGAAGAGGCGAGCTTTATCGTCATGGTCGACGGCGAACACATCCTGCCGCTCGCGACTTCGCAGGACCACAAGCGCGTTGGCGACGGCGACACCGGCCCCAACACCGGTGGCATGGGCGCGTATTCGCCGGCCCCGGTAGTAACGCCGGAGATTCACGCGCGCATCATGCGCGAGGTGATCGAGCCCACCGCACGCGGGATGGCATCGGAAGGACATCCCTACACCGGCTTTCTGTACGCGGGGGTCATGATCGCGCCCGACGGCACGCCCAGAGTGCTCGAATACAACTGCCGCTTCGGCGATCCTGAAACCCAGCCGGTCATGATGCGGCTGCAGTCGGACTTCCTCGAACTGATCGAGGCCGCGCTCGACGGCAAACTGGACCGGGCGCAGGCTAAATGGGATGGTCGCGCGGCGCTGGGCGTGGTCATGGCCGCGGGGGGGTATCCCGGTTCATTCAGCAAGGGCGACGCCGTCACCGGCCTGCCGGAAACCACAGCAGACGATTGCCATGTGTTCCACGCCGGCACCGCGCTCAAGGATCGCGCGGTGGTCACCAGCGGCGGCCGGGTGTTGTGCGTCACCGCCCTGGGCGCTACAGTGAGCGCGGCGCAAAAGCGCGCCTACGAGACCGTGAAAAAAATCCACTGGCGCGGCGCGCAGTACCGCACCGACATCGGCTACCGCGCGATCGCGCGGGAAAGATCATCGCACTAAGGGCAGACATCGCATGAGCAAACCTTTCGTCGCCATCCTGATGGGTTCGGACTCGGACCTCGAGACCATGCAGACCACGGTCGAGACGCTCGACAAGTTCCAGATTGCACGCGAGGTCCGCGTGTTGTCCGCGCACCGCACGCCCGACGCCACCCATGCCTACGTCAAGGACGCCGACGCCCGCGGTTGTGCCGTGTTCATCGCCGCCGCCGGCATGGCCGCGCATCTCGCCGGCACCGTGGCCGCGCTCACGAACAAGCCTGTCATCGGCGTGCCCATGGCCGCCGGTCCCTTGCAGGGCCAGGACGCGCTGTTGTCCACGGTGCAGATGCCGGGCGGCATTCCGGTCGCCTGCGTCGCCATCGGCAAGGCCGGTGCCAAGAACGCCGCCTATCTCGCGGTGCAAATACTCGCCCTGTCAGACAAGGAACTCGTGCAGCGTCTGGCCGATGAGCGCAAGGCCAACGCCACGGAGATTCTCGCCAGGGACAAGACCGTGCGCGAGAAATTTGCCAAGTTGCACGCTTGACCACGGCTGATCTGACCCGAGCTGCACGCATCATCAAGAACGGTGGCATCATCGCCTATGCCACCGAATATTGCTTCGGCTTCGGCTGCGACCCCATGAACCGTTCGGCAGTGTGGCGCTTGCTGCGCATCAAGCGCCGTCCGTCCGACAAAGGGCTGATACTCATTGCCGCGGATGTCGACCAGCTCGATTCCTACGTGGACAATATCCCGGCACCGGTGCGCGACACCTGGCCCGGGCCGCACACTTGGCTGCTCGAACCACGCGAGGGTGTGCCTGGCTGGATCACGGGGGATCATCCGAGGATCGCGGTGCGCGTGACCGCGCATCCGCAGGCCGCGGCCCTGTGTAAGACTGCGGGCATGGCCATCGTTTCGACCAGCGCCAATCGCAGCGGCGGCGCGCCGACGCGCAGTTATCGCGAGACGTTGCGCCGCTTCAAAGGGGGAGTGGATTACGTCCTGCCCGGGATGGTCGGCGGCGCGCCGGCGCCGACACCGATCCGCGACGCCGCCAGCGGCAAACTGGTGCGCGAGGGTTAACGGCATGTCGCACCCAGATATCACCGCGGTCAAATCCTACCTGCTTGGATTGCAGGACCGGATCGGCGCGGCGCTCGAAACAGAAGACGGCAAGGAAAAATTCCGCGACGACGCCTGGGAGCGCCCCGAAGGCGGCGGCGGGAAATCGCGGGCGCTGGCCGATGGCGCCGTGTTCGAACAGGCCGGTGTGAATTTCTCGCATGTACACGGCAAGAACCTCCCGCCCTCGGCTAGCGCGCACCGCCCGGAACTCGCCGGCCGCTCGTTCCAGGCGCTGGGTATGTCGCTGGTGATTCACCCGCGCAATCCCTATGTTCCTACGTCACACTGCAACGTGCGGTTTTTCATCGCCGAGAAAGCGGGTGCCGAACCGGTGTGGTGGTTCGGCGGAGGTTTCGACCTCACGCCGTACTACGGTTTTGAGGAGGATGCCATCCACTGGCATCGCACGGCAAAGTCTGCGTGCGATCCGTTTGGCGCCAATATCTATCCGCGTTTCAAGAAATGGTGTGATGAATATTTTTTCCTCAAACACCGCAACGAGCCGCGTGGCATCGGCGGCTTGTTCTTCGACGATTTCAACGAAAAAAATTTTGAACACGCGTTCGGCTTCATGCAGAGCGTGGGTGATCATTACCTGCCCGCCTACCTGCCGATCGTGCAGAAGCGCAAGGCAACGCCCTATGGCGAGCGTGAGCGCGATTTTCAGCTGTACCGCCGCGGGCGCTATGTCGAGTTCAACCTGGTCTACGATCGCGGCACGCTTTTCGGCCTGCAATCCGGTGGGCGTACCGAGTCCATCCTCATGTCGCTACCGCCGCTGGTAAAGTGGCGCTACGATTGGCGGCCCGCGCCGGGCACGCCGGAGGCGAAACTATACGACACTTTCCTGAAACCGCGCGACTGGCTCGCGACGGAGGCGACATGAGCGATCCCGTGCAACTTCCCGACCGGCACGCCACGCTGCGGCTGGTGCCCATGGTCAAGGATACCAACGCCGCCGGCGATGTCTTCGGCGGCTGGGTGATGTCGCAGGTGGACATCGCCGGCTCGGTCGCGGCCGTGCGCCGCGCCAAGGGGCGGGTGGTCACCGTGGCGGTCAATGCCTTCCACTTCGTCGCGCCGGTGTCCGTGAACGACCTGGTCAGTTTCTATGCCCAGGTCGTGAAAGTGGGAACCACCTCGATCACCGTGGACGTCGAAGTCTATGCCGAGCGTGGCCTGCGCTCTCCCAAACCGGGTGAGGTGGTCAAGGTTACCGAAGCGGTGCTGACCTACGTGGCGGTGGACGAGAAGCGCCAGAAACGCCCGGTGCCGCCGGAATGATTTTTTGTCCGGCGCGGGTGGACAGCCCCGGAGCCAGCCGCTAGGCTGTTTCTCATGACGGAACGAGTTACCCGGCACGGGCTGGTACAGGGACGGCGCGGTTCGACGGCGGCTGTTGTTGCGGCGATGCTGCTGATGAGTTTTATCTCCGTGCTGCATGCCGCGAGCGCGCCCGTGCTCCTGCTTCTGGAACACACGGAGGCCGGAAAACAGATTCAGACCAAGATTGAGTTGAAAGACGGGCTGGTGGCGTCACCCGAAAAGGGTAAGCCTCAGACCAAGTGGATTATCCGTGCGGGAGACGCCCTCAAGAGCGAGGTGCAACCCGGCGACCGTAGCGTCAATTTCTACCAGAGTACGGGCGCTCAAAACACTCTGCTCTTCATCGTCAAGGTGCGCTACTACCAAAACGCTACGGGTCGGTGGGTGCCGCAGTTTCTGCTCAACGAAGAACCTCTGGTGATACGGAAAAACGGGCGTTGGCTGCCACTGACCACCGTCCAGGGCGTGCCCAACCTCATCGAGCACACCGGCACCGCGCTGCCGAATGCCGAAGGCTATTTCCCCTCCCTCGAATTCGGAATGACCACTGGCGCCACCTCCATTGACGCCTGGCTGGTGCAGTAATCGTCGGCGCTGCTACTTTTTCTTCAGAAAATCCAGAAACGGCGTAATCAGATCCATCGGCAGCGGGAACACGATGGTGTTGCTCTTGTCGTTGGCCATGCCGGCCATGGTCTGCAGATAGCGCAGCTGCAAGGCCTGCGGACTCTTGCTCAAAAGATCCCCCGCCTGGACCAGCTTCTCTGCCGCCTGCAACTCACCCTCGGCATGAATCACCTTGGCACGCCGTGTGCGTTCGGCCTCGGCCTGCTGCGCGATGGCGCGCACCATGGTGGGATCGATGTCGATGTGCTTGATCTCGACCGCGGTGACCTTGATGCCCCAGGCATCGGTGGCAGCGTCCAGAATTTTCTGGATATCGGCATTGAGCTTGTCGCGCTCGGCCAGCATCTCGTCGAGCTCGTGTTTGCCGAGCACCGAGCGCAGGGTAGTCTGGGCGAGCTGGTTGGTGGCGGAGTAGTAATCCTCCACCTGGATGATCGCGCGCTGCGGGTCGATGACGCGGAAGAACACCACCGCGTTAACTTTCACCGACACGTTGTCGCGTGAGATCACGTCCTGCGGTGGCACATCCATCACGACGATGCGCAGGTCGACCTTCACCATCGTCTGGATGCCGGGCCAGATGATGATCAGCCCCGGTCCCTTGACCTTCCAGAAGCGTCCGAGCATGAACACCACGCCGCGCTCGTATTCGCGCAGGATACGAAATGACGAGAACACCAGCACGATAATAACAACAGGAACAAAACTCCAGGAGATAAATCCCATATCAATGACCCTCCGGGTTATACGGCTCCACCGTCAAAATCAGCCCCTCGATTCCGACGACCTTCACTTTCTGTCCGCGCTTGAGCGCCGCGCTTGAGCGCGCCTGCCATTCCTCGCTGTGCACGCGCACGCGTCCATTGCCTTTGAAATTTTCCAGCGCCTCGCCGGGCGCGCCGATCATTTCTTCCTGTCCGCTTACCACGTTTCGCTTGCGCGCCTTGAGCGCCATGATCACCACGCCGATGAAAAACGCCGCGCTCAGCGCCGCCACGGCCGCAATCAGCGGCCAGGCGACGGTGTAACCCTCGACATCGGTGTCCATGAGAATGATCGAGCCCACGACGAACGCGATCACGCCGCCGATGCCGAGCGCGCCGAAGCTTGGCAGGAACGCCTCGGCCACCATGAACGCGATGCCGAGCAGGATAAGTCCCAGGCCAGCATAGCTGATGGGCAACACCTGGAACGCGTAAAGCGCGAGCAGCAGGCAGATGCCGCCGACGACGCCTGGCAATACATAACCGGGATTCCAAAGTTCAAAAAAGAGTCCATAGATACCGAGCAACATCAGAATATAAGCGACGTTCGGGTCGGTAATGGCCGCGAGCAGGCGGCTGCGCCAGTCGGGCTCGTAGCTGTGAACCTGCAAGCCTTCGGTCTTAAGGGTGATGTCGCGGCCCTGGATGTTCAGCTTGCGACCGTCGAGTTTCTTGAGCAGATCGGCACTATCGGCGGCAATGAAGTCGGCCACGTTTTTCTTGACCGCCTCCTCCGCGGAAATCGATGCCGCCTCGCGTACCGCGCTTTCGGCCCAGTCTACATTGCGCCCGCGCATCTGCGCCAACCCGCGGATGTAGGCGATGGCGTCGTTCATCGCCTTTTCGTCCATGCCGGGTTTGCCCGCCTTGGCAGGTTTTTCCTTGGCGCCCTTCTGGTCCGGGGAATCTTTCTTGTCCTCCTTCTCCGGCGGCTTGGAACCGCCGCCCGGATCGGGTACGCCGCCGATGTGCACCGGCGTGGCGGCGCCGACGTTGGTCGCGGGCGCCATGGCGGCGATATGGGAGGCCAACAGAATATAGGCGCCGGCGCTGGCGGCGCGCGCGCCCGAAGGCGCGACGAAAGTCACCACCGGCATGGGCGAGGCCAGGATGTCCTGGATGATCCGGCGCATGGCGGTGTCGAGCCCGCCGGGGGTGTCCATGCGCAGGATCACGAGCGTCGCCGCTTCGTCCCTGGCTTTCTCCAGCCCGCGGTGCACGTAGTCGCTGGTCGCCGGCCCGATGGCGCCGTTGATGTTGAGCACCACCACCTGCCCGGGCGTGACGGCGTCCTTGGCCAGCAGCAGCAGCGGCCAGACCACGAGCAACAAAAGCAGGATGCGCAGGCGTTTCATACGACACACCTTATCAGACATTGGGCCGGGGGTAGAACCGCGTGTCCCGGTTAGAGCAAAATCAGCGGCGGGAGTTCGTCTGATAACGCAGGATAAACTCCAGAATCTCAAAGCGGTTATAGGCCTCCTGCAGGCTCGCGCCCCACACGGTCGGGCCGTGGGAGCGGACCATGAGCGCGGTGATGGCCGGCGCGGTTTTGGCGAAGCGCTTGCGGATGTCCTCGGCGATGCGCGAGACATCGAGGACGTTTTCGAACAGCGGCAGGTCGACTTTCGGGTTCTGCTTCCAGACATCGAAACCCTTGATCATTTCGATCGGCGCGAGGCGCAACGTCCTGGCACCCGGCTTCGCGCGATCAGCGGCGAGACATGCATCGACACTGTGGCCGTGCAGGCAGGCGCGCGCGTTCGGGAACAGCGTATAGAGCGTGCGATGAATGGCGGTCTCGGCCGAAGGCTTGTTCTCCGGCCGCACGCGCTCGACGACCTCTCCGTCCTTCACGCGCACCAGCAGAAAATCCAGTTCATCCAGCCGGCCCTTGGGCCAACTGCTCGCAGTGATCCAGAAATGATTGTCATCCTCGCGCGCGGACAGATTGCCCGCCGTGCCCGCCATCCAGCCGCGCGCATGGAAGTCACGCGCAATTTCAACCAGCGCCGCACGCGGTGGGAGCTCATCTAGCAATCGGGCCATTACCGTCTCGGCCTCATGGCGTGTCCGAGGGTTCCGGGATGGCTCGTCTGACGCCGTTTAATACACAGATGGTCGAGCTGTGCTTGGAGGCCATTAACGGCGGAAACCGCGGCATGAAAAAACAGGAGCTTTCGTGCTGAACGCATTGTTATGCATTCGGTTGTTATTGATGACTGAATTATACACCGCCGAGAAATTTGCGCGTATGATTCCAGATCATGTTTCGTTCGACTTTTTATCGGAGCCACAGCATGCGAGAGATACCCGAAGCAAGTTTGGATCGGTTCGTTGATGCCTGTCACGAAGTCGCCAAACATGGATTGGTGCGGTGCAGCTGCGGCAATCTTTCCATGCGTGTGGATGAAGAATGCTTTCTCGTCACCGCCACGGGCAGTTGGATGAGTAATCTGACCCGTGATCAGGTTGCCGTTTGCCGCATCGAAGACGGGAACAGCCTCAATGACAAAAAGCCCAGCTCCGAAACCGGGTTCCATGCCGGTATTTTACGGTCGCGTCCGGACGTTAACGTCGTGCTGCATTTTCAGACGCCCTGTGCCACGACCGTGGCCTGCCAAGCCGCGGACCATATCGACTTTTCCCTTATTCCGGAGGTCCCGTTTTATATCGGTCCGGTGGCGCGGGTTCCGTACTTCACGCCCGGGTCCGGAGAGCTGGCCGCGGCAGTCACGCAGGCCATGGCCACGCACGACATGGTGCTGCTGAGTAATCATGGGCAAGTCACTGCGGCCCGGGACTTCGATCATGTCCTGCAAAATGCAGAGTTTTTCGAACTGGCCTGTGAAATTATTCTGCTGGGCGGGAAATCCATTACGCCATTGACCTCACAGGCGATTGAACAGCTCCAGGTGTTACGCTCGAAAACGGTGGGCCGCGCGGTTTGAGACGGTTTGCCGAACCTGTGACTCCCGCTACGTGCAGCGCCTTTCTCATACGAAATTTAAGAACATCGCCGTCGACGAACGACGACGAATTTGAAATGGTGCCGGTAGACTTGCGCCATCGTGTTGCGCGCCCATCATGAAACCAGTGGTTCAGTTGGAGCGCACCGGTTGCGGTATTGCGAGCGTCGCCGCGATCGTCGGTCTTTCGTATCCGAAAGCGAAGACGATCGCTAATTCACTCGGCATCTTCGCGCAAGACAGGAATTTGTGGTCGAAAACTTCGCACGTTCGGAAATTGCTTGGACACTTGGACATCAAGACAGGTCCCCGTGAAGTGCCTTTCCGTTCGTGGGCGACGCTGCCGGACCTCGCCCTGTTGTCGATCAAGTGGCATCTTGAAAAAGGCCGCCCCCATTGGCATTGGGTTGTGTTCGTGCGTCAAGGCGGACAATCCTGCGTGCTGTACTCAAAGAAGAATCTGCGTTCCCATCGCCGAATCGATTTTGGGCGCATGAAGCCAAAATGGTATATCCCGATCGCCAGCTTGGCGGATAAATACGCGGACTAACCGGCTGTTGGCGGACCACCGTCCGCGGCGCGCAAGCTCATGAGATTGAATAAATACATCAGTGAAACCGGAATCTGCTCGCGCCGCGAAGCCGATGCCTGGATTGCCAGCGGCCGGGTGACTATCAACGGCAAGCGCGCCGAGCTCGGCACGCAGGTCAACGAGGGCGATGAGGTGCGCGTGGACAAGCGCGTGGTCGGCGCAAAGAAACGGCATATCTATATCTGTCTGAATAAACCCGTCGGCATTACCTGCACCACCGAGCGGCACATCGAGGGCAATATCATCGATTTCATCGGCCATGCCGAGCGGATTTTCCCGATCGGGAGGCTGGACAAGGATTCCGAGGGACTGATCCTGCTCACGAACCACGGCGATATCGTGAATGTGATCCTGCGTTCGGAGAACAATCACGAGAAAGAATACATCGTGACCGTCGACAAGCCGGTGACGGAAACTTTCCTCACGGGCATGGCCGGCGGCGTGCACATTCTCGGCGAGCGCACCAAACCCTGCCGGGTCAGCCGCGTGGATAAATACGTGTTTCGCATTATTCTCACGCAGGGACTGAACCGGCAAATCCGGCGCATGTGCGAGGTGTTCGGCTACCACGTGCGCCGGCTGCAACGCATCCGGATCATGAACATCAAGCTCGGCAACCTGAAGGCCGGCCAGTGGCGTAATTTGTCCGGAGCAGAACTTCGCGAGCTGTTGCCGACCACTGCTGTGCGACGTTAACGCCAGAAAAAACCACAATGAAAAAACGACGCGTGGTGGTCAACGATTTGATGCAGAAGAACTACATCTACTGGCCCGTGGATCCGGTCGGGAGAAATTTTCATGTCGAGTTCAAACCTGAGCTGACCCCGAAACAGATGCTCGAGCTCGGTGTCTTCGGCGGCAAGTACCTGACCGACTGCCGGATGGAATTTCCCAAATCATGGTACGCCAAGGCCAAGTTATGCCACGAGTTCCACGATCCGAAGCTGAATTATTTCGGGGTGAACGCCTCCAAACCGTTGTCGTACTGGAAAAAGAAAGGCTGGATCAATCCCGAAGACCCGCGCGGCTGGTTCCAGTGGTATTGCCGCTACTACCTGGGCCGGCGCGGCCCGGATGATGCGCGCCAGATCAGGCGCTGGAAGGCGATGACGCGGCACATTGCCCAGGTCCGGAAGCACTGCCGCAAGGGCGAGATCCGCTGCCGGCGCAAACAACGGCAGGCGCTGCTGCACTGGGCCTACGACAGCCGCAAGCTCTGAAACAGATTTACCGCCTATGACGGGAACACCCGGCCTGCGCGGGTCACGGGGAACGTTCGCAACGCTCCCTAGTCGAAAGGGGCATTGCGCAAGTTCCCGCATACCCCTGATTCATCCGTCAGAACAAGAACCCGAGGCGCGAATGGAAATCCGAACCCCCAATCCCGATACCGTATTCGTGCTGTTCGGCGCGGGCGGTGATCTGTCGCGGCGATTGATCGTTCCGGCGCTCTTCAACCTGTATCTGGACGGCCAACTGCCGCCTCGATTTCGGCTGCTCGGTATCGACCGGCAGGACAGCGATGCCACCGCGCTCGCGGAGAGTTTTTGCCAGGGTGTCGTCGATTTCTCACGGCGCGGCGCGGCGGCGGCAGATGTCTGGGCCCGGTTTGCGGCGATGATCAATTATCAGCGCATGGACCTGACCGATTCGGCGGCCTACACGGCGCTGGGCACACATCTGTCAGCCGTCACGGTCCCGATGGCGGAACATATCTTTTACATGGCCACGCCGCCGTCACTGTTCGCGCCGATCGCGCGCGGACTCGGTGCCGCAGGACTGGCGCGCGACCCGTCGCGGTCACGCATCGTGGTGGAGAAACCGCTGGGACATGACTTGCCGTCGTTCCGCGAGATCAACGCGATGCTGAGCGAACAATTCAGCGAACAGCAGCTGTACCGCATCGACCACTTCCTCGGCAAGGAAACCGTGCAGAATATCCTGGCGATGCGTTTCGCCAACCCTATCTTCGAACCGATCTGGGATCGGCGCTATATAGATCATGTGGTAATCACAGTCGCCGAAACCATCGGCATTGAACGTCGCGGCGCGTTTTACGAACGCGCCGGGGCGCTACGCGACATGGTGCAGAACCACCTGATGCAGCTGTTGTGCCTGGTGGCGATGGAACCGCCGGTGGCCTATGACGCCGATAACATACGCGGCCGCAAGATGGACGTGCTGAGCGCCTTGCGGCCGATCACCCGCGAACAGGTGCCGCAGTCCGCGGCGCGCGGTCAATACGCGGCCGGCTGGATCAATGGCGCCCGGGTTCCGGCGTATCGCGAAGAGCCGGACGTGGCGCCACAGTCCAACACCGAGACTTATGCGGCGGTGAAACTCTTCGTCGACAACTGGCGCTGGCAGGACGTGCCATTTTACATGCGTACCGGCAAGCGCCTGACGGCGGCGGTATGGGAAATCTCGATTCGCTTCCGCGACGTGCCGCATCGCGCCTTCCCTGCATCCGCCGGTCTCAACACACAACCGGTTCGGCTGGTGATCCAGATGCAGCCCGAGCAGGGCATTGTGCTCAAGTTCATGGCCAAGGAACCCGGTTCGGCCCTGCGGCTGCGCCCGGTGGACATGCGTTTCAGTTATCGCGAGGCCTTCAAGATGCCGTCGCCGGAAGCTTACGAAACGCTGCTGCATGACGTGATGACCGGTGACGCAACCCTTTTCATGCGCGCCGACCAGGTCGAGGCCGCGTGGCGGGTGCTGATGCCGGTGCTGGAGTCATGGGCGGACAATCCGCCGAATGATTTTCCCAATTACGCCGCCGGTACCTGGGGGCCGGAATCGGCCGAGGCGCTGGTGGCCGCGGACGGCAACAGCTGGCTGACCCCGACGCTGCCGCCATCAGCGTCTGCAACCTGATTCCATATACGGAGTTGCCATGGACGAGTTGACACACACACCTGTCACCGAACCCATCGCGCCGGGCGCGCCCGGCATTTCTCCCACCTGGTCGAGCAGTTCCAAGGACATGGTCGGCTGCGCGCTGGGGTCGTCGCGGCTGTGGTACACCGTCGGCTATGGCATCGTCAACGAAGTCTATTATCCGCGCATCGACATTCCGCAGATTCGCGATCTGGGTTTCATCGTCGCCGACAGCAAGGGATTCTGGGTAGAGGTCAAGCGACTGCGCGGCCGCAGTCTGCGCACCGCCGCACCAGGCGTGCCGGGTATGGAAGTGGTGCATCACCACCCGCGTTTCGAACTGACGCTGCGCATCGCGCCGGATCAACAACGCGACGTGCTGCTGATAGACGTCAAGCTTGAAGGCGATGAAAGCCTCCGGCCTTACGCGCTGCTCGCGCCGCATCTCGGCGGCACCGGCTACGACAACCGCGCGGCGATCGATGAGTATCACGGTCGCCAGGTGCTGTGGGCGGAACAGGGACCCTTCGGTCTGGCGCTGGCCGCCGTGGACGCGACGCAGCGCGATGCCTGGGGCCGCGCCAGCGCCGGCTATGTCGGGATGAGCGATGGCTGGCAGGACTTCAAGCGTAACGGCGCGATGCAGTGGCAGTTCCGGGAGGCCGGTCCCGGCAACGTCGCGCTCATGGGTGAACTGCCGCGCCGTTCGACGCTGGCGCTCGGCTTCGGCAGCAGCCGCGAGTCGGCCGCCGTGCTCGCGATCGGAGCGCTGACGCAACCGTTTGCCAACCACTGGCAGGCACATATCGAGCGCTGGCAGGCATGGCATGCCGGGTGCGGTGAATGCTGCAAGTCCGTGCCCGATCTGCCCGCAGTCTTGCGCGAACAGTTCACGACTTCGGCGATGGTGCTGCGAACGCATCTCGATCTAACCTACCCCGGGGCGATGGTGGCGAGCCTGAGCATTCCCTGGGGCAACACCCGCAACGAACGCGGTGGTTATCACCTGGTGTGGCCGCGCGACCTGGTGGAATGCGCGGGCGCGCTGCTGGCGCTCGGCGCCGAGGACAAGGCACGCGAAGTCCTGCGCTACCTGATCTCGACTCAGCATGCCGACGGACACTGGAATCAGAATCAGTGGCTGGGCGGCAAGCCGTTCTGGCAGGGGATCCAGCTCGATGAGACCGCGTTTCCGGTACTGCTGGCCGCACGCATGCACGAACACGACTCCCTGGCCGGTACCGAGGTGACAGACATGGTGCGCCGGGCGCTCGGCTTCATCGCGCGCACCGGACCGGCCAGCGACCAGGACCGCTGGGAAGAGGACGCGGGGGTGAACGCCTTCACGCTGGCAGCGTGCATCGCGGCACTGGTGGACGGTGCGCGTTTTCTCGAACCGGAAGCGCGTGACATGGCGCTGGCGCTGGCCGACGACTGGAATGCCCAGATTGAAAAATGGACGGTGGCGCGCGGGACCGACTTGGCGCGTCGCACCGGCGTGTCGGGTTATTACGTGCGCATCGCACCGGCCGACACACTGATGAATGAAGAATCGCTCAGCGAAACCCTGCCGATCAAGAACCGCGTGCAGGACCCCGGGCTGTCGGCCACGGAACAGATCGGTACCGATTTTCTACAACTAGTGCGCTTCGGTCTGCGCCGCGCCGACGACCCGGTGATTGTCGATACGCTGAAGGTGGTCGATGAATTACTGAAAGTCGATACGCCCAGCGGTCCGGCGTGGCATCGCTATAACGGCGACGGTTATGGCGAACATCCCGACGGCACTCCGTTTAACGGCACCGGTCAGGGTCGCGCCTGGCCCCTGCTCACCGGCGAACGCGGGCATTATGAGTTGTGCGCCGGCCGCGACCCGCTGCCTTTGCTTGCCGCCATGGCGTCCATGTGCGGACAGGGCGGGTTGATGCCGGAGCAGGTTTGGGACAGTGAGGCGATACCGGTGCATTGGCTCTATCCCGGACGTCCCTCCGGTTCGGCGATGCCGCTGGCCTGGGCCCATGCGGAGTACATCAAACTGGCCGTGTCACGCGCACTGGGAGCGCCCTTTGACCGGCCGACCGCGGTGTGGGAACGCTATCAGGGCAAGCGACCGAAGGCGATGTGGCGGCACTGGTGCGAACAGGCGCCGATCGGACATATTACCGTGGGTCAACGCTTGCGCCTCTGCCTGCATGCGCCGTCGACCGTGCAGTGGAGCCTGGACAGTTGGCATACTGTCCATGAGCTGCGCACCGATGATAGCGGACTGGGTCTGCACGTCGCGACACCGGATATCCCAATGATGTCGACCGGGACGCAGATCGATTTCAGTTTCCGTTATGACGACGGCCGTGTCGTGAACGATCGGCGTTATCGAATCGAAGTCACCGGCTGATCAACTAAAGAATAACTGGCGACTGGCCACCTGAGCCCGCGACAGCGGTAAGCGTTGACGCCCGGCCGGTTCAGGCCGTCGCTGCCTCGGCGAACGCGCGGTCGCGGCCGGTGTAGTGTGGAGTCCAACCGGAGGTGTCGATGAAGTAGCGCACCGCCTTGCAGCGGGTGCAGCCGCGCATCTCGAACCAGTGCTCGGCGTTGGCCGGGACGTTGATGTAATCGCCGCCGCTGACTTCGAGAAGAAATTGCTTTCCGTCCGCTTCGACGAAGCCGAAGTAACCGGTGCCCGCGAGGATGTAGCGCACTTCGTCGTCCGAGTGCGTGTGGATCTTGTCGAACTTGCCGAGCATGTCGGCGAGTCCCGGGATGTCCTCGTGGATCACCACCATGTCGCGCGTCTGGTAGCCCTTCTCGCGCTTCAGTTCCTCGAAGCGGTTCTGGACGAAACCGAGCAGTTCCTCCTTTTCGGTGTCGCTCAGGCTTTTCTTCTCCAGCAATTCATTCGCGCGCGGGTCCGTGGGCGCGGGCCAGTGACGCAGCGTGATGCCAAGGCGCGCCAGCCGGCTCTGAACGGAGGACAAGTCTTTCAACTCTTTACCGTCGGAAAAAATGATGCGGGCCATGATCGATTTCCTCCTGTTGAATGAGTGTCAGCCGATGACGGGTTTATCGCCGCCCGTGCGTCGCGCCAGCGGCTTGATCAGGGGTTTAGGACGGACCGCGGGTTTAGCCTGGGCGGATACCGGCGGGGCCGGAAGTGACTCCGGTGGACGCACCGGCTGTGCTTCCGGTTCAGGCGCGCGCGCCAGTTGTGGTTCCGGGCGCCGTGCTTCGTGCTCGTGGTGACGCTCGCGTTCGGGGCGGCGTCCGCGCTCCCCATGCCGCGCCTCGCGCCCCCGACCCCCATGC
>NZ_JBAVEJ010000272.1:0-2750 GCF_049587675.1 Sulfuricaulis sp. | reverse complement strand
GGAGCGCTCCGTCCGAATCGTAGGTAAGATCGCCATCATCGTGCCGGTGTATGTATTCCGCTTGCAGCTTGAAGTTGGTATAGACCGGATTGCCGTTCGGGGCGTATTTCCACACGAAGTCGGCGATCCACAGGCGGGTGTCGCCGCTGAAGCTGTTGGTTACGGCATTGCCGGCAATATTGGTGTCGGAGAACTCCTGGTTCTGCGGCGAGGTTTCCAATACCGAAACACCCGCACGCCAACTGTGGCTCGTGCCGACGTCGCCGCCGACATGCGCGAATACGGTTCCGGCGCCGGAGCCGTTCTTGTCGCGATCGCTGCCGGGATACGGGCGGCCGCGTCCGAGTTCCGCGCCCAACTCCAGGAAGGTGTCGGTTGGCGCGAGCCATTTCACCTGCACTGCATCGTCGCCGAACTGCGTGCCCAGGAACGCCTGATAAGCGAGCGGGGCGTCGACAAAATCCCAGGTATGGGCGTGCTGTGAATTGAGATAACCGATGCTCGAGAAAAATCGTCCGGCTTTGACGGTAAAGCCATTCGACAGGGCGATCGTCTGAATAAACGCCTCTTCCACCGAGGCGGTATCGTCCGGATGAATCGAGTAATTCAATCCGCCGTAGAAATACGGATCGATGTTGGCGTAGATGCCGAGCTCGCTTTCGGCGAGGCTGAATCCACGATTGCCCGGTCCGATCTCCACGCCAGACGGCACCGGGAAACCGGTGATGTGATAGTTCGCCGGGTCCTGTGAGAGATTGGTGTAGATGCCCGAGAGGATCAGCGAGACCGCCGGGTTGAAGCTGTTGATGGATGCCGGCGGTGCGGCGGGCGGTGGCGCGGACTCCAGCTGTTTGACGCGTTCCTCGAGCGAACGCAGCCTTTGTTGCTCATTTGGCTGTTTGGCGGTGGGTTCCGACTGTGCCGATGGGTCGTCGGATGAGGCCGCGAACGCGGCGGTCGGCACGGCAACGGCCAGCACCACGGCGGCGATCAAGTTTCTGCAAGTCATAATCATTCTCCGAAATCGACGAATGGATTGACGCCTTGCCGGAGCAAGACGTGCGTCATGGACAGGGGTCCGGACGCGGTCGTTTTAACAGCTAGATTTAGGAGTCGACAGGTGGGGCGCGCACGGCGTAGGCGGTGTTTTCATGCCGGCGCGGTGCGGGGATTGATACGGGTAGTGAATAAGTTTCAGGCGTACATACACTGAGTACGTAGGGAACGGTAATGGGCGTTTTGCCCAGGTGATTGACGAAAATACACTGGGCGCACGGCGCATCCGGTTTATGAAGCTGATGGTCCAGCTCGTGCGCCAGCGCGCCTGCTTCGACCACCAACAGCAGCAGCGAAAGGAGATAACCGGCGAGTTTCGATCTGGATTTCACAACGGTGCGTTGCAGGTGCAACATTCCTTTGTCCGGTGCAGTGAGCGCAAAACCCTAATGCATGTCATGCCGATATGCAAGACCCCGGTAGGCGGTTTCAGCGCAGTTCTAGCAGCACCGCGGTTTCGTCGCAGTTGTTGAACTTGTAGCACTTCACACAAATGCCCCAGACTTTCTCTGGCAGCGTGTCCTTGGCCACGGTCTTGAAGCCGAGCTTGTGGAAAAACGGCGCCACGTAGGTCAGCGCCATCAGACGCTTGAGCCCGATAACGCGCGCTTCCTCGCTGATCCGTTCCACCAGCATCCGGCCGAATCCCTGGCCCTTGAATTCATCGTCCACTACCAGGCTTCTGACCTCGCCGAGATTTTCCGTGAAGATTTCGAGCGCGCCGCAGGCGGTGACCTTGCCCGCCACCTCGATGACGAAAAAATCGCGCAGATGACGATAGAGTTCGTTCATGGTTCTGGGCAACAGGTTGCCCTGCGTGGCGTAGATTTCGAGCAGGTGGTGGATGTATGGCACGTCACCAATCGCCGCCGGCCGGATGATCGGCGTGACGCTGGCGACGGCGCGGCTCAGGTCAGGCTGAGGCACGGCTGAGCATGTCCTTGGCATGAGCCAGGGTCTGTTTGCTGATTTCCACTCCGCCAATCATACGCGCGATTTCGAGGGTACGCTCGCGCTCGTCGAGCGGTGCCGCCTCCGCCGTCGTGGTCTTGCCTTCGGTGCGCTTGCGCACCTGCACATGCTGCGCCCCCTGGGCCGCGACCTGGGCCAGGTGCGTGATGCACAGCACCTGCCAAGCTTGGCCGAGCGCGCGCAATTTTCGTCCCACCACTTCCGCCACCCGGCCGCCGATGCCGACGTCGACTTCATCGAAAATCATCGTGGGAATCCGTCCGGTACCCGCGAGCACCACCTGCAACGCCAGGCTGATGCGCGACAGCTCGCCGCCCGAGGCGACCTTGGCCAGCGGCCGTGCCGGCTGGCCCGCGTTGGCGCTGACCTGGAACTCGACGCGCTCCAGGCCCTGGGCGCTGGTTTCGCCCTCGGCCAGCGCGGTCAGCGTGACTTCGAATTTTCCGCCCGGCATGCCGAGCTCCTGCATTTCGTCGCTCACCGCGCGCGCGAGTTTTTTCGCCGCCGCTTCGCGGCGGCGCGAGATGTCCTTGGCGTCCTTGAAATAGGCGGCGCGCGCCGTGGCCAGGTTTTCCTCCAGCTTGCCGAGATTGACGTCGTAATTCTCGATGTCGTCCAGTTCCGCGCGCAGCCGCGCGTGCACCGCGGGCAGCTCTTCGGCTTTTATCTTGTGCTTGCGCGCCAGATCGTGCACCGTAGAAAGGCGGCGCTCAACTGTTTGC
>NZ_JBAVEJ010000271.1:0-2332 GCF_049587675.1 Sulfuricaulis sp. | reverse complement strand
CCCCGACACAGAGGCGTTCCACCCAGGCGAGGTAAGCCGCACAAAGCTCTCGGGTCCACTGTGCGGGCTCGCGCACCTGCGCGTGCTGCTGCGCGAGCCAGCGGCCGACCTTGAAGAGGATGGTGCGGAAGGTCTGGCGCACCTTAGGAGCTGTAATGATATAACATTTACATTTCTCTGGGGCAGGTATAGCCTTTGAGCATGGAGACAGAGCGTTTGGTCCACGAGGTGTTTGTCACCTTAGCGCCTCATCTCAATGAGCGGCAGAAGCGTCTGACCGCGGCGGCAGAAGCGAAGGCATTGGGCCGTGGAGGCATCACGATGGTGGCTCGGCTGACCGGACTGAGCCAGCCAACCATCCTCAAGGGGTTGAAAGAGCTGGGCGGTGTGCGCGAAAGCATGCAAGGTGAGCGAGTCCGACGGGTGGGGGGCGGAAGGAAGAAGGCGCGGGACAGGGACTCAGGGCTCATGGAAGTCCTCGAGCGTTTGGTGGACCCCGGGACGCGTGGGGACCCCATGTCGCCCCTGCGCTGGACGTGCAAGAGCACGCGCCAGTTGGCGGAGGCGTTGGCCGAAAGAGGGCATCGCGTGAGCCATCGGGTCGTGGCCGATTTGTTGAAGGAGCAGCGCTATAGTCTTCAGGCGAATCGCAAGACCCTGGAAGGAAGCTCTCATCCGACGCGGGATGCGCAGTTCCAGTATATCAACGACCAGGCCTGTGACTGCCTCTCGAAAGGGCTTCCTGTCATTTCAGTAGACACCAAGAAGAAGGAGCTGATCGGTCAGTACAAGAATGGTGGCCAGGAGTGGCATCCAGCCAGCCACCCAGAGAAAGTCAATGTCTATGATTTTGTGAATCCGGAGGTGGGCAAGGCCATTCCTTACGGGGTCTACGACATGGCCCACAATGTGGGCTGGGTCAATGTGGGGTGCGATCATGACACCTCCGCGTTCGCCGTCGAGAGCATCCGTCGCTGGTGGAGCGCCATGGGCTCGGAGCAGTACCCGCGGGCGGACAAGCTGCTCATCTGCGCTGATGGCGGTGGCAGCAATGGGTCGCGGGCGCGGCTGTGGAAAGTGGAGTTGCAAGCGTTCTCCGACGAGACGGGGCTCAAAGTGACGGTGTGTCACTTCCCACCCGGAACGAGCAAGTGGAACAAGATCGAGCATCGACTCTTCTCGCATATCAGCATGAATTGGAGAGGGCGTCCTTTGGTTAGCCACGAGGTGGTCGTGGAACTCATCTCCGCCACAACCACGCGCACCGGCCTGACGGTGAGGGCAGAGCTTGACCGGGGAGCCTACCCCACCCAGATCAGAGTATCCGACGAGCAGATGGCACGCGTGAGACTCCAGCGCCACGAATTCCATGGGGAATGGAACTACACCATCTGCCCTGCCCTGCCACGCCGGTTTCAGATCAGCAAGTGTAAACATTATTTCGTAACAGCTCCTTAGCGCTTCGCTCAGTGGTCGTGCCGCCTCAATACAGGTTCGACGGATTCATGATCCTGTTAGGGAGCCTGATATGCGTAATAAGTAGTCCAGCATAAGTTTTCGAGCATTTCTTTGTGGGTTCGAAGAGTAGACAATACGGATAGCGAACAACCTGCAGGTGACGGGATGAAATTTGTCAGGCCGCTGGATGAAGCGGAAACAGTGACTTTGCAAGAAGCTTATCGGAATGGCCCAAGCTTTCGGCTGCGTCAACGTGCCCATGCCGTGCTGTTGAGTGCGCGTGGCTTCACGGTTCCCCAGTTATGCCGGGTGTTCGGCGTGTGGCGTAACGCGGTCATCGGCTGGCTTGACAGTTGGCAGGAGCAGGGACTGTTGGGGCTATACGACCGCCCGCGCAGTGGCCGCCCGGCGCTGTATACGGACCAAGAGTGCCAGCAACTGAAGGAGTGGGTGGACCAAGAACCGCGCCAACTGAAGCAGGCGCTGGCCAAGCTGGCAGCGCACACGGGCAAGCAGTCGAGCCCGGACACGCTGGCACGCTGTCTGAAAAAGCGTTTCCATTACGTGTGGAAACGTTGTCGACGCACGCTGAAACCCCGACGGGACGCAGCGGCGTTCCGCCGAGAGCAGGAGCTACAGAGTTTTTTGCATGAGCTCGAAGCGCAAGGCAAGTGTCGGATGTACTACTTTGACGAGGCCGGCTTCAGCACCGTTCCGTGCGTTCCCTATGCCTGGCAGCCGCAGGGTGAAACCCGTGGATTAGACAGTCAGCATAGCAAGCGGATCAATGTGCTAGGGCGTGTTCACAAAATAAGCGCATCACATTGATTTTATAGATTTTTCTGGAATCACCACAAAGCAGGAATCATCGCCA
>NZ_JBAVEJ010000270.1:0-40676 GCF_049587675.1 Sulfuricaulis sp. | reverse complement strand
CGGTTGAGAACAGCACTTCGAGAATCTTCTGGCGTTCCGTCGAATTCGCCATCAGGAACCGCTGGAACTGATACTGCGGCAACATCACGACCTGGCGGAACTGATCGCAGCGGAAACCGAGCAGTTGCTCGACCTTCTCGGTGACGTGCATCCATTGGGTCGCGATCACGGTCCCATCGTCCGCATCATCGGTCATATCGCTGCGGCGCCAAAGCGTCGCCTCGGGCGGCTCGCGCGTCACGCCCGTGCCTTTTTTCTTGGGGCGCTCCTGCTCCGGCATCCGTTTGATGCGGTAGCGTTCGGCGCCCACGGAAAAATCGAAGCTGACTTCCGTCGGCAGGTCGGGTGGCGCGTGATCGCTGCGCAGGGTGCGGGGCTCGCGGGCCGCTCCGGAAGACTCCCCATAAAGCGCGAAGCAGATGGCATCCAGGATCGAGGTCTTGCCCGAGCCGGTCTGGCCGTGGATCAGGAAAAGCGAGCGTCCGCCGAGCTGGCGGAAATCGATCTCCTGCCTTGCAGCATACGGCCCGAAAGCCTGCATCACGAGGCGCTGGGGCTTCACGGCTGGGACTCCCGCTCCGAGGCGTGCAGCCGTTCGACGACACCGAGATAGGCGTTGATCTCGTCCTCGGACGCGGCTTCCCCTTTCACCGTCTGAAAGAAGGAAGTAAAAATCTCGCGATCGCTCAGGGTGCGATAGTCCACGCGGGATGCCGCCGGATCACTCCGGCCGAGCCGCTCCGCCCGCTTGAGCTCCAGCACGTTGGGATACTTGGACCGCAACCGGCCGATGGGATCGAATACCGGGCCCTTGTCGAGGAGCGTCACCGACAGGTAATCGTCGGCTTCGTTACCGACCGGCGCACTCAGCAGCGTGTCCAGTGTCCCGGTTACGCAACGCACCGCGCGGCGCGGTGTGAGCGGGATCCGCTCGAGGCGGAATCGACCCGCGGCATCGAGTTCCACCAGGTTGACCGACTTTGAATGGGCGGCCTCGGAGAAGGAGTACTGAAGCAGCGATCCCGAGTAGTGGATCCGGTCGTTGCCGGCCCGCTGCGGGCGATGCAAATGGCCGAGTGCGACGAAAGAAAAACCGTCGAACACCGACGGTTCGACGGCGCCGGTACCGCCCACCGACAGAGGGCGTTCGGATTCGGACTCCTCGCCCCCGACAACCAATGCATGGGCCACGAGCACCGAGCGCGTACCACGCGGACGGGTCTCGCGTGCCTTCGCGATGAGGGCGCGCATCGCGGCGGCGTGATCGGAAAGGTCCGGATTGCCGAGGCGTTCGCGCACCAGGGCGGGCTCGGCATAAGGAATCGTGCAGAAGCTCACGGTGCCGTGAGCGTCCGTGAGCGATGTCCACATCGGGTCGAGTCCGACGCGCCCCGCCACGTGCAGACCGCTCTGGGAGAGCAGCCGCGTGCCGAAGCCCAGACGCTCCGGGCTGTCGTGGTTGCCGGCGATCAGTATTACCCGCGTCTTGAGGTCGATGACGAGTCGCGAGAGGGTCTCATCAAGCAAGCTCACCGCCTCGGGTGGCGGGACAGCCCGGTCGTACACGTCTCCTGCGATGACGACGGCGTCAGGTTTTGCCTCACGGACCAGGTTAATGAACTGGTCCAGCACGTAGGCCTGGTCCTGCGTCAGGTGGACGCCGTAAAAAATCCGACCGAGATGCCAATCGGCGGTATGAATAATTCGCATCCTGCCAACCCCGAGTCCTTGTACGACAATTCCGTAGTGTCCGAAATTCCGCGCGGGACTTCAACGTGCCCCGGCTTACCAACGCATAACGCGCGCTGACGAATGGCTGAATATTATTCAATCGCCATGTTTCCATTGCCTCCTGCCTGATATCCCGAAAACTTATAGCGCACGTGGGCTGGGGCATATCGAAGACAGAAACGTCACGCCATGGATGGCAGGCGCTTCACAAAATGGGGCGTAACTTGGCTTTCGCTCCTTCGGGGTCTCCGTGCGTCCTTAGTTCCGTAAACGGCGCATCCCTGCGCCACTCCTCTCTGCGCCCCAGCGTTCAACACAGCTACGCTGGTTGTCGAAACCGGCTAATGAAACGCATCGTCAAGAACAGGGAATGACAATTATCCAGGGACACCTCTTTTCATAACATCTGTTTCTCAATGAGATCATCAGACATGTACTAGAGCTTACCCAGAAGCAACAGGATGATTAGAATCAGCAGGATCAGGCCAATCCCGCCGCTCGGGTAGTAGCCCCACTGTCGACTATGAGGCCACGTGGGCAGTGCCCCCACCAGTATCAGAACCACGACGATAATCAGAATTGTTCCGAGCATATCGCACCTCCGTGCAGCAGTGATTTACCTTTAGGAAACTGACGCAGTGGTTGAATTTTACGATCTCCGCCCCTGGATAACATTGACCAGAATAACGATGATGGCAATCACCAGCAGTACATGGATTAACCCTCCCATCGTATAACTGGTCACCAGCCCCAGCGCCCACAGAACTAGCAGTACTACAACGATCGTCCACAACATTGGATCCTCCTTTCGGATTGGCCGGGATTGCCGAGTGCTGGTGCAGACATGCGCCGGCACCCGGCAATCCGGCAGTCTAATTGGACTTCCCGACGGTCATCTTGTTGTTTACGCGCTTCACGCCTTTTACGTCACTGACAAGTTTGGTAACCAAGTCGATTTCGGCGGCGTTCTCGGCCTTGCCACTTAAGGTGACCACGCCTTTTTTAGTCTCGGCCTTGGTGTGAACGGTGCTGGTTGAGCGATGGCTCAGCAACGTCATCTTGACCTGGGCAGTGATGGAAGCGTCATCGATCTTTTCGCCCATCGTTGCTTTCTTTTTTGGCGCACCGGACACGGTCATCGCATTGTTGACGTCCTTAACCCCCTCGACATCCTTGGCGTATTCGGTCGTCAGGTCCTTTTCCGCCTGGCTGGCGGCGTCGCCGCGCAGGGTTACGATGCCGTTATTGGCGGACACCTCAGTCATGGCGCTCACGTTACTATGGAACAAGAGCGTGGTTTTCACTTTCGTAACGAGCCACGCATCGGAGTTCTCGGCAGGGTGTTCTCCTTTGATTTCCAGCTCATTGTCCACGCTTTTGACGCCGGGCAGGCTTGCCACCGTCTCTTGGGCCAATGATTTGTGTGATTCTTCTGCAACCGTCCCCGTCAAGGTGACGACGCCATTCTTTGATTCGACTTTAATGTCATCACTCTTGAGGTAGGTCTTGAACACATACGACTTCTTGGCGGATGATTCGATGCGGTCATCTAACTTGGACGCCAGCACCGGCATGCTGGTCACGAGCATCGCAGCCACAGCCGCCGCCAGTAAAGTTGCAGAATATCTGGATTTCATTGCTTTTCTCCATTTCATTGTTGGCCCCCATGTTTTCCGCGATATGGTTTCGTTATCTAATGCAATCACAGCCACGGGTTCAAGCCAAGCCCGTGGCTCTCACCACTCGCGTCTACTTCCCTACGACCTTCTCGACTTGGCCGATCTTTTTTTGAACCTTGCCGGCGATCTTTTCGCCTTTGCCTTCGGCTTCCAACTCTGGGTCGTCGATAAGTTTCCCGGCGGTCTCCTTGACCTTACCCTTTGCTTCGTGAAACTTGCCTGCTGCCTGGTCCTTCGTGCTGCGTTTCATGGTGTTCCTCCTTGTTTTTCGCTCGCGCTTTGCCACGACAACACCCGGCACCCGCCGGCTCGTCATGACCTGCTCCGAATGACCTTAGATAATAAGTGAGGTGACCGGAAACACTCTGTGCGCTGGCGAACACAAAAGTTTGATCCAAATCAATATATGCGACGAAATAAGACGGCAGATTGGCCGTTCCATTAATATTAGGGCACCCCAATGTCAAGACGACATTCATTTCAGCCGTATCCTGAGACGTGTTTCGAGTCCAGGGACAGCAAGCGCGCCGTATCCGCACAGCTTGCGCCCAGGCAAAACCATCTTCTTGCAGCGCTGCCACGGGAGGATTATGAGCCTTAGCTGCCCCATCTAAAGCCCGCTCCTTTGCCGCTCGATTGCATCATTCACGGCACCGGCGACCGGAGAAAGTATCTGTATTTCCTCATCGCGAGCATCGTTTCCAAGTTTTGCGTGACGGTGAACGGGGCATCGTCACAATGCACGGTCAGACAGCGAAGACGTGAGCGGTCTGACCTGTGCTGCCATCTTCTCGAACACGCTTGCGCAATCGCGGGCCGTTGACTTTCCTTGGGTCTTCCCTCATTTTTCATGCAATGACACACGTAGGATTCATCGAGAATTTAAGTACCAGCCCGCGGTATCCTTCAGTAATACAAAGCGTTTCTGCTTACTGCTTTAAAAAGGTTAAAGTAGCCCGTTTTGGGAGGGTGCGATGAACTATTGGCAGACGATATTCCTGGGTCGGCGACAGCTCCCGTGTGAACTGACCCCCATCGAAGGGATGCCAATAATCGGTTCCATTTATGATGCTCAACATTATTTAAATAATCTAATTTATTGAAGCAATCCAATTCCAGCAGGTAAAATGCGCCTTTAATGGATTGTTTGTCGCTTTACTGGTTCTGGCTCAATACACTTCTATATACATCATGCAAAATATCCAGAAACCTGATGTCTCTAGTACTGCAGATTTGCAACATGAAGTTGCTGAATTGATGGTCGAATGTCTCAACCTCGAGGTCACGGCAGATCAAATCGCCCCTGACGCCCCGTTGTATGGCGATGGCTTGGGCCTGGACTCGATTGATGTGCTGGAAGTCGCGCTGGTGGTCTCCAAGCGTTATGGTCTGCAACTGCGTTCCGACAGCGCAGGCAACCGGCACATTTTCAGCTCGCTGCGCAGCCTCTCCGACTATATCGCAGCACAGAGAACCCGCTAATGGCACGCCGCGTCGTGCGCTTGCGGGGCATTGCGGCGCTGGTGATCGGTTATCCGCTACTGGCGCATTACATTAATAAATCCGCGCACAGCGGCAACTTGGGCGAGTTGGTGGCCATTGCCGAATATTGGGTGCGCAGATGGGTATTACCCAATATGCCGCCTACCCGCATCCTCGATGCGGTGCTGGCATTCAGGAACACCTCGGCGCTTCCAGGCTAGTCCTTACAGCCTTAATCATGTCTTCACTACCACTCGTATCACACGTCTCCCCGGACAGCATCATCGCCTGGCGCGCCGATGGCGCCGTCACGCTGCGCCAATTCCTGGCCGAGGTCAGGCAGCTTGCCGCCCTGTTTCCCGCAGAGGGTCACCTGCTCAACTTGTGCAGAGATCGTTACCGTTTCAGCGTGGGTCTGGCAGCCGCCATGGTGGCCGGCAAAGTCAGCCTGCTGCCGCCTGCCGACACACCGGAAGTGGTGCGCCAAATAAAGGTTTTTGCGCCGGATGTGTTTTGTTTGACTGATAGCGACCGATGCACAGTGGATCTGCCCCAACTGCGATATCCGGTCATGGGCGTTAGCCAAGCGGACGCATTGGCCATTCCACAAATAGACAGCAAGCAGCGCATCGCGGTGCTATTTACTTCAGGCTCGACCGGTACCCCGCAGCCGCATCCCAAAACCTGGGGTGCAATGTTCAGCAGTGTACAGGCCGAAGCAGCGCGCCTGGGGCTATTGCGCAATACGCCCTGCACCCTGATTGGCACCGTACCGCCGCAACACATGTACGGGTTTGAAGCCACGGTACTGATGGCATGGCGCAGCGGCAATGCCCTCAGCCATGCGCAACCGTTTTACCCGGCCGATATTTGCCAGGCACTGGCGGCTGTGCCCACACCACGCGTGTTGGTGTCCTCGCCCGTGCATCTACGCGCCTTGCTGGATGCGGGGCTGGCGCTGCCGGAGATCGCACAGGTGTTATGCGCCACGGCGCCGTTGTCTGACCAACTCGCGCAGGACATTGAGACACGCTGCAATGCTCCGCTAATGGAAATCTATGGCAGCACCGAAACCGGAATGATTGCCACCCGCCGCACCAGCCAAACCGCGGAATGGCAGCTGCTTCCCGGGATAAGATTGGTCGTGGAGGGTGACTGCGTGCGCGCTTGCGGCGGCCACCTCGAGACACCTATCGCCATGAGCGACATGATTGAACCGATTACCGACGAGCATTTTTTACTGCGCGGGCGCACGGCCGATCTGGTCAATATCGCGGGCAAACGGCATTCGCTGGCAAGCCTCAATTACCTGCTTAATTCCATTCCTGGCGTGGTTGACGGCGCTTTTTATATGCCCGATGAACCCAGTCCTGGTCATGTCACCCGGCTTGCGGCGTGCGTGGTGGCTCCGGGTATGGATGCGCCACATCTGCTGGCGGCGCTACGCGAACGTATTGACCCGGTTTTCCTGCCGCGCCCGCTGCTGTTTGTGGAGGCGCTGCCACGCAACGGCACCGGGAAACTGCCGCGCGCCGCGCTGCAAGCGCTGTTTCAGACACACAGCCCACGGAAATACGCATGAATAACGCCACGCGCTGGATTGTTCCGCTGGATCATCCCGCTTTTGCCGGACATTTTCCCGGAAACCCCATTCTCCCCGGTGTGACGCTGCTGGACACCGTGCTACACGCCATAGCCGCTGCCACTGGAATCTCGCTGGATATCTGCGAAATCAGCTCGATCAAGTTTCTGAGCCCGGCAAATCCGGGCGACGAACTGGTAATCCAGCATATCCTCTCGACCAGCGGCACAATTCGATTCGACATCGTGGCGGGTATGCGCAAAATTGCCAGCGGCAGTATCGTGCCGGGATCGCCTGTATGACATCGCGCCCGGGAACCGGCGAAGCCGCCTGGGCGCATACCCCCGAGCGCAGCAACATGCTCATGTTGCGCGTCATGACATGGATATCACTGCGTCTGGGGCGGCGCGCAGGGCGCGTCGTGCTGCACCTGACCGCCAGTTATTTTCTGTTGTTTGCACCGGCCAGTCGTCGTGCTTCAAGCAATTATCTCAGGCGGGCGTTGGGTCGTCCTCCCCACTGGCGCGATCTGTACCGGCATTTTTTCACCTTTGCCGCCACCGTTCATGACCGTATCTATCTGGTCAACCGCCGCTTCGATTTGTTTGATATTGAAGTGCACGGCGAGGACATATTGCACAACCTGCTTGCCGACGGCAAAGGCTTGTTCCTGATGGGCGCGCACCTGGGCAGCTTTGAAGTGATCCGCGCGCTTGGCCGGAGAGACACGGATTTGCGCATCGCCATGGTCATGCACCAGGATAACGCACAAAAAATCAACGCCATGCTGGCTGCCATTAATCCGGAAGCCGTGCAGGATATCATTGGCCTGGGGCACGTTGATTCCATGCTCAAGGTGCGAGAGCGCCTGGATGAAGGCGGCGTCATCGGTATGCTGGCCGATCGCAGCCCGGGCAACGACACCCTGTGCCCTGCGCAAATCCTCGGCGCAACCGCGAACTTGCCCAGCGGGCCGTTCCGCATGGCCGCATTGCTGCGGCGTCCCGTGGTATTCATGACCGGGCTGTATCTGGGCGGCAACCGCTACGCCATCCATTTCGATCCTCTGGCGGATTTTTCTACCGTTGCACCCGGTCAACGCGATGCCGCTCTGGAAGTGGCCATCACCCGTTATGCCGCGCTGCTGGATCAATACTGCCGTAAGGCGCCATACAACTGGTTTAATTTTTTCGATTTCTGGCAGTCCACACCCGCTATAACGCCTCCCAAATCATGATGACACTATTGTCCTCTCCGGCCTTTTCGCTGCGCGTCATGCGGCACCTGCTCGTTGCGCTGACGCTGATGCTGGTACCTGTCATCAGTCACACCGCCGAGTGGGATATTGACCAGCTCATGCGTGGCCTGGCGCAGGCCCATACCGACCATGCCAGCTTTGTCGAGAAAAAATCCATCGCCATGCTCGACAAACCGGTGGAATCTTCCGGGGAGTTGTTCTACACCGCACCTGACCATCTGGAAAAGCGCACTCTCAAACCCAAACCCGAATCCATGATCTTGGATCACGACACCCTGGTAATCGAGCGTGGTCGCCAACAACATCGCCTGCCATTGCAGGATTACCCGGAGCTGGCGGCTTTCATCGACAGCATTCGCGGCACCCTGGCGGGTGACCGCAAGGCGCTGGAACGCAATTACCGGCTGAGTCTGGATGGCACAGTCGAGCACTGGACCCTGCAACTACTGCCGGTGGATGAAAAAATGCAGGCGGTGGTAAAGCGCATCCGTATTGCGGGGATGCGCGACGCGGTGCGCAGCGTCGAAATCACCCAAGCCGATGGTGACAGCTCGCTTATGCTCATCGAAAAGTTGGCCACACCGTGAGGCCAGCCCCGGCGCGGCGCGGCCGGGCAATAATAGCCCTGTGGCTGGTGTTTATCCTCGTCTGCGGCATCATCATCAGCCGCAGCCAGTTCACCACTGATTTATCGGCTTTTTTACCACGCAGCCCCACGCCCGAGCAGCAGCTGCTGCTGGAGCAGATACGTGACGGCCTGGCCTCGCGCCTGATTCTGGTGGGCATTGAAGGCACCGATGCGTCCACCCGCGCCAGGCTTTCCAAACAAATCGCCCAGCGCCTGCGCGCTGATGCGGCTTTTGTCAGCGTCAATAATGGCGAGCCCGTCAGCGTCGAGCGCGACCGTGCTTTTCTGTTCAACCATCGCTACCTGCTAAGCCCTGCGGTGACGCCTGCACGCTTCAGCGCAGACGGCCTGCATGCCGCCTTGAGCGACAGCATCGACTTGCTCGCCTCGCCTGCCGGGCTGCTGGTCAAGTCGCTGCTACCACACGACCCGACCGGTGAAATGGTGCAATTACTCGACCAGCTCAACAGTGGCGTCCATCCGCAGATGATTGATGGCGCATGGGCATCACGCGACGGCGCGCGTGCCTTGATGCTGATGCAATCGCGTGCTTCGGGTGTCGATACCGACGCCCAGCAACGCGCCATGGCCGCCATCCGCCAAGCGTTTGACACGGCACCCAGCGCAACCCCATCCGCCAGACTGGTGATGACCGGTCCCGGTGTGTTTTCGGTTAATTCACGCGACACTATAAAAAGTCAGGTCAGCCGCCTGTTCATCATCAGCGTCGTGCTCATCGCTACACTGTTATTGCTGGTTTATCGTTCCTTCACGGCACTGGCATTGGGTTTTTTACCCGTTATCAGCGGCGCGCTGGCAGGCATCGCGGCAGTCAGTCTGGGCTTTGGGGCGGTCCACGGCATCACCCTGGGATTTGGCACCGCGCTGATCGGCGAGGCGGTGGATTATTCAATCTATCTGTTTGTGCAATCAGAACAGGGCGGTTCAGACCAGCAGAACTGGATCAAGCGCTTCTGGCCCACCATCCGTCTCGGTGTGTTGACCTCGATATTCGGCTTTGCTGCGCTGCTACTGTCCGGCTTTCCGGGGCTGGCGCAACTCGGCCTGTATTCGATCGCCGGTCTGGCAGCCGCCGCCACGGTGACCCGCTTCGTCTTGCCTAATCTGCTGCCGACAAACTTTCGCATTCATGATGTATCGGCTATCAGCCGCGTCCTGTCCCGTCTGGCACAGCACGCTGCGACGCTGCGATGGGCGGCCGCGTTACTGCTGCTGGCGGCCTGCGCCGTCCTCGTCCAGCACCGCGCCAGTTTGTGGAATGACAAGATATCCTCATTGAGTCCGGTATCGCAGGCCGACGTGGCGTTGGATGCCAGCCTGCGCGCCGACATGGGTGTGTCTGATGTGCGTTATCTGGTGGTGATATCCGGCGCGAGCCGGGAAAACGTATTACGTTCTTCCGAACAGGTTTCCACAGTACTGCAAACGCAAGTCGATCAAGGCGAACTCGCCGGATTTGAAAGTCCCAGCCGTTATCTTCCCAGCACAGCGACGCAGCACGCCCGCCAGGCCAGCTTGCCCTCCCGCGCCGTGTTGGAAACGCGGCTGGCGCAAGCTGTTCAGGGGTTACCGGTGCGTGCGCAACTGTTTACGCCGTTTCTTGCCGATATCGCAACCGCTCGCCGCCAGCCCTTGCTGCAAGCGGCTGATCTTGAACAGACCTCAATGGCCATGGCGGTTGATGCGCTGCTCATCCAGCAAGACCACCACTGGCGGGCCCTGTTGCCGCTTACCGCACCTAAGGATGTCGCCATCAACGCAAGCCGAATACGCGCTGCGTTGAACGCCACGGGTTTGCCCAATGTTCTGCTGGTGGATATGAAAGCCGAGTTCGATCGCCTGTATTCCGGCTACTTGCATGAAGCCATCCTGCTGTCGCTAGGCGGGCTGGTTGCCATTACCGGATTGCTGTTGGTGGTTTTCCGCTCGCCCATGCGCATGGCACGAATCATCGCGCCGCTGGCGGCCGCGGTTATCACCGTTACGGCAGGATTGGCTGTGTTTGGCCAGCAACTGATTATTCTGCATCTGGTGGGCTTGCTGCTGGTGGTCGCGGTGGGTTCCAATTACGCCCTGTTTTTCGATCGCGCTGATCAGCCTCTCCCGCCGGGAGAGGGGACGATGGCTGCGCCCGAACCGATTGACCACAGCATTTCGCCCCGCACCCTGACCTCGATGTTGTTTGCCAACCTCACGACCGTCGCCGGTTTTGGCCTGCTTGCGTTTTCCAACGTGTCAGTATTGCAGGCCTTGGGCGTCACCGTGGCGCCGGGTGTCATCCTGGCGCTGATTTACTCCGCGATTTTTGCTCGGCGACCCAAAGCGCAATTCGCGCATGAAGACCGCCTGGCCTGAGCGAATTAACATCGCTCTACGAAAACTTGACCGCGTCATGCTTGCGACACACGAGCAGTATCTCATCGACGTGCTCAGTATCTATCAGCCCGGGAATGAGCGCGAGTTTTTTCTGAAAGCGCACGCCCAGCGGCATGAAGACTCGGTTGTACCACCACATCGCCTGCTCGCGGTGATGGGTGAGATACCACATCCCGACATCGACCAGCCGCGACGATTTAGGTTGCATTCCGAATACGGCGCTCTGCTCCACGGCAAATCCGTGCTCGGCGAGCTTGGCGAGCAGCCGCTGCGGCTCATAGCGGCAACGGTGCCCGACGAAGTCGTCAAACGTCGTCCAGTGTCCGGGATGCAACGGCACAGAGAGCAACAACGACGCATGGGGGGCGGCCACGCGGGACAGCTCGGACAGGATTGCATCGTCGTCGTCGACATGCTCGACGATGTCGAAGGCGCAGACGAGCCCGAATGCACGATCCGGGAATGGCAGTGCGGATACCAGCGCGACAACGGCGTTTGCTCCGCGGGCGCGCAGTTTCGCCACCGCGGACGGGCTGAAGTCCACGAAATGCGTCTCCTCGAGTGGAAACCGCGGTCGCAAGCCCGGTGCGACTTCAAGCCGCGGCTGCGAGCGCGAGACCAGGGAGCACACGAGCGGCCACGTGTTGAAGCGCTGCGGCTCGACGAGGCGCGCGCTCGTCCACAGAGGATCGTAGAACCTGCGGTTCACTTCAAGCAGGGCCGGACCACCGTGAGCATGAGATTGCATGGAATTCGAGGTTTCCTCTGATTTTCGTCTTCCAATGAGTGTGTTTCATGCTACCAGTTTTCCATCTTGTTTAGCGATGAACCAGTCATCCAGAAACCGGATCGGTGACTTGTCACCCGGCGTCGAGCGTCGCCGTTTCCTGTTGTAGAATGCAGCGGTTTCGGTTTTTTGGACAGTCGGCGACGCCGATGTCCGCTTTTACGCTGCTCATCCAGCAAGACCGCCATTGGAGCGCCTCATTATGCGTAATTCACGCTGGCAACCCACGCTGTTGGTCCGCACTTCCATCGCGCTGCATCTGCTGGCCTTGATTGCCGTTATCGCCGAACCTGGGCAGTGGCGCTGGGCGCTGGGCGCCGTGCTTGCCAATCACCTCCTGCTCATGCTGGTCGGGCTGTGGCCGCGCAGCCACTGGCTGGGGCCGAACTGGACAGAGCTGCCCGCTGCCGCTGCAGCCAGAAATGAAATCGCTCTGACCATTGACGACGGCCCCGATCCCATCGTCACCCCGCAGGTACTGGACATGCTGGATCGTTACGCGACCGAGGCCACCTTCTTCTGCGTCGGGGAAAAAGCCGCGCGCTACCCGGACTTGTGCCGCGAAATCGTGCGGCGCGGCCATGCCGTCGAAAACCACAGTCAACATCACCGCCATTATTTTGCGCTGATGGGACGTTCCGGCTTCACGCGTGAGCTTCAGAACGCCCAGGACACGCTCACTGCGATTACCGGCCAGCGTCCCTTGTTTTTTCGCGCGCCAGCCGGCTTGCGTAACCCTTTTCTCGACCCGGTGCTGGCTCGACTGGAGCTGCGGCTTGCCAGCTGGTCAGCACGCGGCTTCGACACCCGGATCGGCGATGTTGAACGCGTTACTAACAGGCTGTTGCGAGGCCTGCGAGCGGGTGCTATTTTGCTGTTGCACGATGGCAACGCGGCACGCACGCGCGACGGCATTCCTGTTATTCTTGAAGTGCTCCCTGCTGTTCTGACCGCCGCTAGCGCCGCTAATCTGCGTTTTGTCACCTTGCGTCAAGTCAAGTCATGATTCGTGTCACTATTGCAGCATCCCATGGTGAACAAGCCTTGAACGAATATAGTCAGCAGACACCCTGGTACCGTCAAGCTGCAGCGGCAATATCCAGACATGTGTATCTCAAGAGTATCGGAACGACGCTTTTCATCAGCCTGTTTTTCGGTGCTTACTTCTATTTGCTCAAAGTCCCGTCCTACCCGACAACGGTAATGCCCATCACATTGCTGGATCACCTGATCGGCTTTCAGCCTCTGGCCTTGCCCATGTATATATCATTGTGGGTCTATGTTTCCCTGCCCCCGACATTGCTGTCGACACGACGCGAGCTGTATGGCTATGGCATGGTCATGGCTGTGACATGCCTCGCCGGACTGATCGTCTTCTACTTCTGGCCCACAGCGGTACCCGCCGCCAATATCGACTGGGCTCAGTATCCCGGCGTGGATTTCCTTAAAAGCCTGGATGCCTCGGGCAATGCCTGCCCTTCGCTTCACGTCACCGCAGCCGTGTTTTCGGGTATCTGGTTGCATCACTTGCTGCGCCGCTTTGGCGCGCCGCTGTGGATACTCATCTTCAATGGGGCGTGGTGCATCGGCATCGTATATTCCACCCTGGCCACACGCCAGCATGTGGCAGTGGATGTGTTGGCCGGACTAGTGCTCGGAGTGCTGGCTGCCTATCTGTCATTGCGACATCGCGTGGACGCGGGTGTAACCGGTAAAATCCACCACCCATCTATTTGATCCAAGCCAACCACTGGAATTTGCTAAAATCCTCCTTTACTTACGACTGGCTAACTTTTCTTTGAATCCGCTCCGGCTCTCCCATTTCACTGCGACCAGCAGCATCGGTTGCGGCCTCGACCAGACCGTGACCGCGCTGCGCCAGCGTCGCACCGGGCTGGCGCCGTGCGCGTTTGATACGGTGGATCTGGCGACTTTCATTGGCGAGGTGGCAGGGGTAGATGCGGTGCAGTTGCCCGCGCACCTGGCCGACTTTGATTGCCGCAACAACCGGCTCGCGTTGCTGGGATTGACTCAGGATGGCTTCGCTGAGGCGGTGCGCGCTGCCATCGCAAAATACGGTGCGCAGCGCATTGGTGTTTTCCTCGGCACCAGCACTTCAGGCATCCTGAATACCGAGCTGGCCTACCGGCGACGCGACCCGGTGACTGGCGCATTACCCGCCGATTTTATTTACCGCACCACCCACAGTACTTTCTCCGTCGCGGATTTCACGCGCCATTATTTTGGTCTGACAGGTCCGGCGGTCGTGGTGTCATCGGCGTGCTCGTCCAGCGCCAAGGTATTTGGTTCAGCGCGACGCATGATGGCGGCGGGACTGATAGACGCGGCCGTGGTGGGCGGCGTGGATTCGCTGTGTCTGACGACGCTGTATGGCTTCAGCTCGCTCGGCCTGATTTCTGAACAGGCATGTCGCCCATTTGATGAACATCGCAACGGCATCTCGATTGGTGAAGCGGCTGCCTTCGCGCTGCTGGAACGCACCCCGGAACACCTGGATGCCGATGCGGTGCTGCTGCTCGGGATAGGCGAATCCAGCGATGCCTATCACATGTCATCGCCGCATCCGGATGGTCTGGGTGCGCGCATGGCGATGCAGGATGCGCTGAAAATGGCTGGATTGCAGTCATCTGAAATCGACTATATCAACCTGCACGGCACCGCTACCCAAAGCAACGATGCCGCAGAGGGCAAGGCAGTTCAATATATATTCGGCTCGGATACGCCGTGCAGCTCCACCAAAGGCGCGACTGGCCACGCCCTGGGCGCTGCCGGTGGCGTGGAGGCGGTGATTTGCGCGCTGGCGCTGCAACACGGCTTGTTGCCCGCCGGGCTGAACACCCAGCGACTCGACCCGACGCTGGATCTCGATTATGTACTGGATAATCGCGAACAGCCGGTGGCGCGCGTGCTCAGCAATTCGTTTGGATTCGGCGGCACCAATTGCAGCCTGGTTTTTGCTCGCGCGGATTAGATCCATGCACACGCTCACCGCATACATTGAAGGCATCGGCTTGCTCGGCCCCGGTTTGACCGACTGGCCGACCAGTCAGGCTGTCCTTAGCGGGCGGCAGCCCTATCAGCCACACAAGACCGTACTGCCGTCACCCGCGTTGTTGCCAGCGGCAGAACGCCGGCGTAGTGGCGCGGTTGTCAAACTCACCCTGGCGACCGGGCTGGAAGCCATCGCAGCAGCCGGACTCGACGCCGCCAGCTTGCCCAGCGTGTTTGCTTCATCTGGCGGCGATGGGGAAAACTGTCACGCCATCTGTGAAATGCTCGCCTCGGATGACCGGCAAATCTCCCCGACCCGCTTTCATAATTCTGCGCATAACGCTGCCGCCGGGTACTGGAGCATCGCCACCGGCGCGATGACAACATCATCGGTGTTGAGCGCCTTTGACGCCAGCTTCGGCGCGGGTCTGCTGGAAGCGCTAACCCAGGTGGTGGTAGATAACACACGCGCCGTTTTGCTGGCGTGCGACACCGCTTACCCGGAACCGCTCTACAGCGCCCGCCCCATCCCTGATGCGTTTGGCATCGCACTGGTACTGGCACCGCAACGCAGCGCACAGGCGCTGGCGCAAATCACCGTCAACCTGACTGACGCCAGCGCAGACCAGCTCGACGACGTCGCACTCGAAAGCATGCGTCTGGCGATTCCCGCCGCGCGTGGGTTGCCACTGTTGCGCGGTATCGCACGGCGGCAAGACAAACACCTGGTGCTGGATTACCTCGATAGCACGCGTCTCGCCGTGGCAATTACGCTGTGCTAGATCAAATCAAACTAGATCACGCCTGGATTGCCCGGCACATCCCGCATCAGGGCGGCATGTGCCTGCTTGATTATGTTGAGGCGTGGGATCAGCAGCGCATCCAGTGTCGCGCGAGCAGCCACCGCGCCGCCGACAACCCGTTGCGCGCTTATGGCCGACTGGGTGCCGCCTGCGGTATCGAATACGCGGCACAGGCCATGGCCGTGCACGGTGCCTTGCTGGCACCGTCAGACAGTACCAGCGCACGGGTCGGTTATCTGGTCAGCGTGCGCGACACACGGTTGCATGTGCCACGACTGGACGACATCGCCGCCGATCTGCTGGTGGAAGCCACCTGCATCACGCGCAGCGAAAACAATATTCTTTATCAGTTCAGCGTCAGCGCGGCGGGTCGCCTGCTGCTGGATGGGCGCGCCGCTGTCGTGCTCAATGCTGACTCACTCACACTCCATTTAACTTGAATATCGCGAAGCGATACAACATCACTCTCCCCCTCTGGGGGAGAGGTAGGAGAGAGGGAACGGACATGGCGAGAAGTACTTTTCATAATTTGGAGCGGCGCTTCTCGCCTTGTCCGTCAGGAGAGGCGCCATGAAAAATGCCCTGGTGACCGGCGGGAGCGGCAGCATTGGCGCGGCCATCTGCCGCCGTCTTGCTGCCGATGGCTGCCATGTCTACATTCATGCCAATCGCAGACTGCAAGCCGCACAGACGCTGGCCGAAGCCATTTGTGCAAGCGGTGGCAGTGCGCAGGCGCTGGCATTTGATGTGACCGACAGCACAGCGGTAGCCGCTGCGCTGACCCCCCTCGTCGAGCACCAGCCGATCCAGATTTTGGTCAACAATGCCGGCATCCATGACGACGCCGTGTTTCCCGGCATGCGCGCCGAGCAGTGGCATCGGGTGATAGACGTAACTGTTAACGGCTTTTTCAACGTCACCCAGCCGCTGATAATGCCGATGATCCGCAGCCGCTGGGGGCGCATCATCAATATGTCTTCCATCGCCGCGCTGACCGGCAATCGCGGACAGGTCAATTATTCCGCTGCCAAGGGCGCGCTCAATTCAGCCACCAAGTCGCTGGCGCAGGAAGTCGCCAGCCGGGGCATCACCGTCAACGCGGTGGCGCCCGGCATTATCGATACCCCGATGAGCGAATCGGCGTTCGACGCCCAGGATATCGCGCGCATGGTGCCGATGAAACGCGCCGGTACCCCCGGTGAAGTTGCCGACCTGATCGGGTTTCTCGCCTCGACCCAGGCGGCCTATATCACCGGGCAGATTATCTCCATCAATGGCGGCATGATTTAACGGTGAGCAACAAGATGAACCCCCTAGACCTACTCCGGTGCATTCACTGCACATCCCGCTGACTGATTACTATCAAACACGAGTTTGAATATGAAAATCGTGGAATTAAAATCGTCCCCGCACCCGTCTTACCAGCAAAACGGGTAAACGCAACACAAAGCCGACAAACAGGCGCGTGTGCATCCAGCTCAACAGCACGTTGTCGCGCAGGTAGCGGAAATGCGACACGCCGCCCTCCTCCGCACGGTAATAGCGCACCGGTGCGGGCAGATTGACCGGCCTGACGCCGCGCCAGCACAGGCGCACCACGGCCTCGGGATCGAAGTCGAAGTGACGCATCCACAATTGATGACGCATCACTTGCCGCAACGCGTCAACCGGATAGACGCGGAACCCGAACAGCGAGTCGCCTATGCCTGCCCATAGCGTTTCCAGATTGGCCCACCAGTTGGATACGCGGCGCCCTTTCACACGCAAGCCCGGCGCACTGGCATCGAACACCGGTACGCCCAATATCATAGCAGCCGGCTGTCTGGAGGATTCCGCCATGAACGCAGGGATACATTCGGGTGGATGCTGGCCATCCGAATCCATGGTTAATAAGTGACTGAATCCCGCTGCTGCCGCCTGTTCCAGGCCGTGCAGTACCGCCGCGCCCTTACCCTGGTTGTGCGGCAACACGATCACGCGCAGGCCGGCGTCTTGCGCTGTCATCGCCAATAAACCCTCGGCGCTGCCGTCGTTGCTGCCATCCACCACCACCCACACCGGAGTCCAGTATTGGCGTGCCGCACGTACGGTTTCATAGACTTTGGCACCGGGGTTATAGCTGGGGATGAGGACGAGATGCGTAGTCGAGACACCACTCATGACGGTGTACGGGAAGTGAGGTCAGGAGTACGGTCAGCCTGCGTGGGGAGGGAATTAGCCGGGTAGAATGCCGAGCCTTGCATCAGCTCATGCGCAAAGTAGTGTTCCAGTTCAGCCATGAAGCGCTGGGTATTCCGCGGTGGATCAAAGCGCCTTCCCAAACGCACCCGATAATGGATCGGCATCGGCGGTTTGCGGAACAGCGACCAGCCTTTGCTCAAATATGCCGAGTCGGTTTCTATCAGAATTGTCTGTACGGGCACCTGTGCATAATTCGCGATCAGTCCGATACTGCCCTTGAGCGGGTTGACCGGGCGCGTGATGGTGCGGGTGCCTTCCGGGAATAGCAACAGATGGCTGCCAGAGTCAAAATCCTTGATCGCCAACCGCACCATGCGCCGCACCGGTTCATTGCGGATGTAGCGCGCCAGTCGGGCACCCGCACCGAGAAAAATATTGTTCATCAGCTCGGCTTTGAGCACGCAGGCAACATTCGGCAAGCGTGAAATTACCATCACTGCATCCAGCAGGCACGGATGATTGGGCGCAATAATCAGCGACGGTTCATCGCGCAGCACATCCAGCGCCTCCAGATCAAAGCTGCACCGGCGCGACACGCTAAGGCTGGCAAGGTAAAATCGAAACACCACCATGATGGCGTAACGCCCCAGCGCCTGTCCCCGGCGCTCGGACAATAGCAGGTAAATGATCATCGCAATCGGCGTCCATGCCAGGCACAGTATCCCCAGCCAGGCCAGGCCGAGATACAGCACCAGGTAATCGTAGCCATTCAGCAACACACGCAATGCGGCACGCATGATCAGTCCCGTAGACCGGATATGAACACCAACGGATACGCAGCAGCGGCCTCAATTTCCAGCATTCGTTATCATAACTGTTAACTATTTCGCCGTCTTGCCAGACTTATCTACGTCCGTTGTACCGACGCCATGAAGTCTATGCGACCTCTCTTTGCGCAGGGGCCTCATGAGGGTGGTATTACTCTGGCCTGCGGCCATCACCCCTTCGGGGCCGCCGTGCGTCCTTAGCTCCGTAAGCGACGCATCTCTGCGCCACTCCTTGCTGCGCTCCAGCGTTCAAGTTCGCCTGCGGCGAACTTGTCGAACCCGGTCTATGAATTTACCGAGGGCTCGAATTCACTCATTCACAGGTCAAATAATAAAGGGCCTTATGGCCCCATTTTAATTGACTGGCGGAGAGGGAGGGATTAGTCGTTTCTGCGCTTCGCTATCCTGCTCAGCATGAAACCCAGGGCTCGGCATCCTGCCGCGCCCGTTGGGGGCCGCTGTCGATACGCTCCTGCATTCCCTAGCGTCCTTTCGCGGGATAACCCACGGTTTGCGCCAGTATAATCCGCTGGTACGGGGCCAGCCCCATGGCCTTGGCAAGGGCATCGCGTTCGACCGACCCGCGCACCACGGTGGCGAGGTTAGCGGATGCGCAGAAGAGATAAACGTTCTGTGCGATAAAGCCAGCGTCGGTCGCGGCGTAAAACTCTTTTTGTTCAGCGGCGGATCCTTCCATGCGTTCGAGATTAGCGACGTAGACCAGGTTAACCGGTGCCATGGCGACAAAGTCCTGCACACCCGTGAGCGCGCGCAAGTCGCGCGCGACGACCGGTTGCAACGCGTTCGCCTTGGCATCGTAGCGGTACATGCCCTGCGTCATCGCGACGTAGACGTCGATCTCGCGCCAGTCGCGCGCTGACGGGACAGTACGCTGACCCGACGTCGGCCGGTTCAAGCCGGCCGCGGCCCACAACAGATTCGATAGCACCTGGGGCGGCAGCGCCTCGGGACTGAACTCACGCGTCGAATGCCGTTCCTTAAGCGCCTGCATCAGTGGTTTTCCGCCCTCGGTCTGCGGTGACGGCAAGCGTACGATCTGCTGTTCACTCGCGATTGTCGACGCGGTCATGATCATCAGCAACACTCCTGCCCAAATTCGAAATTGCATCGTAGCTACCTCCTTCCATCGACAAGGTGACAGCCGCACGACCACGCGACTATCCAGCGCGTTCAGTCGGGACAGAAGGACGTCGTCATGTGCCAACCGGCGAATCCAAAAGTCTGGGTAAAAATGTCGCGTGTGTCTTTGACACAGATCAGAACCGCGGCGTTGGCGCGAAGACTGCGCCGGCTTGATGTCATCGACATCTGCCTATTCGCGTACAAGATAAAAACGGGGCCGATGGCCCCGTTTTTATTTGACTGGCGGAGAGGGAGGGATTCGAACCCTCGGTGCGTTTTTGACGCACACACACTTTCCAGGCGTGCTCCTTAAACCGCTCGGACACCTCTCCGTAACTCTATTTCGGGATAACACACGGCGCCACGCGCCAAAACGGGACGCAAGGGTAAACTACCGGGCAGTTCTCCGCAATAAAGCAATCAGGCAGCGCGGGAAAGTCCGCCCAAACCGCCGCGCAGAACCGAAACCTCGAATCCCCGCTGACTCAGCAAAAACGCCGCCGCGCAACTGCGGCTGCCGGTCTGACAAAAAACTACATAGTGGCGTTTTGAGTCGAGCTCCCGGGCCTTGCGCCGCAACATATACAGCGGCAGGTTGACGCTGCCCTTGACGGTGCCGTTGCGAAATTCATCCTCGGTGCGCACATCGAGCAGCCCGGCTCCCTTCTGCGCCAAGGCTCTGGCCTGATCCAGCGCCACCCACTGCACCAGCGGCTCGCGCATCAGCTCATTGAAATCTTTCCGGCCCAGGCGCATGAGGACGCCATCCACCGCCATCACCACCGTGGCATTGCGTGGCGCACCGGACAGAAGCGCTTCTTCACCAAAACCGTCACCTTCGCCCAGTTGTCCAACAACAGAAACCTTGCCGCCTTTCTCTGCCTTGCGTGACACGTTGGCTTTGCCGGTTTTGATGATGTAGTAAAAGTCGCCGGGATCTCCTTGCCGGATGATGACCTGGTTTGCCTTGACCTCGATCGGCTCAAAGCGGGCAAACAGGGCATTGATATTGGAAGGCGGCAATTTCTGGAATGTATCGCTGCGCAACATGCGTATCATCCATTCGGGGTCCTGACTGCCGTCGAATTCAGTGACCTCATAACCGGTCGTCTGGTCCCAAGTGAGCAAACGGTCCAACATGGCGCTGTCCACCCAAGCGACGGTAATGGCTGTCTTGGCGGTGCCGGTGTACTGGCGCGGCTTGAGCTGCGCAAGCGCATAGCGTGCGTCATCGGTACCGGCAACCACATGGCGACTGTCGGCGCTGTCGGTTGAAGTCAGCGCGACTTCTCCTGACAACAGAAACACGGAATGAATGTCGCGGTCGCCTTGCTTGAACAGCTGGCTCCCGGCAGTCATATTTTCGATGACGGCCTCGGCCGCTAGTTCCTTGAAGTTTTCGGGCGTCAGCGAATTGATGGGGACCAGGGTTTTGAGGATGTTCTTATCCATGTGGCAACGATAAATTTGTAAGGGGTATTCTATATAGTAGAACATCCCGGATTAGGCGCCCTTTGCACTCGAATCCATTTTTTCACAGGCCAAATAAATAAGGGGCCATAAGGTCCCTTTTTATATTTGATTGGCGGAGAGGGAGGGATTACTCGGTGCATCCCTGCGCCTCGCCCCTTCGGGGCCGCCGCTTCGCGGCGTTCCGCGTCGCTCCTGGCGACGCTGGTCGAACCCTCCGGGTTCCCATACCATTCCTTCGGCCGGCTTTAAAACAATAAGGGGGCACATGCGTGCCCCCTTATTGTTTTAAATTGGCGGAGAGGGAGGGATTCGAACCCCCGTGGCGTTTCCGCCCATCTGATTTCGAGTCAGCGCCGTTGTGACCGCTTCGGTACCTCTCCGGCGGCAACTATCATTATACCCAGACGAACGAAGTAGGGCGACATCTATACCAATACACACTGTTTCGGCCATGCATGAGGCACGTGACAAGCGCCTGACGCTGCACTAGGTTTAGCTCTATGGATCGTATCGGGACTGACCAGCCAACCGGGATATTTCACGCCGCGCTCCGAATCTGCCGTCCTGCCCTGCTGGTTTTGCTGGTTTTCCCGCAACTCCTGTCCTGTTCCTTTTTTGAGAAGAACAAGCTGCGGGACGTCAAATCCGCGGGCGAACTGGTGGTGCTGACGCGCACCAGCCCCACCACTTATTACGAGATGCCGGAAGGACCGGCCGGGTTCGAATACGATCTGGTGAAAAGCTTCGCCAACTATCTCGGCGTGAAACCGCGTTTCGTGGTCGCCGAAAAATTCAACGACATCATTCCACGGCTGCTCAAGGGCGATGCCGACCTGGCGGCGGCGGGGATCACAGTGACGGAGGCGCGGAGCAAACTGGTCCGGTTCGGCCCGCCCTATCAGGAAATCCACCAGCAGGTGATTTACCGATCGGGGACCGACCGGCCCGCCAGCGCCGAGGAATTGATCGGCCGGCAGATCGAAGTGCAAGCCGGCACCAGCTATGCCGAGCGGCTGAACGAACTCAAGCAGCAATATCCCGAATTGAAGTGGACCGAGGTGGATAAGGAAACCGAGGAATTGCTGCAGCTCGTATGGGAAGGGCTGCTCGAAATCAGCATCGCCGATTCGAACATCGTCGCGATCAACCGGCAATATTTCCCCGAGATTCAGGTCGCCTTCGATCTCCAGAATCCGGAGGCGCTGGCCTGGGCCTTCCCTCTGGGCGAAGATCGAAGTTTGTACGACGCCGCCGTGAAGTTTCTGGAAAAAAGCCGCGCCTCGGGTGAACTGGCGCAACTGGTCGATCGCTATTACGGCCCGGCCAGCCGCTCGAACTTCGTCAACCTGAGCGTATACAAAGTGCGCATACGCAGCCGCCTGGCGCAATATCAGCTAATGTTCGAAAAGGCGGCCAAGCAGTACAACCTCGACTGGCGGCTGCTCGCCGCCCTCGGTTACCAGGAATCCTACTGGGACCCGACCGCGACCTCACCGACCGGCGTGCGCGGCATGATGATGCTGACGGAAGAAACCGCCAACCAGCTCGGGATTACCGACCGTCAGAATGTAACACAAAGCATCGACGGCGGTGCCCGTTATCTCCAAGGCCTGATCGAGCGCATGCCACCCGGCATCACCGAACCCGATCGAACATGGATGGCGCTCGCGGCGTATAACATCGGTACCAGTCATCTGGAAGACGCGCGCATCATTACCCAGAAGCAAGGCCATGATCCGAACAAGTGGAATGATGTCAAGACCTACCTGCCGCTGCTCGCCGACGAAGCCTGGTACCCCAAGACCAAAAACGGCTATGCCCGCGGGCTGGAGCCAGTCATCTTCGTCAACGCCGTGCGCACATATTATGACGTGCTGGTAAAGACCGACGAAGAGGAAAAAGCCAAGAAAAGGCCCGAGGCTTTCGGGATCAAGGCGCCGGCGATTTGATTACCGTAAATGTAGGTTGGGCTGAGCAATAGCGAAGCCCAACAATTAATCGAAGACGTTGTTGGGGTTCGCGGTGCTCACCCCAACCTACAGTTTCTACATTCCTCAACGCCTTGCCGCGAAAAAATTCCGCAACATCTCACCGCACTCCTCCGCAAGCACGCCGCGGGTGACCTCTGCGCGATGATTCAGCGCGGAGGATTCCAGCAGGTTGAATACGCTCCCGGCCGCGCCGGACTTCGGGTCGGCCGCGCCGTACACAACGCGTGCAATACGCGCGTGCACCATCGCGCCGGCGCACATGGCGCAGGGCTCGAGTGTTACGTAGAGCACGGCGTCTGAGAGACGGTAATTTCTAACGCACGCGGCGGCGGCGCGCAACGCCACGATCTCGGCGTGGGCGGTGGGATCATGGGAGACGATCGGCTGGTTCCAACCCTCACCGATAATCTCGTCGTTCAGCACCACCAGCGCGCCCACCGGCACCTCACCCGCTTCCTCGGCGTGGTGGGCCAGTTCGAGCGCACGACGCATGTTCGCCGCGTCGCGCGCCTCCGGTGTCGTTACTCCCATTCGATGGTCGCCGGCGGTTTGCCGGAGATGTCGTAGACCACGCGCGAGATGCCACGCACTTCGTTGATGATGCGGTTGGAGATGATGCCGAGGACTTCATAGGGGATCTGCGCCCAGTTGGCGGTCATGAAATCCACCGTCTCAACCGCGCGCAGCGCGACCACGAAATCGTAGGCGCGGGCATCGCCGAGCACGGCGACCGATTTCACCGGCAGAAACACGGCGAAGGCCTGGCTGATCTTGTCGTAAAGATTGTGGCGGTACAGCTCTTCCAGGTAGATCGCATCCGCCTTGCGCAGCAGATCGGCGTATTCCTTTTTGACCTCTCCCAGGATGCGCACGCCCAGACCCGGACCGGGGAAAGGATGGCGGTAGATCATCTGATGCGGCAATCCCAGCTCCTCGCCGATGCGGCGCACTTCGTCCTTGAACAACTCGCGCAGCGGCTCGAGCAACTTGATGTTCATGATCTCCGGCAACCCGCCGACGTTGTGATGCGACTTGATCACATGCGCCTTCTTGGTTTTGGCCGCGGCTGATTCGATTACGTCCGGGTAGATCGTGCCCTGCGCCAGCCATCGGGCGTTCTTGATCTTGGCCGCCTCCTCCTCGAAAACCTCGATGAAGATGCCGCCGATGATCTTGCGCTTCTTCTCCGGATCGGCCACGCCCTTGAGCGCGGAAAGAAAACGGTTCTCGGCGTCCACCCGGATGACCTTCACGCCCATGTGCCGGGCGAAAGTCTCCATCACCTGGTCACCCTCGTTCAGGCGCAGCAGGCCGTTGTCGACGAAAATGCAGGTGAGCTGCTTGCCGATGGCGCGGTGTAACAGTGCCGCGACCACGGAAGAGTCCACGCCGCCGGACAGCCCGAGCACCACTTCGTCCTGGCCGACCTGGGCGCGCACCGACTGGACCATGCTCTCGATGATGTTGCCCGGCGTCCACAGCGACTGGCAGCCGCAGATCTCGTGCACGAAGCGCTGCAGAATCCCGCTGCCTTGCGTCGTGTGCGTCACCTCCGGATGGAATTGCACGCCATAAAAACCGCGCGACTCGTCGGCAATGCCGGCGAGCGGCGCCGAACCGGTTTCGGCGATCATGCGGAATCCCGGCGGCAGGCGCGTGACCTTGTCGCCGTGGCTCATCCAGACGTGCAGCCACTCGCTGCCATCGTCCATGTGCTCGTCGCGGATGTCGCGGAACAACTTGGAATGCCCGTGCATGCGTACCCGGGCATAACCGAATTCGCGTTTCTCGCCGGCCTCGACCGTGCCGCCCAACTGTGCCGCCATGGTTTGCTGGCCGTAGCAGATGCCAAGGACGGGAATCTTCATGTCGAAGATTTCCTGCGGTGCGCGCGGTGTCTCGACCAGCGTCACCGATTCCGGCCCGCCGGAAAGAATAATGCCGCGCGGGGCAAATTTCCGGATTTCCTCGACCGGCGTGTCATAGGAATACAGTTCGCAATACACCCCGGCCTCGCGCACGCGGCGCGCGATCAGCTGCGTGTATTGAGCGCCGAAATCGAGAATCAGGATTTTCTGTGAATGCGGATCAGTCATGGCACTAAATTATTTTTACCGCCAGGAGCGCCACGGAAATCAATGGTGGCGGTTCATTCCCGCTGGTAGTTTGGAGCTTCCTTGGTCACCATTACGTCGTGTACGTGCGACTCGCGAATGCCGGCGTTGGTGATGCGCACGAACTGCGTTTTCGTGCGCATTGCTTCGATATTGACGCTGCCGGTATAGCCCATGCTGGAACGCAGGCCACCCATGAGCTGATGAATGATGTTGATCATCGGTCCCTTGTAGGGCACGCGGCCTTCGACGCCTTCCGGAACCAGTTTGTCGCCCTTGGTGCCTTCCTGGAAATAACGGTCGCTCGAGCCTTCGCCCATCGCCCCGAGCGATCCCATGCCGCGATAGGATTTGTACGAGCGGCCCTGGTAAATTTCCACCTGTCCGGGCGCTTCATCGGTGCCGGCCAGCAGGCTGCCAATCATGATCGAGTGCGCGCCGGCGGCCAGGGCTTTGGCGATATCGCCGGAGTAACGGATGCCGCCGTCGGCAATCACCGGAATGTTCGATCCCTTCAGCGCTTCCGCGACGTTGGCGATCGCCGTGAGCTGCGGTACGCCGACCCCGGCCACCATGCGCGTGGTGCAGATGGAACCGGGCCCGATGCCGACCTTTACACCGTCGGCTCCGGCATCGCGCAGTGATTTCGCGGCGTCGCCCGTGGCGATGTTGCCGCCAATCACCTGCATGTCGGGATAATGCTTCTTGATCCAGCGCACGCGATCGAGCACACCCTGGGAATGGCCATGCGCCGTGTCCACGATGATCACGTCCACCTCGGCCTCGACCAGGCGCTCGACACGCTCTTCCGTGCCCTGGCCCACCCCGACCGCGGCGCCGGCGAGCAGACGGCCCTTGGTATCCTTGGCCGAACGCGGGTATTCGCTCGACTTCTGGATGTCTTTGACGGTAATAAGGCCTTTCAAACCGAACTTGTCGTCCACGACGAGGATCTTTTCAATACGGTGCTGATGCAGCAGCTTGAGTATCTCGTCGCGCGAAGCACCTTCCTTGACCGTCACCAGTTTTTCCTGCGGCGTCATGATGCGCGACACCGGCTCCTCGTAGCGGGTCTCAAACCGCAGATCGCGGCTGGTGACGATGCCCAGAAGCTTGTCACCCTGGGTCACCGGCACGCCGGAGATATGCTGCGCGCGCGTCAGTTCCAGCACCTTGCGGATGGTGGTATCGGGCGTCACCGTGATCGGGTTGCTGATGATGCCGGCTTCGAACTTCTTGACGCGGCGAACCTCGTCCGCCTGGCGCACCGGCGTGATGTTTTTGTGGATAATGCCGAGACCCCCTTCCTGGGCCAGGCAGATGGCGGCGCGCGCCTCCGTGACCGTGTCCATGGCAGCCGACAGCAGCGGTATATTGAGGTTGATGGTACGCGTAAGGGAGGTTTTCAGGTCCACGTCCTTGGGCAGGACGGTCGAATGTGCAGGAAGCAGCAGGACATCGTCAAAGGTGAGGCCTTCCTGAACTATTCGCATGCCGTATTATACGTAATCCACCCACCAGCCGTAAACTGGGCGACGTGCGAATCGCACCGCTTATTCCCCTACTTCCGGGGTCTGCGGGCTTAAGACACATGTCCCGTTGACGTGACAGGGAATGTATTTTACCGTGGGGCGTCTATATATACCGTACAGTCAGTCACAGGAGGAGAAGAATGAAACAGACGCTCATGATAGGCACCTTGGTCGTCGCGCTTGCCGGATGCGCCAGCGTCGTCAATGACGATGAATACAACAAGCTCGCCGCCCAGGCGGAAAATGAAATCAAACTCGCCGACAAGACCGGCTTTCTGTGGCTTCACACAGAGAAATATATGAAGGACTCGAAAGAAGCCAAGGCCGCCGCCGACAAGGCCATGAAGGACGGCGACAAGACCACCGCTTCCAAAGAGTTCGAGAAAGCCATGAAGCTCGCCAAGAACGCGCTCAAGGAAGCACAACTGGCGCAACAACAGGCCAGGGACAACGCCAACCCTGTCGCAATATACAAGTAGGCCAGCCGTTTGCCGACTAAAAAGCCGGGCATTGCCCGGCTTTTTTATTCCCCCACCCTTTTTCCACCTCATGAATTTCAGGGCTTGTCATACCTGAAAACGAGTTTTATCGATCGCCATGCATCGAATGTCGAACATTTAGCCATGCTCAGGGAGATTTTGTATTTCTCTTAAATCAGGTTATGTTTCATGGCATGAAGCAGCCGTCACCCACCACCACACCTGTTCGCGACATCTACACGGTTTCACGTCTGAATCGTGAAGCCAAGGGACTACTGGAGAGCAGTTTCCCGCCCATTTGGATTGAGGGCGAAATTTCCAATCTCTCGCGTCCGGCGTCGGGCCACGTGTACTTCTCACTCAAGGACTCCCAGGCGCAGGTACGTTGTGCCTTCTTTCGTCAACATCAACGCCTGGTCGGCATCACGCTCAAGGACGGGTTGCACGTGCTGCTGCGCGCGCGCGTAAGCCTGTACGAGGGTCGCGGCGACTTTCAGATCATCGTCGAATATCTCGAAGAGGCCGGCGAAGGCGCCTTGCGGCGCGCTTTCGATGCGCTCAAGCAGAGACTCGCCAAGGAAGGTCTCTTCGATACCGCGCACAAGCTACCGCTGCCCCGGCTCCCGCGGCGTATCGGCATCATCACTTCCCCTTCCGGCGCGGTGCTGCACGATATCCTGACAACGCTCAAACGCCGCTTCCCGGCGATCGCCGTGCTGGTGTTTCCAGTGCCGGTGCAGGGCGAGGGCGCGGCGGAGAAAATCGCCACGGCCATCCGGCTGGCCGGTCGGCGAAAAGACTGCGATGCGCTGATCCTCGCGCGCGGCGGCGGTTCGCTCGAGGACCTATGGCCATTCAACGAAGAGATCGTGGCGCGCGCCATTCACGCCTGTCCTGTCCCGATCGTCAGCGGCGTGGGACACGAAACCGATTTCACCATCGCCGACATGGCCGCGGATGCGCGCGCCCCGACACCGACTGCGGCCGCCGAGATGCTGAGCCCGGACCAGCAGGAATGGCTGGCGCATTTTGAGCGCATTGCTAACCGGTTGATCTCGGCCATGCACGGCCGCCTGCGCAGCCACAGTCAGCACCTTGACTGGCTGGGCGCGCGCCTGGTGCATCCGCGTAGTCGCCTGGCATTACTGCAACAACAGCTCGCCTCGCTCTCCCAGCGTATGCATCTGGCACAGGCCACGCGGTTGCGCCATGCGCGTTCGCAACTTCAAGCCATGACGGCAGGACTGCTTCAACACTCGCCATTGCCGCGGTTGCACGCGGCAATGCTCGACACCCGCCATTTCCACGCCCGCCTGGCGTCCGCCATGAAGCGGCGTATCGAACTCTCCACTGCCCGCCTGCTGCAAGTGATGCAGGCCCTGCATGCCCTGAGTCCGCTTGCCACGCTGGAGCGGGGTTATGCCATTGTGCAACAATCGGCCACCGGCGCGATCGTAACCGAGGCGGCATCGGTTCAAGCGGGCGAACGAGTACAGGCCCAACTGGCGCATGGCTATCTGGATTGTCTGGTTGAAAAAACTCGTGAGCAATAAAATGTGGGCGCTGTTAACGCTGCTGATCGGCGCGGTCGCGCACGCGCAGGAATTGCCATCGGCTAGCCCGGTGCCGGGCGGCATCGCGATCCTGCCGCTGGTGCCGGACACCGAGCCAGTGCCGGTGGTGCATTTTGCCGATCAACGCATCATGGTGATGCGTCACGATGGACGCTGGCAGGCCGTCGTGGGACTGCCACTCACGCTCGCGCCGGGCCCGCAGATGGTTACGGTCCGCGACAGTCAGGGCAGGACGCGGGAATATCCGTTTACCGTACAGTCCAAGGAATATGCCGTGCAGCACCTGACGCTCAAGAACAAGCGCATGGTGGAACCGACTGAAGAAGATCTCGCGCGCATCACCCGAGAACAGGCGATCATCCAGCACGCATTTGCCGCCTGGACCGATGAAACTATATCCTCGCTGCGATGCCTGCTGCCGGTGCACGGGCCGGTGAGTAGTGTCTTCGGGCTGCGGCGTTTCTTCAACAATGAACCACGTCAGCCGCACAGCGGCATTGATATCGCCGCGCCCGTCGGTGCGCCGGTCGTGGCGCCGCTGGCGGGGACCGTCATTCAGACCGGAGAGTATTTCTTCAATGGCAAAACCGTTTTTCTCGACCATGGCCAGGGACTCGTCAGCATGTTCAATCACTTGAGCCGTATTGCGGTCGAGAACGGCGCGCGGGTGAGCCAGGGTCAGAAAATCGGCGAAGTAGGCATGTCCGGACGTGTCACCGGCCCGCACCTGCATTGGACCGTGAGCCTTAACAATAGCCGGGTCGATCCGGCATTGTTCCTGCCCAAAATAAAATAATAGCGCAGCGGAAAGTCGTATCAGCGCGGCCTGGCGGTCGCGCTCAAATAAATCTCATTTTCCCTTCCAGATTCGGACGGTTTTGTCGCGGCCGGCGGAGACAAGCCTGGTGCCATCCGGCGAAAACGCCACCGACTGCACCCAATCCTGATGACCCACGAGCGTCTGCAAGGCAGTGCCGTTACCGGGATCGAATATCTCGATGGTTTTGTCAGCCAGTCCGGCGGCCAGCCAGCGGCTATCCGGCGACCAAGCCAGACTGAGAACGGCGGGATTATTATTCAGTATCCGTATCAACGTACCAGTCGTCGCATCCCACAGACGTATCGTTTCACCGGAGTCGCCGGAAGCCAGCCATTTCCCGTCAGGCGACCAGGCCAGCGCCAACACCTTGTCTTTGTGGCCGGCCATCCTCATTGCCTCCGCTCCATTCGCCACGCTCCAGACGAGCAGCATCTTGTCGACGCCGGCGGAGGCAATGAATTTACCACTGGGAGAAAACACGAGCGCATAAATATCGCCGGAGTGTCCTTCAAGTGTTTGCAGTCGTTTTCCACTATCCACGTCCCATACGTACACGATCCTGTCCTTGCCGGCGGCGGCGACAAGCTTCCCATTGGGCGAAAACGCTACCGCATAGAGCGCATTGCTCGGGCCGCTCAAGGCACTGTGCAGTTGCCCGGTGCCGGCTTCCCACAACCTTACCGTCCCATCATCGCCTGCCGACGCCAGCCACGTGCCAGTGGCGGAAATTGCCACGGCGTTAGCGGCATAACTCTGCCGCAGCGAACCGAGCAGCGAACCGCTGGACGTCACCCAGAGCTTGATAGTCTTGTCGGCACCAGCAGACGCGATCCATTTTCCATCCGGTGCAAACGCCACCGACTGCACCCAGTCCTGATGACCGGTTAGCGTTTTTTCGAGCAAGGCAGGAATAACCGCCGATACTGTCTGCGCGACTGGTTGGGGTTTGGAGAGAGGTGCTACGGGTTCGTATGCCTTCGTCGGCAATTTCGCTTCCGCTGGTTGCTCTGTTGACGTTGCGGATTTGCTTGAAGGCCTGATTTGAATTGCCGGTGCGGAGGTATGTTCTTCCCCCTCCCAATGAACCTTAAGGTCGGACCAATAGAGGGTACCGGCCACCGCAAGGCTGGCCACCATCAGCGCCGCTGCCATCCAACCAACGGCCGTCGAGCTGCGGTCTTTTTCATTCATGGCCTTCGTCGCCTGGGCTGATACCTTTACCCTGGATACGGACGGTCGGTTGAACACGGCCGGTTGACCGGTCGTGGACTGACGTCCAATTCTGCCTCTCCCCATGAGGGCATCCTGCAACTCACGCGCCGATTGAGGCCGATCACGCGAATACACCTGCATGGCCCAGTCAATGCATTCGAGCACTTGCTTCTGATACCCATTTTTTCCCGCCACGACCGCCGGTGTCAGCGGATCCACCTGGTATTTGAGCACCGCCTGATAACGCTCCAGGGCGTCATCCGGCTTCTTGCCGCTGATGCAGCGGTACATGGAAGCACCCACGGCATAGACATCGCTCGATGGGTCCGGTGTCCCCTTGTCGGGGTATTGTTCCATCGGAGCATAACCTTGGGTCAGCGCCACTTTCTGCAGATGGACCGCCCCCTGGCGAGCCGAGCCAAAGTCAATGAGCATCGGGCTGCCGTCCTTGCGCAGGTAAATATTTTCCGGCTTGATGTCGAGATGCAGCATCTCGGCCTCGTGCACCGCGTGCAGGCCATTGAGAATCGGGATAAACACCTTCAACAGGGTCTGCTCATCCAGACGCGGTCCATTGCGCTTGAGATAATCCGCGAGGCTCTGTCCCTCCTCGTACTCCATGACCATGTAGGCGGTCCCATTAGCCTCGAGGAAACGCAGGACGCGGACGATGTTGGGATGCTTGAAGCGGGCCAGGGCCCGGGCCTCCTTCACGAAATTCTTGAGGCCGATTTGATAGTCGTGCACCGCCCCGCGGGAGGGATTCGGCAACACTTGGGTCTTGTTGTCACGGTTGGCAATCTCGTGGGGGAGGTACTCCTTGATCGCCACTTGGGCGCCCAACGACGTGTCGCGCGCAAGATAAGTGATTCCGAAGCCGCCATGGCCCAGAACCGATTCAATAGTGTATTCAGCCAGCCGGTAACCGGACCGGAGGGCGCTTTTATGGAATGCGCTCACGACACTACCCTCTGAGTCCCTGATTCACGCGCCCTGCCCCTTGCTGCGGCATGTCTCTGCTTTTACTTTATGTTTCAATCTACAGGTGAGTATAGTTCACGGATTTTCAGGAGCGTTTACGGGGGGAATGCCGGCGGCCGGCCCGTCCACCAGCCTTCTTATCCTCATAGGGATTCTTTTCCTGTCGGCAATCGATCCAGACCTGTGTGCCAACCAATTGAAATGCCTTGCGGAAGGTATTAGCCAGGTAGCGGCGGTAGGATTTGGACAGTGAGGCAACCTGGTTGCCATGGATCACCACGCGGGGAGGGTTCTTGCCACCCTGGTGGGCATACTTGGGACGGGCGCGCCGGCCACGGGCCAAGGGCGGCGGGGTAGCCGTCACGGCGTCCTGCAGGACGCGATTAAGCTTGGGGGTGGTCATGGTACGGAAGGCGGAAGCATAGGCCTCGTCCACCGAGGCAAATAAACCGCCCACCCCAGCACCATCCCGCGCCGAAATATAGTGAACCCGGGCAAACTCAAGAAATGGCAATTTGCGCTCGAACTCGCGCTTGATCCAGGCACGCTCGGAATCCGCCACCGCATCCCATTTGTTGATAGCGACCACCATGGCCCTTCCGGCTTCCAGCGCGTATCCGGAAAGCGAGGCATCCTGTTCTGAAATGCCGGCACTGGCGTCAATGACAAGAATCGCAACGTTCGCCTCGTCGATGGCCTGAAGGGTTTTGAGCACGGAAAACTTTTCCAGCAGTTCATCAATTTTGGAGCGGCGACGCACACCAGCCGTATCAATGAGAATATAGCGTCGGCCTGCGCGTTCAAGCGGTACGCGGATGCTGTCGCGCGTGGTGCCCGGCGCGTCGCTGACCACCACGCGCTCTTCACCGAGCAAGGCATTGACGAGCGTGGATTTGCCGACGTTGGGTTTTCCGATCACGGCGATGCGCGGGACACCTTCTTCCGGCTCAGTCTCTTCGCTGATGGGCAAGGAACCCAGCACGCGTTGCATCAGTTCCTCCACGCCATCGCCATGCGTGGCGGAGATAGCCATCGGCTCGCCCAGACCGAAGACATGAAATTCCGCCACCGCCGTGGACGGGTCATATCCCTCCGACTTGTTCACGGCAACCCAGACCGGTTTGCCATGCCGCCTCAGATCCGTGGCAAGTTCACGATCGACGGGATGAATACCCTCGCGCGTATCCACCAGCAGAATAACAGCGTCGGCCTCGGCCAGCGCGGCGCGGACCTGGACAGCGACATGTGAGCTTACGTCCCCCTGCTCTTTGGCGGAGGCAAGACTGGCGACGATGCCTCCCGTGTCCACGACAAAATACGGGCGATCCCCGATACGCCCATCTCCGTACTGACGGTCGCGCGTCAACCCGGGCACGTCGGCGACGAGCGCCGCGCGGCTGCGCGTGAGCCGGTTGAACAGCGTGGATTTACCGACATTGGGCCGGCCGACGAGAACGACAACGGGTTTCATATGAAAGATTTAACCGTCAGGACGCCAAGAGCGCCAGGGAAACAAAATTGAACTAAAAACCTACAACAAAATAAGAATTAGCTGCAGAGCACACAAGAATCGACTAAAAAACGAATTTTCACAAATAGCTCTTTAGTGGATTCCATATTCGGTTACTCTAAAAAATATTTTCCTGGCGTCCTGACGGACCCACCGTCAGTTCTTTTCCAGACGCAACGCTTCCAGCGTGCCCGACTGGCTGCTGACGTAGAGCGTATCGTTACTGGCCAGTGTCGGGGATTGAATGGCGCTATGACTGACTCGGTAACGCGCCACGAAATGACCATCATCGCTCGACAGCCAGTGAACATAACCCTCGAAATCACCGACAGCCACCAGTCCGTCCACGCAACGCGGTGCATTCAGCTGACGTGCGCGTAGCTGTTCCTGCTTCCACACGCTTGCGCCGGTTTGTTGATCCAGCGCCATTACAATACCGTGATCATCGGTGAGATAAATGTTTTTTGAATCCGCGTCCATGCCGGTATAGGTTGACACATCTCGCGACCACAGGATGCGGCCTGTCTGCATGTCCACGGCGATGATCTTGCCTTGGTAACTCGCGGCATAGACTACATTGCGCACGACAATCGGCGAGGCGTCGACGTCCACCAGGCGTTCCACTTCATTGCGTCCGTGAGGTTGGGCAACGGGCATCTCCCACAGGAGTTTGCCGTCCTTGATCTGGATCGCGGCGATCTTGCCGGTGGCAAAACCGGCGAGCACGATATCGCCGACCAAAACGGGCGCGGCCGTGCCATACAGGCTGAGCGGCGGCTCCGAGCGCTCGTACAACCACAGCCGCTTGCCATCCACGACCGACAGGCCGGCAAGCTTGCCGTCCACCGATTGCACCACGACCACTCCGGCATGGATCGCCGCCGGCGTCACCACCTGGCTCGACAGGGCACTAACCCATAACCGATGTCCGTCATGACTGTCGAGCGCAATCACTTCGCCTTTCTTGGTGGCGATCACCACGAGTCCATTGCCGGCAGCTGCGGCGCCCGTCACCGGACGGTCGACGCTTGATTTCCACAATTTTCTGCCGCTGTCGGCAGCGAACGCCGTCACACGGCCTTTTGGGTCGGATGTATAAATTGTGTTGTCGTCCAAAGAAGGCCATAGCGTGACCGCCTTTTTAACCGCGCTGGCGCCGCTGTCCGCCGACCAAAGCTTTTTCACGTGTATTGCGGCGGCGATATCCTCGAGTTTCGCGGGTTCCTCACGCACCACCTTGCTGCCGCCGCAACCGGCGAGTAACAGCAAGGCGCAGAGAAATGCCATGCCGCTTTTCATGAAGACTTCTCCGATCCCAGATCATCGAGCTTCATGTTGAGTACCGGCGCATAAGGCGAACCGGCGGGAAGTTGTTTGAGCGCCTCGCGATACGCCGTGCGCGCCTGCTCGCGTTGTCCCTGGGCCAGGTAGATGTCGCCCTTGAGCTCGGCATATTCGGCTTCGAAACCGGCCTGGTCCTTCACATCGAGAAGCGCGAGCGCGGCCTGCTTGTCGCCGCTGTCCAGATTGATCCTTGCCAACCGCAAGCGCGCGGCGTGCATCGTTGCGGCATCCTTGGCGTGCTCGACCACCCATTGCAAATGCTTGCGTCCACTGAGAGCGTCGCCCGCTTCGAAGTCCATGCGTGCCAGCAGCAATCCAGCCATGCCGGCATAGGGCGTGGACGAAGAATCCTTCAGCAGCGACTCGCCGGACTGGCGCGCCGTTTCGAGCTTCTTCGAGTGAAAATCCTGCAGCATCCGGTCATACAGCACCGATGCTGTCTGAAGGCGCTGTTCGGTGTAGTGGGTCCAGTAGCGGAAACCGATGAGTATGCCGGCGCCCAGCAGTACACCGAAAATAACGGAACTGCCGTAGTTCTTCCACCAGGCTTTAAGTTTGTCCAGCTCTTCCTGATCAGCGTAGGCACTCAAGATTTCTCTCCCCTTCCGGTCCTCTGTTTCAAAAAATCAGTCAATGCGTTCTGTGCGACCTGTGATTGCGCCTCACTGCCACGCAGATCCTTGACGGTCACGGAGCCGTTCCGGGTCTCCTCCTCGCCCAGCAGCAACGCATAATGCGCACAGCTGCGATCCGCGCGCTTGAGCTGCGCCTTGAGACTACCGCCTCCGCAATTGCATTCGATACGCAGTCCGGCGTCGCGCAGGCGCTCGGCAAGCGCAAGGCCCTGCTTTTCGGCGACTTCACCCAGAAGCACCAAGTACGCCTGCGGCTGGGCATCGGAATATTGGTTAGCCTGTTGTGCCATCAGTTCGGCAAGGCGCTCCATGCCTAGGGCGAAACCCGCCGCCGGGGCAGCTTTACCGCCAAGTTGCTCGACCAGCCCGTCATACCGACCACCGGCGCAGACCGTGGATTGCGCGCCGAGCCGTTCGGTCGTCCATTCGAACACAGTGCGGGTGTAATAGTCGAGCCCGCGCACGAGACGCGGATTCACGGCGAAAGGAATTCCCGCCTGACGAAGGTAATCGCCGAGACGTGTAAAATGCTCGCGCGACGCTTCGTCGAGATGGTCGTAAAGACTCGGGGCCGCCGCGATCACTTTCTGCATGTCGGGGTTCTTGCTGTCGAGGATGCGCAACGGATTTTTATCCAGCCGTCGCAGGCTGTCTTCATCGAGCCGGTCACGTTGCGTCTCGAGATAACGCAACAGCTCGCGCCGGTAAACGGCGCGCGACTCGAGTGTGCCGAGCGAATTGAGCTGCAAGGTCAGCCCATCGAGACCCAAGGCCGTCCACAGACGCGCGCACATCATGATGAGTTCGGCATCCAGATCGGCGCTTTCGATTCCAAAGGCTTCGACACCGATCTGGTGGAATTGGCGGTAACGGCCTTTCTGGGGACGCTCGTGGCGGAACATGGGACCGGCGTACCACAGGCGCTGAATCTGATTGTGCAGAAATCCGTTTTCAATACCGGCGCGGACGCAACCGGCCGTGCCCTCGGGACGCAGTGTGAGATTCTCGCCGCTGCGGTCCTCGAAACTGTACATTTCCTTCTCGACAATGTCGGTCAGACTGCCGATGGAGCGCGCGAAGAGTTCGGACTTCTCGATGATGGGCAGACGGATTTCACGGTAGCCGTAGGCGTGCAAGACATCGCGCGCGATGGCCTCGATCCGCTGCCAACGCTGCACGGCGTCCGGCAGCATGTCATTCATGCCCCGTACGGCCTGTATGGCCTTGCTCAATGGAATGCCCTCACCCGGTCTGTTTGATGGGGAAGACCTTCTTGTCCGCCGGCTTGTCACCCGGCTGGTGGCGTCGCTGTACCTCGGCGCGCACCGCGCGCTCGATTTCGTCTACCAACCGGTCGTTGCCGATCTTGTGATCGGGCTTGCCGTTGATATAAAGCAGACTCGGATCGCCGCCCGCCAGACCGACTTGCGCCGCCTTGGCTTCACCCGGACCGTTTACGCAACAGCCGATGACGGCCACATCGAGCGGCTCCTTGATGTCTTCGAGACGCTGCTCCAGGGCATTCACCGTGGCGATCACGTTGAATTCCTGTCGCGAACAGGAAGGACAGGCGATGAGATTGATACCCTTGCTGCGAACATGCAAGGCCTTGAGGATGTCCCAACCCACGCGCACTTCCTCCACCGGATCGGCCGCGAGCGACACGCGGATGGTGTCGCCGATGCCTTCGGCCAGCAGCATGCCCAGGCCGATGGCCGACTTCACCGCACCGGAACGGAAACCGCCCGCCTCGGTGATGCCCAGATGCAGCGGTTGCTCGATCAGCGTGGCAAGCTTGCGATACGCGGCCACGGCCATGAAAACGTCCGAGGCCTTGACACTGACCTTGAAATCCTGAAAGTCGAACTTGTCGAGCATATCGATGTGACGTTGCGCGGATTCCACCAGCGCGTCGGACGTGGGTTCGCCATATTTTTTTTGCAATTCCTTTTCCAGCGACCCGGCGTTGACGCCGATACGTATCGGAATCCCGCGGTCACGCGCCGCGTCCACCACGGCACGCACACGATCTTCGCGCCCGATATTACCCGGATTGATTCGCAGACAATCGGCGCCCAGTTCGGCAACGCGCAGCGCAATCTTGTAGTCGAAGTGAATGTCCGTCACCAGCGGAACGGAAACCTGTTGCTTGATCCTGCCGAAAGCCTCGGCGGCTTCCAGGGTCGGAATTGACACGCGCACGATGTCAGCGCCGGCGTTTTCAAGAGCGACGATCTGGGCCACGGTCGCTGTCACGTCCGTGGTTTCGGTGTTGGTCATGCTCTGCACGCTGACCGGAGCATCGCCGCCGACTGCCACGCTGCCGACCATAATGCGGCGGCTCTTGCGCCGCTGGATGGGGTTCTCGCTGAACATCAGTTGTTCACCGCCTTCTCATCGCCGAGCGTAAAGCGTGCGACCTGCCCACGCTTGTAACGGCCGATGTCAAAATTCTGTCCATTGAATTCTACCCGGACGCCCTCGGCGTTGCCCAGAAACACGCTGAACGGCGCCACCCCCTCGATGGCAATGCTGCGGCCGGCCGGCACGTTTTCGTACAGGAGTTTGTTGTCGCGGGCATCGCGAACATCGACCCACGACTCCTGTATGGCGCGCAGCACCATCCGCGACCGTGGCACGCCCGCGGGTATGTCCGGCGTGCGTCGCGTGCGGTCCAGGGCGCGGTCGGTATGTGGAGGCGTTGCCGGGCTGGTCGGCTTGAGCGTTTCGGTCGGCGACACATTGAGAATCATGCCGGAAGCCGTAATTTGCCCGTTGGAGGGTTCCGCCGTCGTGGCGGGAACCGGTGGTACAGGCGTCATGATGTTCGATGTCCGCGCGATATTACTGGTCACCGCTTGCGACACAGGTTCCGTGACGACAGGGGAAGTCGCGGAATTCGTTGCCACAGACGTACCAGCGGTAGACGGCGGCGTGTCGCCTTCAGGCGGGATTGGCGTCGCCGGCGGTACCATCGCCGGAGTCTGACTTGCCACGGCGGGCGGCGAACTTGGCGCTGTCGGGGTCTTTTCCTCGCTGCGCCACCACAGGTAAACCAGGCCCAGCACGATCGCCGCCACACCGAAGGTCGCCACCTTGATCAGGCGGTCGCTACTCGTGATTTGCGGCGGCGGAGCCGACTGCGGCAACGAAATCGGCTTGGAAGGAATGGTGAGACTGTTGTAGGACTCAAGCACCGTTTCCGGTGACAATCCTAGCAACTGCGCGTAGCTGCGCAAATAGCCGCGAACATAGGTCGATCCCGGCAGTTTTTTGTAGTCGTCCTGCTCGAGGGCGACGATCTGCTTGGAAGACAGGTGCAGGATCTGGGCCACGTCTTCCGGCGCCAGGCGCAATTCCATACGCGCCTCATGCAACAAGCACCCCGGACCGGACCGGGACGCAACGGTGTCAGGTGATTTCGGTTTTGCGTTTTCCATGGCCTACTTCTTCTTGGGCGTTGACGCCGCGTGTAATTGCCCGGCTTCGGGCGACGTGGGGAATTTGTTGCGCAGCCGCAGCGCGTAACTTGCCTCGGCATTCTTGTTGCCAAGCGCGCGCTCGATTCTGACTGCCAATAACAGGCTCTCGGGCGTATCTTCCGCGGACTGGAAATAACGTTCGATGAATCCGCGCGCGGACAGGCGATGTCCCGAATCCAGACTGAGCTTGGCCATCTGATAAAGCGCGCTAGGGAGCTTGGGATTGATACGCAACGCTTCACGGAAGTATTTTTCAGCTTCGGCCGGTGCTGGTTTCTTCATCAAACAGACACCGGCGTTCAGGTTGACTTCAGCCGTGTAAGGATAGAGCGCATCGCCGGCCGCCGCATCGAAATGCCGCACGCCGGCGTCGAGCTTGCCGCGATCGCAGAGAAATGCGCCATAGTTGTGGTGCGCCGAAGAATTGGCGGGGTTCGTGTCTAGCGCCTTGCGAAAAAAACGCTCCGCCTCGTCGTATTTTTTCAGCCGCCACTGCAGCACGGCCATGATGTTGTTGGCCTGCGAATTATCCGGTGCCTCTTTCAGGGCTTTATCGAGTTCTTCCTTGGCCACATCCAGCTGGCCGCGTTGCAGGTAGTTGGCGCCGAGCATCACGTGGGTTTCAGCCCGATTGTTCTTCTTTTCCATGTCTGCCTCACGCTCCTTGGAGGAGGCGCAACCCGCCACGGCCACGAGCAGCAGAACCATCACGGCGTTGAGAAAACGGCGATTCATGCCTGACCCACCCTTGCCGTAAGGCGTTGGCGGCGGCGCGTGCGATCCTTCACCTGTCCGGCCAGCTGGCCGCAGGCCGCATCGATGTCATCACCGCGTGTTTTGCGGGTGATCGTGGTGAGTCCTGCCGCAATCAGTACATCACGAAACCGGTCGATGACCGGCTTCGGAGAACGCTGGTAAAGCGTCTGCGGAAAAGGATTGAAGGGAATCAGGTTCACCTTGGACGGCACGTCACGCAGAATCCGGACAAGTTCATGCGCGTGTTCAACGCTGTCATTCACGCCATCCAGCATCACGTATTCGAACGTCACCCGGCTGCGCGGCGAATCGGCGCAGTAACGGCGGCAGGCCTCGAGCAATTCCCGGATCGGGTATTTTTTATTCAGCGGCACCAACTGGTCACGCAACGCGTCATTCGGGGCGTGCAGCGATACCGCCAGACTCACCGGGCATTCCTCGCGCAGGCGATCCATCATGGGTATGACGCCGGCCGTGGACAGCGTCACGCGTCGGCGCGACAGGCCGTAACCGTAATCATCGAGCATCAGCCGCATGGCCGGCACGACATTGTCGAAATTGAGCAAGGGCTCGCCCATGCCCATGAGCACGACATTGGTGATGATGCGCTCGCCCTTCGGGTCCCGGCCCAGGGCGCGGTTGGCGACGAGCAGCTGTACAATGATCTCGGCGACGCTGAGGCTGCGGTTGAACCCCTGATGTCCGGTGGAACAGAACGAACAATTCAGCGTACAGCCCACTTGCGAGGACACACACAGTGTGCCTCTATCCTCTTCGGGAATAAATACAGTCTCAATGGCGTTACCGTCGTCCAGCCGCAGCAGCCACTTGCGAGTGCCATCGGCCGCGACCTGGTCCTGCGCGATTTCCGGCACGCGGATTTCGGCGATATCCTTCAGGCGCGCGCGCAGCTCCTTGCTCAGGTTGGTCATGGCCTCGAAATCGTCCACGCCGTACTGGTGAATCCATTGAATCACCTGTGTGGCGCGGAACGGCTTCTCGCCGTGAGCGGCGAAAAAGTCATGCATCGCCTGACGATCCAGATTGAGCAGATTGGTTTTCTCAGCGGCTGACAAAGCTATCCTCGGATGATCGCGACTGTCTCGGACAAAAAAATACGGGGCCGGCCGCTTGGCCTTGCCCGGCCCACCTCTGGCGGTTCGCAAAAAGAGCGACGCAAGCTCTCGAATAAAAGAGACTTTTCGTCCGTTCAGGACCTATAGTGTAGCGTCTGACGGCGGGTCAGACAATGAAGAATGAGGT
>NZ_JBAVEJ010000269.1:0-14290 GCF_049587675.1 Sulfuricaulis sp. | reverse complement strand
ACAAAAAGGCCCCGTTTCCGGGGCCTTTTTGTTGCGGGCCGATACTGCGCCTGTGCTCAGCTCCGCGGTTTCACGGCCTCAATCGTGGCCGACACCACGTAATCCTCGATCTTGCTTCCGGGCGCCCAGTCACGGATGAAAGACCGGCTTTCGTCCTTGGGTTGGAGTCGGATGTCCACAAAGCCGGCGGCGGCAAGCATGGTTTCGATCTCGTCGATCAGGGAGGCGCCAGCCATGCAACCGGTATAGAGCGTTATGTCGCGCCGCACCGCCTCGGGTATGACGGCGGTGGCGACGACATCGGAGATCGCCAGACGGCCGCCGGGCTTCAGCACGCGAAACGCCTCCTTGAAAACCCGTTCCTTGTCGGGCGACAAGTTGATCACGCAATTCGAGATGATCACGTCCACCGAAAGATCGGCGAGCGGCAGGTTTTCGATCTCGCCGAGGCGGAACTCGACGTTGTGATAGCCGCCAGTGACAGCGTTTTCGCGCGCCTTGGAAATCATTACCGGCGTCATGTCGACGCCGATCACGTGCCCGTGGTCCCCGATCTGGCGCGCCGCCAGGAAACAATCGAACCCGCCGCCGCTGCCGAGATCGAGGACGGTTTCCCCGCGCTTCAGCGCAGCGATGGCCTGCGGATTGCCGCAGCCCAGGCCCATGTTTGCGCCGTCGGGAACCATCACCACGTCAGTCTGTGAATAACCGAGCGTCACCGACGCATCGGCCGCGGAGGCGTTGGCCCCGGTTCCGCAGCAGCTCGGACCGCAACCGCAGGCGGCGTTGGATTGTGCCACCTCGCTGTATCTTTGCCGTACGGCTTGGCGGATTTCATCATGTTTCAACGAATCCATAAGCTATCTCCTGTCGCTAGAGGTGAAGCATAACATCACCCATCACTTTGCCGTGATCCGGCGTGCGCAGCAGGATCGACAAAAAACGCGCCCCACGGCGGTACACCGAACAGTGCTCCCGCCGTGCACAGCGCTGAATAACCGGTAAGGTGCCAATTTCGTGCACACGCCGCGCGCCGTGACGCGAGACAGGCAGTAGTCTTCGATTGTCAGTGGGACTATCGTTTCACGGATGTTTCCACGGAATTCCGCAGACGTCGGTTATTTCTCCGTGCGTGTGCCACGCAGGCGCTTGATAAGACTCGGCAGGAATGCGACCAGGCTGAGCAGCGCGAGCGCGAGCAGGCCCTTCTGGATCAGGCCTTCGCTGCCCGCGACCGCCTCGCGCCCAACATAGCCGAGGTAGGTGTAGGCCAGCGCGCCGGGGAACATAAAGACGTAGGACGCGACGACGTAGGCGACGAGCCCGATGCGCGTGAGCCCGAGTGCATAATTGAGCAGGTTGAACGGGAACAGCGGCACCAGCCGCACGAAGGCGACGAAGCGCCAGCCCTCCTTTTCCACACCTTCGATGAGCTGTTTGGTCCAGCCGCCCGTCTTGCGATGCACCCAGTCGGAGGCGAGGTAACGCGCAATCAGAAACGCTACGGTGGCACCCAGCGTGGCGCCGGTCAGGCTGTAGAGCGTACCCCATACCGGACCGAACAGCGCGCCGCCGGCGAGCGTGATCACCGAGCCGGGAAGGAAAAGTACGGTCGCGATGGCATACACAGCCATGTAGAGCAATGGACCGAGTGTGCCGGCATTTTTCACCGCACTCTCGAGCGCCGCGACATTCAGCAGATCGCGATAGATGTAAGCAAGGGCGATCGCCGCGGCGAGTGCGGCGAAAAGAACGATGCGAACAAGCGTTCGCCGGTTCATGGCTTGCCGCTCCAGTTACGGCGGTTGATGGCATAACCGGTGACGCGCCCGAGGAACGGCAGGATCAGCATGCCGGGCAGGTCGGCGGCGACCCGCGGCTCGCGAAAATCACGGATGCCAATGGTCATGCCCTCATGCCCGGCGTCCGGCTGGTCCTTGTAGGTACCGAGCAATCTGTCCCACAGCGAGAGATTGAAGCCAAAATTACTGTTGGTTTCGTGGTCCTCGATCGAGTGATGCACACGGTGCATGTCGGGCGTGACGATGAACAGTCGCAGCACACGGTCGAGCGCCAGCGGCAGGCGCAGGTTGCCATGGTTGAACATCGACGTGGCGTTGAGCAGCACTTCGAAAATGATCACGGCCGCGGCCGGCGCACCGATGATAGCAATGACCCCAAACTTGATGAGCATAGACAGCAGGATTTCGATCGGATGAAAGCGTGCGCCGGTGGTGACGTCGAAATCGAGATCGGCGTGGTGCATGCGGTGCAGCCGCCACAGCGCCGGCACCGCATGGAACATCACGTGCTGCAGGTAAATCGCAAAATCGAGCATGACGATCGAGGCAATGATACTGACCCAGGCCGATGCTTCGAGAATGTTGAAAACACCCCAGCCACGCTGTGCGGCAAACACGGCGAAGCCCGCTGCCGTCGCGGGCAGGAGCAGGCGCACCAGCGCGCTGTTGAGAAAGACGATGCCGAGATTACTCACCCAGCGACGCAGCTTGGAAGCGGTTAACCGGCGGCGGGGGAGAGCGATCTCCGCCGAAGCCACCATGGCCAGGACCCCGAAGAAGGCAGTCAGTCGTATCGCCGTCTCGTATTGCAGTAGTGTTTGCAGCATGTGGCATCTGGCGTAGAAGTGTAATCACCTGTTCTATAACTACTTCGAGGCCGTGGCAAGGCTGCACGAAAAGGGATTCCCGTTGCCCCTTTGGGTATCATGGCGGCATGTCCGATTCCGCCCAACAAACGTTCGATGCGGCATTCGCCGCGATTCCCGAGCCGCTGCTGGGACCGGTGTCCGCCCACTGGCGGGAACTCGCACCGCACCTGACCGATCTGGCTTCCGGCCCATGGCTGGATACCCTGCCACGCGTGTTTGCCACCAGCGATTTTGTCGCGCGCAGCTGCGTGCAGCAACCGGCGCTGCTGAATGACCTCATCGCTTCCGGTGATCTTTCACGCGGATACCCGTTGGGCGAGCTGGTCCGGCGTGTCGCCCAAGCGCTGGCCGACGTCGCCGACGAACCGGCATTGAAGGCACGGCTGCGCCAGTTGCGCCGGCGCGAGATGGTGCGCATCGCCTGGCGCGACCTCGCCGGCTGGGCCGATCTCAACGAAACCATGGCGACGCTGTCGGAATTTGCCGATGCCTGTGTCGACGGTGCGCTCGCGAAACTCCATGGCTGGGCGGTGGAGAAAAACGGCGAGCCCAAGAGCGAGCACGGCGGCAAGCCACAGCGGCTGGTGGTACTGGGCCTGGGCAAGCTCGGGGGGCAGGAACTCAATTTTTCCTCCGACATCGATCTCATCTTCGCTTATCCGGAAGATGGCGAGACGCAAAGCGAGCGGACGCTGAGCAACCACGAATTTTTCATCCGCCTCGGCCAGTCGCTCATCAACGTGCTCAACGAAAACACCGCCGACGGTTTCGTGTTCCGCGTGGACATGCGCCTGCGGCCGAACGGCGCGAGCGGCCCGCTCGCGCTTTCCTTCGCGGCGATGGAGTACTACTACCAGACGCACGGGCGTGACTGGGAACGTTATGCCTTCATCAAGGCGCGGGTGATTGCCGGCGATCGCGAGGCCGGCACGGAACTGCTGAAGACACTGAAGCCGTTCGTGTACCGCAAATATCTTGACTACGGAACGATCGAATCGATTCGCAGCATGAAGGGGATGATCGAGCGCGAGATGGCGCGCAAGGGCATGCACGGCAACATCAAGCTGGGACGCGGCGGTATCCGCGAGATCGAATTCCTCGCCCAGACGCAGCAGCTCATTCACGGCGGGCGCGAGCCGCAGCTTCAGGATCGCCGCCTGCTCAGCGTGCTGCCGCAATTGGTGGCCGCCGGACATCTGAAACCCGAGACCGGTACCGCGCTGACGCAGGCCTATATTTTTCTACGCAATGTCGAACATCGTCTGCAGATGGTGGCCGATCAACAGACTCAATCGTTGCCAACTGATGAGCCGTCACAAAGGCAGCTGGCTTTCGCGAGCGGCTTCGCCGACCTCAAGACGTTTGCGGATGAACTTGAACGCCAACGCGACATGGTGCACCGGCATTTTACGCAGCTTTTTCATACCGAGGCCGAGCCGGTCGAAGGCCGCGACCCCGGCGGGCTGGCGGCGGTATGGCAAGGAGCGATGGATGCCGAGGCCGCGAAAAAGACTCTGCGCGACAGTGGTTATACCCAGCCGGAGGAGGCGCTGAATCTGGTGAACGCCCTGCGCGAGGGGCCGATGGTCAGCGCGTTTTCCACCGGCGCCCGCGCGCGCATGGACCGGGTGGCGCCGCTGGTGCTCAAGGCGGCAGCCGAGAGCGACGACCCCCTGACGACCTTGCAGCGGCTGGTGCATTTGCTCGAGGCGGTCGGCCGGCGCACCGTCTATTTCGCGCTCATGAGCGAAAACCCGCAGGTGCTCACCCAGCTCGTGCGGCTCGGGAGCGCCAGCCCGTGGATCGCCCACTGGATTGCCCAGCACCCGATACTGCTCGATGAACTGCTCGACCCGAGCCTGTACGAATTACCGATGCCGGATGCGTTGCAGGATGAATTGCGGCAACGTCTGGCGCATATCCCCGAGGAGGATCTGGAACTGCAAATGGAAGTGCTGCGCGAGTTTCGTCATGGGCACGTGCTGCGTGTTGCCGCGGCGGATGTGGGCCCGGGCCTCGCGCCGGAACAGACCGGCGCCGCGCTCGCCACGGTGGCGGAAAGCGTGATCGCGGCGGGACTCGAACTCGCGACGCGCGATCTCGAACGCCGGCATGGCGCGCCGGCCTGCCCGGACCGGGAATCACCCCCCGGTTTCGCCGTCATCGGTTATGGCAAATTGGGAAGCCGGGAACTCGGATACGGGTCCGACCTCGACATGATTTTCCTTTACGAAGGATGCGAGGAAGGCTCCACCCACGGCTTGAGGCCGTTACCCAATGAAGCGTTCTTTGCCCGTCTTGGGCAGCGGCTGATCCACATCCTCACCACCCGCACGCCCGGCGGCATCCTTTACGAGGTGGACATGCGTCTGCGGCCGAGCGGCAAGAGCGGCCCGCTGGTGACCAACCTCGCGGCCTTCGGCGAATATCAGCGCGGCCACGCCTGGACTTGGGAGCACCAGGCCCTGGTGCGGGCGCGATCGGTGGCCGGCAGCCCGGCGCTGGCGCGGGACTTCGCCAAAGTCCGCGAGGAAATCCTGTGTCTGCCGCGCGAACCCGCGAAGCTCAAGGCCGAGGTGCGCGAGATGCGGGAAAAGATGGCCGCCGCGCAACCGCCTCACGAGGCCGGGCAGACGGACATCAAGCACGACCCGGGTGGTATCGTCGATATCGAATTTATGGTGCAATACTGGGTCCTGCGGTGGGCGCACGAACATCCCGGGCTCACCCGCCACACGGACAATATCCATATCCTGGAAGCCCTCAGGGCCGAGGGTCTGCTGGAAGCAGAGCGGGCCGAGCGGCTGACGCAGGCTTACCGCCGCTGCCTTTCCGTGGAGCACCGACTGAAGCTGATGGAGCGTGGGTCGTTGGCCAATCCCGCGGAGCTCGAAAATTGGCCGGCGCAGGTGCGACAGATTTGGGATGAAACGTTTATAGACTGACGGGGAGTAGAGCAACATGTCGATGGCGGATCGTGACGGTGTCATCTGGTACGACGGCAAGCTGGTGCCGTGGCGCGAGGCCACGACTCATGTGCTGACGCATACCCTGCATTACGGCATGGGCGTATTCGAGGGCGTGCGCGCATACAAGACCGCCAAGGGCGCGGCCATTTTCCGCCTGCCGGCGCACACCGACCGGCTGTTCCGTTCGGCGCATATTCTCGGGATGAAAATTCCCTACGACAAGAACACGATCAACGAGGCCACGCGCGCCACGGTGCGCGAGAACAAGCTTGAGTCCGGCTATATCCGGCCGATGTGCTTTTACGGCGCCGAAGGCATGGGCCTGCGTGCCGAGGGACTTAAGGTGCACGTGATCGTCGCGGCCTGGTCGTGGGGTTCGTACATGGGCGAGGACGGCATCAAGAACGGGATTCGCGTGCGCACCGCCTCGCTCAATCGCCATCACGTGAACATCAACATGTGCCGCGCCAAGGCCAACGGCAATTACATGAACTCGATGCTGGCCTTGCGCGAGGCGTTGAGCGCCGGCTGCGATGAGGCCATGTTGCTCGATACCGAGGGTTATGTCTCCGAGGGCAGCGGCGAGAATATTTTCATCGTGCGCGACGGTGTGATCTACACGCCCGACCTGACTTCCGCGCTCGACGGCATCACCCGCGCGACCATCATGCAGCTGGCCCGCGAGCTCGGGATCCAGGTGGTCGAGAAGCGCATCACGCGTGACGAGGTGTACATCGCCGACGAGGCGTTCTTCACCGGTACGGCGGCGGAAGTCACGCCGATCCGCGAGGTCGACGGCCGCGCCATCGGCTCCGGCAAACTCGGCCCCGTCACCGAAAAACTTCAAACTCTTTACTTCGACGTGGTGCATGGCCGCAGCCATCAGCATGTCGAATGGCTGACGCCGGTGGCATAAGAGGAGATTGCCGCGATGTCTGTAAACGTTAATCAGGAAAAATTGATCGAAGCCAACGCGCAGAATCGCTACGAGGTCACGCGCGCCGATCTGCCGTTATCCTGCCCGATGTCGGGCATGACGCTATGGAATTCGCATCCGCGGGTGTATCTGCCGATCGAGGACTCCGGCGAGGAACGCTGCCCTTACTGTGGAGCGGTGTACGTCCTCAAGGATTAGAAGCTGTCCCAAAAACTGCTGCGCGTCCGTGATTCGGGATCGGGCGGTGCTCGGCCGCCGTTGGCGGTCCGGCCCGTCGCTGGCAGGCGACGGGCGCTGCGAGCGGGCGAAGCGATGCTTCGCCTTTTTCGCTCTCGCCCTCATGTACTGCCGTGTACACTCCGGATCCTGCGCTCCTTTCCCGCTGCGCCGTCCGGCTCCCCGGGAAAGTCCAGGGCCGCCATCCTTGGCGGCCCGTTCGGCGGCCCGAACGTCCACCGGACGTTCGTGAAATCTCCGCCTCACCCTCACCCGGCTGACGGCCGCTCGCGACGTTTTTGAGACAGCTTCTGATCATTGGCGCCGATAAATCAAGCAAAACGCACGACCGCGAATATTCCCAGCATCGTGAATGCGATCGCCAGCTTGATGGCGACGCCCAGCACCAGCCCCAGCGTGGCGCCGATACCGGCGCGCCCGGCTTTCCCGAGATGACGTTGGGTCGACAGCTCGCCCGCCACCGCCCCGAGGAAGGGCCCGATCAGGACGCCGGGCAGGCCGAAGAAAATTCCGATCATCGCGCCGATGACGGCGCCGGTCACGGCGCGCGGGGAGGCGCCGTAGCGCTTCGCCCCGAAGGCGCTGGCCATGAAATCGGCCGGGAAGGTGAGCAGCGCGAGCATGCCCAGGGCCGTCAGGGTTTTCACCCCCACGTAGGCAAAGTCGTCCGCCCACGCTGCGATCACGAGTCCCGCGAAGAGCACCACGGCGCCCGGGATTGCAGGCAGAAACAGGCCCGCCATCCCCACGGTCACGAGGACGGCAGCCAGAATCCAGAGCAGGACGGTCATTTCCATTGAACTGTTTCGAGTCGGTCGATCGGTCGCAGTTGAACCCGATTTTAGTACTGCCTAGAATCCCCCGCATGTGTTGCCCAGCCATCCAGACCGACCCACCGGAATTTTCCGATCCGCGGCGCGTCGCTTCCTGACGACGCTCTTGGCAGACCAGGCACAACGCATTCTCATCGTCGGCCCGGCCTGGGTCGGCGACATGGTACTGGCGCAAAGCCTGTTCAAGGTTCTCAAGCAGCGTCATCCCGATTCGACGCTCGACGTACTCGCGCCACGCTGGACGCTGCCATTGCTTGAACGCATGCCCGAAGTGGACGAAACGATCGCCATGGACATGGGGCACGGCGAGCTTCGGCTCGGCGAACGTCTACGGCTCGGACGCGAATTGCGACCGCGCCATTACGACCGCGCCGTTGTCCTGCCCAACTCGTTCAAGTCCGCGATTATTCCGCACGCGGCGCAGGCGCGTGTACGCAGTGGCTACGTCGGCGAACTGCGCTACGGTCTGCTCAACGACATCCGTCCGCTCGACAAGCAAAAACTTCCGCGTACCGTGGATCGGTTCGTCGCGCTCGGCATCGAGCCGGGCGCGACGCTGCCGGAAATTCCTCCGCCGCGAATCCGGGCGGACATGGACAAGGCGCGCATGGCGCTGGCACGCTTGGGTCGCAGTCTGCCGGCGGCGCCGGTGCTGGGCCTGTGCCCCGGTGCCGAGTACGGTCCGGCCAAGCGCTGGCCGGCGGAATATTTCGCCGACGTGGCCCAGGCGAAACTCGCCGAAGGTTGGGAGGTGTGGCTGTTCGGTTCGGACAACGACGCGCCCGTGACCGGCGCGATCCAGTCCATGACCGGAAAGCGCTGCCTCGATCTCGGTGGCAAGACCACGCTCGAGGAAGCGATCGATCTGCTGTCGTTGACCGCGGCCGTGGCGACCAACGACTCGGGACTCATGCACGTGGCCGCGGCGCTCGACCGCCAGGTGATCGCTCTCTACGGTTCCTCCGATCCGCGGCACACGCCGCCCCTGAGCGACAAGGCCAGTGTGCTCTACCTCGGTCTTTCGTGCAGCCCGTGTTTCAAACGCGAGTGCCCGCTCAAGCATCTCAAATGCCTGCGCGACCTCCCGCCCGAGCGAGTGCTGGCCGCGCTCAAGGAGTAAGGCCGGAAAAAATCTGCTATGGTTGGCGCGATGCTCAAGGACGCCGTTGACCTCTCCACTCTGCACCGCGTGCTGGTGGTCAAACTCCGCCACCTGGGCGACGTGCTGCTGACCTCGCCGGTCTTCACCGTTCTCAAGAACCATGTCCCGCACGCCGAGATTGATGCGCTGGTGTATCGCGACACCGAGCCCATGCTTTCCGGGCATCCGGCGATCAGCAGCATTTTTACCGTCGACCGCGAGTGGAAAAAGGACGACTGGACCACGCGCATGGCGCACGAGTGGCGCCTGTTCCGGTCGTTGCGCGCGCGGCATTACGACCTGATCGTGCATCTCACCGAGAATCCCCGCGGCGCGGTGCTCACGCTGCTGCTCGGAGCGCATCACAGCGTCGCGCGCGACTATCCCTCCAAGCGCGGGCGGCTGTGGCGCAACAGCTTCACGCACCTTTACCAGGTGCCGTCCAAACCGCGGCACACGGTGGAAACCCATCTTGACGCGCTGCGGCGCCTCGGCATCTATCCCGAGCTCGACGAGCGTCAGCTGGTTCTTAACGTCAGCGACGAGGCCGAGACTTCGGTGCGCGCGCTCATGGCGCGTCAGGGAATCGTGACGAAGCAGTTCATTCATATACATCCGACCTCGCGCTGGCTGTTCAAATGCTGGGAGGTGGACAAGTACGTCGCGCTGATCCAGACCTTGCAGGAGATGGGTGAGCGCGTGGTGGTGACGACCGCGCCCGCCGAGCATGAACTGCAATTCGCCGCCAGCATCACCTCACAGCTCAAGCGTCCGGTCGTGGACCTGTGCGGCAAGCTCAATCTCAAGCAATTGGCGGCGCTCACGCGCCAGGCGAAGTGTTTCGTCGGCGTGGATTCCGTGCCGATGCACATCGCCTGCGCGATGCAGACGCCGGTGGTGGTCCTGTTCGGCCCGAGCGGCGATCTCGAATGGGGGCCGTGGAAGGTGAAATCGCGCGTGCTCACGTCGAATCATTCCTGCCGCCCCTGCGGTCAGGACGGATGCGGCAACGGCAAGGTATCCGAATGTCTGACCACCATCCCGGTGGACGATGTGCTTCGCGCCATTAATGAATTGATAAGACAATGAACCGCCAGGACGCCAGGAAAAGCATGGAAAGAGATCAGAACCCAAGAATTGAACCGGGCGAAGGAATTGATGAATGGGTCCGCAGAATATTGGCAGCCGCCGTTGAGGTGCCCAAACATTTAGGCCGGGGTTATCTTGAATCTGTGTATGAAGAAGCTCTGGCAATTGAATTGGCATTGCAGAAAATTCGATTTGTGCGGCAGATTCCCGTTCCTGTTCAGTATAAGGATCATCTTGTCGGGCAGGGCCGCTTGGATTTTCTGGTCAATGACGAGCTTGTTGTCGAACTCAAGGCGGTTGAAGCGTTATTGCCGATTCATAAGGCACAGGTGCTTTCCTATTTGAAGGCAACCAGACGACGCCTCGGATTGCTCATCAACTTTAATATGCCTGTTTTGATGCGTGGTGTTCAGCGCGTCATCTTTTCGAATGAATAATTTCCTGGCGTCCTGGCGGTTCAAAATCAAATGTTAAAACTCGCTCTCATCCGCCAACGCTATGCGCACGATGGCGGCGCCGAACGCTTCGTGTCGCGCGCGCTCGAGGCGCTGAGGTCCCGTGACGTGCGGCTCACGCTGATCACGCGTGAATGGCGCGGGGGAGAAGGTTTCGCGGTCATCACCTGCAACCCGTTTTATATCGGCAGGCTGTGGCGCGACTGGTCGTTTGCGCGCGCGGTGTGCCGCCGGTTGGAACAAGAATCGTTCGACCTGGTGCAGTCGCACGAACGCATCAGCTGCTGCGATGTTTATCGCGCCGGCGACGGCGTGCATCGCGAGTGGCTCAGGCAGCGCGCGCGGACGCAGGGCGCGCTCGGGAGGCTCGCGACCGCGCTCAATCCGTATCATTACTATGTGAAGGCGGCGGAAAAGCGATTGTTCGGGAGCGTGCGCCTGAAGGCCGTGATCTGCAACTCGAAGATGATCAAGGATGAGATCCGGAATTACTTCGGCGTTGCCGAGGAAAAGCTGCACGTCATCTACAGCGGCGTGGACACCCGGGTATTCCACCCGGACTTGAAGCGCCATCGCGCGGCCGTGCGCGCCCAGTACGTTGTTCCCGAGGATGCCACGCTGTTTCTTTTTGTCGGTTCGGGCTTCGCACGCAAGGGTGTATCGACGCTGCTGGAGGCTATGGCGCGGCTTTCCGCCGACACCTATTTGCTGGTTGTCGGTCACGACAAGAATCTTGAAAAGTACCAGGCCCGGGCGCAGCGGCTGGGACTTGCCAGCCGGGTTCGATTCACCGGCCGCCAGGCGGATGCGAAGCCGTTTTATGGCGCGGCCGATGGCTTGGTGCTGCCGACGCTCTATGATCCTTTTCCCAACGTGGCGCTGGAGGCGATGGCCTCCGGCGTGCCGGTTATCACGAGCAGCAAGTGCGGTGCCGCGGAATTAATAAGGGACGGCGAAAACGGTTTCGTGTGCGATGCGCTCGATAGCATCGCGCTCAGCGAGAGGATGAAGCTGCTGGCTGACCGGGAAAAAGCCGAACGCATCGGCAAAGCCGCCCGTGAAACGGTCGCCGGGTTGCACCTCGAGACCATGTCGGACAAGCTGCTCGAGCTTTACGGTTCGGTGTTGAGCCGAACATGAGACCGCGAGGTCTTCATCGCGGTTAGTGCCCGCGGCACCATGATGGCTTTGCCGCGCAAACGGGCGGCGCGCGCGGGCTGGCCGAAGCCGGCGGAAATACCGGATAATGCGCGACTCTCTCGCCCATGCCGGACCATCGACCACCGAGCACCGGAAGGCGGGACATCGCGGAGGGGTCTTGGGCATCAATATTCTGCATACCGAGTGGTCGAAGGGCTGGGGCGGCCAGGAGATACGCGTGGTGGCGGAATCGGTGGCCTTCCGCGGGCGGGGTTACCAGGTGACGATCGCGTGTCAGCCCGACAGCCTGATACTGCCGCGCGCACAGGAGGCCGGCATTCCCGTGATCCCGCTGGTTCAGAAGAAGGGGCTGCGGCCGGTGGGCGTGCTGAAGGCGATGCGCATCATTCGCGCGCACCGCTTCGACCTGGTGCACACCCACAGTTCCGTGGACGCGTGGAACTTCGGCCTGGCGGCCAGGTTCCTCGGCGTGCCGGTCGTGCGTAGCCGGCACCTCAGCACACGCATCAGCCGCGGCCCGTTGTCCTATCTGCTTTACATGAAGCTGGCGGACCGGGTCATCACCAGCGGTCAGGCGATCAAGGACGTCATGGTCGAGCGCAACAGAATGCGCCCCGAGCGGATCGTGTCGATTCCCGCCGGGATAGACGAGTCGCGTTTCTTGCCCTCGGTTGACGCGTCCGGCGTCCGCACGGAATTCGGCCTGCGCGACGGCGATTTCGTCATCGGTATCGTGGCGGTACTGCGCAGCTGGAAGGGGCACCAGTATCTCATCGAGGCGGCAGCGCAGTTGCAGCGCCAGGGCATTCCGGTCAAGCTGCTCATCGTCGGCGCCGGCCCGCAGGAAGGCAACCTGCGCCGGATGATTCATGACAAAGATCTCGATGGTATTGCCATCATGACCGGTTACCGCCAGGACGTACCGTCCCTGATGAAGGCGATGCAGTGCCTGGCGCTGCCTTCGACGGACAACGAAGCCACTTCCCAGGTGTTGCCGCAGGCCATGGCCATGAAGGTGGCCGTGATCGCCACCGACGTGGGCGGGCTCGCCGAGGTGGTTATCAACCACGACACCGGGTTGCTCGTGCCGCCGCGCGACACGAACGCGTTGGCGGCGGCGATTCGCTGGATCTACGAGCACCCCCGGGAAGCGCGGCAGATGGCAGAGAGGGGTTACGATCATGCGCTCGCGAATTTCACCTTCGATCGGATGATCGAACGCACCGAGCAGGTCTATCTCGATGTGCTGAAATCAAAGCAGCGAAGCCCGCGCTGATCCAGGCACGGCGAGATCCATGGTTCCGACAAACCTCAACATCCTGGTTATCAACGTCGCGCGGATCGGTGACACCCTGCTGACGACGCCGGTATTGCGGGCGATCAAGGCCGCGTGCCCCGATGGCCGGCTCGGTTGTCTGGCGCACCCGAAGCGGGTGGCGGTGCTGGAAGGACTGGAGTGGGTGGATTCGCTGGGAACGATTACACCGAAACGCGCCCGCTGGCGCGGGTGGTTCGGCGGCAAGAAATGGGATTATGCGATTGTATACGGCCGTGACGCACCCTTGATCCGTTATGCTGCGCGCGTGGCAGCAAAGGTTATTGCATTTGAACAGGACAGGGATGCCGTCAATCGGCTTCTTTGGCGCGCCGTGCCTCTGCCTCCAGACCGCACAAATGTGCACGTCGTTCACGAACATCTGCTGCTCACCTCTGCCCTCGGCATCGAGACAGCCGATTACCGTCTTGCGTATGTTCCGTCGCCGGATGAGCTAAGGCGAATGGAGGATACGATGCATCGGTTTCTGCCGGCGGGCGCGCATCCCCTCATCGGGTTTCAGGTTGCCAGCTTCCCGACCAAATCATACCGTGACTGGCCATTGGAAAGTTTCGCGGAACTGGGAACACGGATTATCAAAAATTTTCCGACTGCTCACATACTGATCCTGGGCGGTGAAGAATCGCGCCAGAAGGCGCAGTGGCTGGAGGCGCAACTCGCCGGGCGGGCGACCGCCGTCGCGGGACGCTTTGACCTGCGCGGCACGGCAGCGCTGATGCGTCATCTCGACCTGTACGTCGGGGTGGATACCGGGCCGACCCACCTGGCTGCGGCCCTCGAGGTCCCGATGATCGGCCTGTATCATTGCTTCCATCGAGGCAGGCGGTTTGCACCGTTAGACCACAAGCGGCTGCGAATCTTAGACCATCCCTCACCGGACAACCTGTGCACCCGGGACAGCAACATGGCGGACATTGCCGTGAACATGGTTTGGAAATATGTCCAGGAACTTTTAATTGGGAATCGTGTGACGGCGCCCTCGATCTGAATGGCCGCCACCGCGGGAAATTTTAATGAACAATCCATTTGTTGATAGAAAGTTTCGTTTGCCGCGCGTGTGGTCCAACCGCGAGTTGCGGAATTTCGGCCACTTGTTCACCGGAGACGTGGTGAATGTCAGTGGCTGGCAGGATCAGGACAAAGAAGGACAAAGCTACAGGGGCTATTTCGCCAATGCCGCCAGCTACACGATTACAAATTATAAATCGGAGGCCAGGGGTTTCCAGGGTTATGAAAACGAAATATTTCTCGATTTAAGCAAGAATCTCCCCGAGGATTTGACAGGAAAGTTCGACGTGGTGTTCAACCATACGGTGCTTGAGCATATTTTCGAAGTGCACACGGCATTTCAGAATTTATGCATGATGACGCGAGACGTTGTCATTCTCGTGGTTCCTTTTCTGCAGCAGATGCACGAAAGCTTTGGCGATTATTGGCGGTTCAGCCCGATGACGGTAAAGA
>NZ_JBAVEJ010000268.1:0-2385 GCF_049587675.1 Sulfuricaulis sp. | reverse complement strand
ATACAGTACGGGTAACCGAACGACAATAAATAAGGACAATTTACCGACCATATATTTCTAAGGGGTTAACATGACTGATCCGTCTTCGCACAGCGGCGGCAAAATGATAACGCGCGTCGCAGTCTACGGGTTCATATCGCTGGTGTTATATTTTCTGCTGTACTTTTTCGAGGACTCCATCCTCGCCTTCACCTCGCAGGGCGGCTGGTACTTCATCGCTCCTATCGTGATTGCCTTCGTGTTTTCCTATTTCCACGGATCCTTTACCTCCCACTTCTGGGACACTCTCGGCATCAAGGCCAAGAAATAAGGAGGCGGCGTGGATCTCGCATCGGCAACGAATTTCATCCCGCTCAATGCGCTCGACGTAACCTATCTTCTGGTCGTCGGCTTCATCGGCGGCCTGGTCAGCGGTTTTATCGGCTCCGGCGGTGCCTTCGTGCTCACGCCCGCCATGATGAGCATGGGCGTGCCCGGCATCGTCGCCGTCGCCTCCAACATCTGCCACAAATTCCCCAAGGCCCTGGTCGGCGCCATCAAGCGCGCCAAGTATGGCCAGGTGGACGTGAAGCTCGGACTCGTGATCGGCGTCTCGGCCGAGGCCGGGGTGCTCTACGGCGCGCATATCCAGCAAACGATCCATCAAAGTTTTGGCGACGCTGGTTCCAACCTCTATGTCAGCCTCGCTTTCGTCATCATACTTGGCATCATCTGCAGCTCCGTGTTGTGGGATGCGATGAAAACGCGCAATACCACGAGTGACGAACCGGAAAAGGTCGCGCGTCTCGCCCGCTGGGTGCAGACGATCCATATTCCCGGCACGATGGTCTACTTCAAGAGCCTCAACGCCCGCGTGTCGGTGCTGTTTACGATTCCACTCGGATTCGCCACCGGCATGCTCGCGGCGACGATCGCCGTGGGCGGTTTTATCGGCGTCCCGGCCATGCACTACGTGCTAGGCGCGCCCGCGCTCATGGCATCCGCCACCGAGCTGGTCACCGCCTTCGTCATGGGCGTGGGTGGCTCGATGAAATATGCGTGGAGCGGACTCGTGGATATCCGCCTCGCCATGATTATTCTTGCCGGGTCGCTGTTCGGCATCCAACTCGGCGCGATCGGCACCACCTACGTGAAGCCGCACATGATCAAAATGGTCATGGGCGTGATCATGGTGCTGGTGATGTTCTCACGCGCGATCGCCATTCCCGTGTACCTGTCGGAACTTGATCTCATCGACAAACTCGCCCCCCATCTTCCTGGCGCTCTGCTGAACATCAGCTTCGTGGTGCTGATTGCAGCACTCGCGAGCGGCGCGGCCATCGTATTTGCCGCCCTGTGGACCGGTATCAGTGCCTCACGCCGTGAGGCTGTACTTGTCACCTCTGCGACCACGGCATTCTCTCCCGATGTGGTGGCATCTCCGGCCACCCCGCAACTCTCACCGCTCGGCCGCTTCGAGCGCTTTCTGCTTGCCTCCGACGGCTCGGAGTACAGCGCCGGCGCCGTGCGCGAAGCCTTGCGCATGGCGAGCAAGTGCGGCGCCCGTTTGCGCGCGGTCAGCGTGGTGGCCGGTGGCGATGCCGAACTTTACGCCATGGGTGAACAGTTGATCACCAAGGAGTTAAATACCGCTCGTGCTTATCTCGACGATGTGCAACAGCAGGCCGCGTCCGCCGGCGTGGCTTGCGAGAGCGAGGCCACCCAGGGCAACCAGGTTTACCAGGAAATCGTCAGTCAGGCGGAAAAAATGCAGGCCGATCTTATTATCATGGGCCGGCGTGGCCGCCATGGGCTGGCACGTCTGATGGTCGGTCCGTCGACCGTGCGCGTCATCGGACACTCCAGTTGCAATGTGCTCGTGGTGCCGCGCTCGGCGGAGCTCGTGGGACGACGCTTCATTGTCGCCTCCGACGGTTCACGCTACGGCGACGCTTCCGCCGTCACCGCCGCGCGGCTCGCCAAGCTGTGTCACACGCCCGTCACGGTCGTCTCGGTCACCCGGCCAGAACATAGCGAAGAGCGCAAGCGCGAGGCGCGCCAGGTCATGAGCCGCCTCGTCTCTTTCCTCAAGCAGGAAGGAGTGGTGGTGGAAGGCATCGTTCCGCACGGTCGACCGGACGAAATGATCGTCAAGACGGCAATCGAAAAAAACGCCGATTTGATCATTCTGGGCAGTCGTGGACGCACGGGCCTGGAGCGGGTTCTGCTGGGCAACACGTCAGAGCGCGTTATCGACCAAACCCAGTGCGCCGTGCTCGTCGTCAAGTAGGTATGAAGAAAAAAATACAAATTGTCTGCCCTTGGCTTTATTACCGCAGTCCCTAGCGGTCGGCAGATTGCTTGCCGTCCACATGTGCCGCTGAATTAATAAAATATGGTATTGAA
>NZ_JBAVEJ010000267.1:0-1781 GCF_049587675.1 Sulfuricaulis sp. | reverse complement strand
CGCGCCAATGGGGTGCTTGTTGGCTCGCTCTGCAGCTGTGGGAGCAGATCGCGCTCGACGCATACTGGGCCAAGAAGCTCCCGCCATCGCGCAAGGGCACGCGTTGGCTGAACGTGCTGAAGACCCTGGTGTGCTACCGCCTGATCGACCCGGGCAGCGAATGGCGCTTGCATCGGCAGTGGTTTGCCCAGAGCGCCATGGGCGACCTGTTGGGCGAGGATTTCAGTGTGGCACAAAGCGACACGCTGTACCGCTGTCTCGACAAGCTGCTGCCCCACAAGGACGGTCTGTTCGCGTTTCTGAAGGGGCGCTGGCAGACGCTGTTCGGGGCACGCTTTGAGGTCTTGCTCTACGATCTGACCAGCACCTATTTCGAGTGCGTGCCGCCCGGGGAGGGCCTGCGCCAGTTCGGCTACAGCCGTGACAAACGAGCGGACTGCGTGCAGGTGGTGATCGCACTCATCGTCACCCCCGAGGGCTTGCCGCTCACCTATGAGGTCATGGCCGGCAACACCGCCGACAAGACCACATTGGCGGACTTTCTCGCCAAGATTGAGATCCTCTACGGGCGCTCCGAGCGTATCTGGGTTATGGATCGCGGTATCCCCACCGAAGAGACGCTCGCGCAGATGCGTGCCAGTGTGACCCCCGTTCGCTATCTCGTCGGCACCCCCAAGGGGCGATTGAGTAAACTTGAGCGCGAGTTTCTCCCCAAACCCTGGACGCAGGTGCGCCCGTCGGTGGATGTCAAGCTGCTCGAGCAACCTGAGGAGCTCTACGTGCTCGCGCGCAGCCACGACCGGGTGCACAAGGAGCGCAGCATGCGGCGGCGGCGCCTGAAGCGGCTCTGGGCGCGCCTGCACCAGCTTCAGGCGCAGCGCCTCACGCGCGATCAGCTCCTGATGAAGCTCGGCGCGGCGAAGAAAGAGGCGGGGCGTGCCTATGCGCTGGTGGAGATCACGCTCCCTCAACCTAGCGCGGGAGTAACCACGCAGAATTTCTCCTTCCGGCTGAACCGGCACAAGCTGCGCATGGCACGCCGACGTGAGGGCCACTACCTGCTGCGGTCGAACCTGACCGCCGAAGATCCCGCTACGCTTTGGCAGTATTACATCCAGCTCACCGAGGTCGAGCAGGCGTTCAAGGAGCTCAAGCACGACCTCGCCGTGCGCCCGGTCTATCACCAACTCGACCACCGCATCGAGGCACACATCTTCGTTGCCTTCCTCGCTTATTGCCTGCAGGTCACCCTCAAGCAGCGCCTGCGGGTCCTGGCGCCAGGGCTGACCCCGCGGGCGGTGCTCGAGAAGCTGGCGGCAATGCAGATGGTGGACGTGCATCTGCCGACCACCGACGGCCGCCACCTGGTGCTTTCGCGCTACACCCAACCCGACCAGGACCAGATACTGCTGTTGCAGCTCCTGCAACTGTCCCTTCCCGACCAGCCACCACCCAAGATCTCCGCACCCGCGGAAGCCCGCGTCAGCACCCCGGCACCGACCCTCGTGTAGTGCCGACCTTTGGGGACGCTCTTCGGAGGATCAGGGACTTATGCTCGCCCAGACCCTGAATAGCGGAAGTCGGGCCAGGTGCGCTTGCTCAACACCGGCGGCCGTCTCTGCTCGGGCTTTGCCTCGGTGGCCAGGATCTGCTCCGGAGTACGAAGGTCAAGGCTGCACCTCGTAGACCGAGACCACAGTGGCCATGCGCTTGCGGTTCTTCTTCTCCCCCGGGCTGAGGCGAGTGTGCTGGCGATGGGCCTCTCGCCCCAAGGCCTTGCG
>NZ_JBAVEJ010000266.1:0-3447 GCF_049587675.1 Sulfuricaulis sp. | reverse complement strand
GATCATGGATAGTACCGGGTCATGGATTCCAAAGGCAAAGAAAGTCTTCCTTGCTCTATCGCAGGCTACCTGTGTGTACCGAAATCCTCGTCCCCGTTGATGAGGTGGGGGAATCGCTTAAATTCGCGCGATGATCACGCTATGGTGGCTGCTCTTGGTCGCCCTGACCGCGCCGTTCAAATCGAAGTGGCGGCTTGAGGCGGAGAATGCGGCGCTGCGGCATCAGGTGATGCTGCTGCGGCGTCAGGGTCGCGGCCGGATCCGGCTGACCAACTTCAATCGGTTGTTTCTTGTCCAGCTTTACCGCTGGTTTCCGTCAATCCTGCAGGTCCTTGCCATCGTTCAGCCGGAGACAGTCATTCGGTGGCATCGGGCCGGTTTTCGCTGCTATTGGCGTTGGAAATCGCGCTCGCGGGGAGGGCGGCCGCAGATCGATCCGGAACTGCGCGCTTTGATCCGGAGAATGAGCATCGAGAACCCGATCTTTTGCCGGCGCTCTTCCCAAGGCGATTGAGGACTACAAGCGGTCGCTCGCGATTGCCCCGGGATATCCCTACACGGCGCTGTGGCTCGACATCGCCGAGGCGCGCAGCAAGGTGCCGGGCACGCTGCCGCAAGCGATCGCCAAACTCAACATGAAGGAGTGGCCGGCGCCGGTCATCCGCTTGTATCTCGGCCAGATGACGCCCGCCGCCGTGCTTGCCGCCGCCGCCGATCCGAATGGCGCCAAAAAGACCAGCCACGTCTGCGAGGCCAATTTCTATTCCGGCGAATGGGCGCTGCGCCAAGGCGCCAAGGACGAGGCGGCGCGACGGTTCCGTGTCGCGGCACGCGACTGCCCGAAAACCTTCATTGAAGGGAACGCCGCCGCGCTCGAACTTAAGCGCCTCGGCGCAACGCCGTGAGATAGTCGCGCATCCTGCGCTCGAAGCAAACGACGCTGCGACGGCGCGACCTTTGTCAGTCGAAGTAGATGTAATATTCGGACCAAACCCGCTTACCTGCATACATCACGCGCAGCGATTAACGTGGCGCGCCGAAGCTGCTTTCAAGGTGTTTCTCGCCGTTGGTCTAGTCGCCCGTGAAGAACGTCCTTTTCAGCTGAATCTGAGCTGAGAAGTACCAACGCTTGCGATCAAGATTCGGAACAGCAAAAGCCTCAGCCACCTGAGCAGGAGGCGGAAGTTGTATCCGACGGCGGCGAGCACGGCGTTGATGGCATCGCCGCTAGAATGGGCGAGATAATTGCGGCCCATGCGGTGATCCTCCTTGAGATGCCCGATGACGGGCTCGACGGCCGCGCGCCGTCTCATGTCACGTTTGATCTGCCGGGTGATGCGGCGCTTCTGGCCGGTGGTGTAGATTTTGAACTGGTATTCGGGTGACGCGTTGTGGCCGCGGTATCCGGCATCGGCGATGATGCGATCGAGCGTGTTGCCGATGATCGCCTGCATGGCAGGGATGACGGTGGCGAGCGTGTGGCCGTCATACGGGTTACCGGGCAGCGCCGCGACGTGGGCGACGAACTGGCCACCGCGCGAATGCCGCAGGGGCGTCGCCACGCTCACCTTCACACCGAACTCATAGGGCTTGTGTGCCTTTCCCTTGCCGATGCATTCCACCTCGGGTGCGTGCAGGCTATAAATCTTGCGGCCACGCTGGTGACGGTCCTGCGCCAGCACACGCTCGGCCAGGTACAGCGGCCGCACGAACGTTTCCCTTAAGCCCTCGTTGCCGGCCGTCTTGCGCCGAATGTCGCGGATGATGCGGCCGAGATAGGTCTTGAGCTTTCTCAGGCTACGATTGGCGCGCTTGAACTGCTTGGCATGGGCATAACGCTGGTGCTTGATCAGCGCGAGCTTGCCGACCCGCCGGTAGGATTGGCGCAGCTCCACCCCAAGCTCCTGGGCCAGCCGCACCAGCCGCTCGCGCGCCCGGTTCAACAGCTTGGCGTCGGTCGGGAACATCACCGCCTTGGGCTGAACGGTGGTGTCAACAATGACGCGGGCCAAATCGGCCGGCTTTATTGCCTCGGTGCGGCTGGCGACCGCCAGGCTCTCCTGCAGCAGGGCCTGGAGTTTTTCCTCCCCCATGCGTTGGCGCCAGCGCGTCAGCGAGGAGCGGTCGAACACCAGCCGGTGCTGGAAAAACTCCTCGCCGCAGAAGTACTGGTAATACGGGTTTTCGACCCAGTGCTCGCACAAAGCTTCGTCGGATAGGTCCTGCATGTGCTTGAGGATGGCAAGCCCCGCCATCAGACGCGTCGGTAGCGGTGGATGACCCGGCTTGTCCGTGTAGACCGCGCCAAACTTCTCTTCCAGGAAGCGCCAGTCGATCGCCCGCGCCAGCCTCACCAGCGCGTGCTGTAGATCGATGATCTGATCCAGACGCGAGCGGAACAGATCCTGTTCGCCAGTCTCCCGTCGCTCCTTCGGCTGCATTGCCAATCCCTCCGCTCGACCCGGGTCGAGAGCAGAGAAACACAGCTTCAGATTCGAGGGAATCGTCAAACCGAATTTGCAAGGAAACCAGCCGCCTCACCCCATAAACTGGCAAATTCGATTACTTCGTCACGTCCAATCAATCAGTCCGCTCAACGGCTTCGGAATTCTTCACGGCCGACTGGATTGCCGGGTCAAGTTCACACCCGGGCCGGCCAAAGGCCGGATCCGGTTGCCCGGCAATGACCACTGAGAGTTGATCGCAAGATCAACTCGCCCGCGCCCGCTGGCCGAACAGCACCGCCTGCACCTTTGGGTCCTTCATGTCGATGCCCTGGCGCAGCTCCAGGCCGAGCGCCATGCCGCGCTGCACCGCCGGCCGCGCCTTCACGGTCTCCAGCCAGCGCTTGAGGTGCGGGAATTCCTCGATGTCCTGGCCCTGGCGCTTCCAGCCGTTCGCCCAGCCGACGATGGCCATGTCGGCGATGGAATATTTGCCGGCGATGTATTCGCGGTCCGCAAGCCGCAGATTCATCACGCCATAGAGCCGATTGACCTCGTTGACATAGCGGTTGATCGCATAAGTGAGCGTCTCCACCGCGTAGTTCCTGAAGTGGTGCACCTGCCCCGCCATCGGGCCGATGCCGCCCATCTGCCAGAACAGCCACTGCTCGACCTCGACGCGTTGGCGCTCGTCGCGCGGATAGAACTTGCCAGTCTTGCGGCCGAGATATTGCAGGATGGCACCCGACTCGAAGATCGAGATCGGCCGGCCGCCCGGGCCGTCCGGGTCGATGATCGCCGGCATGCGGTTGTTCGGCGAGATTTTCAGGAACTCGGGCGTGAACTGCTCGCCCTTGGAAATGTTCACCGGGATCAGGGTGTAGGGCAGCCCGCACTCTTCCAGCATGATCGAAATCTTGAAGCCGTTCGGCGTCGGCCAGTAATAAAGCTCGATCGGCTTGGCCGATTTTCTGGCCGCTTTGGCCTTGGTCCTCGCCTTGCC
>NZ_JBAVEJ010000265.1:0-1705 GCF_049587675.1 Sulfuricaulis sp. | reverse complement strand
TTCTTCTTCCAGATTCACGACCCGACCACGAAGAACCGTCAGGGCAACGACGTCGGCACCAGCTACCGCTCGGCGATCTTCTACACCGGCGACGAGCAGAAGCGGGTCGCCCTGGACACGATCGCCGACGTCGAGGCATCCGGGCTGTGGCCGGGCAAGGTGGTCACCGAGGTCACGCTCGCGGGCGACTTCTGGGGGGCGGAGCCGGAGCACCAGGACTACCTGCAGCGGTACCCGAGCGGGTACACCTGCCACTTCGTGCGGCCGGGATGGAAGCTGCCGCGCCGCGCAGAAACAGGTTAGCGGCGGCGCAGGACGACGCGGCCGCCACGCTTCGGGGTGTACGCGACACCACGCGAGTGCACCTTCTCGCCGGAATCGGTAGTCGAGTCGATCGTGAACTGCCGCAATACTGTTCGTAGCACCACGTCCATCTCGGTGTTGGCGAACGCGGCGCCGATGCACCGCCGCGTCCCGCCGCCGAACGGCACCCACGCGAACGTCGGCGGCCGATTGCCGACGAATCGGTACGGGTCGAACCGATCCGGGTCCGCAAAGGAGTTCTCGTGCAGCCGGGAAATGCTGACGACGATGGAGTAGCCCTGCGGGATGCGCCATTCGCCGAGTTCGAACATCGGCGCCGCGACGTGACGGCCTGCGAAGTCGATGACGGTACGTGCCCGCTGGACCTCCAGGATCGTCGCCTGCCGCAGTTCGTTGCCGTCGCCTTCGGCCTCTGTGGTCAGTGCGGCGACGAGGTCGGGATGTCTGCGCATCCGCTCGAACGCCCACGCCAGCGTCGACGCCGTCGTCTCATGGCCGGCGGCCACCAGCGTCAGCAGCTCGTCGGAGATCTCCCGGCGCGACATCGGCGAGCCGTCGTCGTAGCGGCTGCGCAGCATCAGCGCCAGAATGTCGGTGCGCTCGTCGAAACGCGGGTCGGCCTCGGCCTTGGCGATCAGGGTGTCGACGATCTCGTCGAACTTGCGGTGCGACTCCGCGAGCCGTCCCCACGGGCTGTATCGGCCGTAGCTCCTCGACGGCTGCGGAAGCGTGGCGAGCCGCGAACCCAGCTTCACCCCGCCGGGGATCAGCTTGCGCAGGTACTCCAGTTCGGCGCCCTCCGCGCCGAACACCGCGCGCAGAATCACGTTCAGCGTGATCCGCATCATCGGTTCGAGGGTCCGAAACTCTTTGCCCTCAGGCCAATTCGCGGCCTCACGCAGGGTCTCTTCCTCGACGATGTGCTCGTAGTTCTTGATGCTCTTGCCGTGAAACGGCGGATGGAGCAGCTTGCGGCGGTTGCGATGCTCGGCGCGGTCGAGCGCGAAGATCGACCCGGGCCCCAGTACCCGGCTGAGGTTGGGCTGGATGTTGAGCAGGTCGTCGGTGCTGGCCATGAACACCTGTTTGACCAGCGCCGGGTCGGCCACCACCACGGTGCGGCCGAAGACCGGAGCGTCGAGCGTGAACGCGTCGCCGTATCGGCGCGCTGCCTGGCGGATGGTCCACCGGCGCCACAGCACGAAGCCGATGGCCTGGATCGCTTTGGGCAGCGCCACCTGGGGCGGGAGGTTGGCCGTGCGCGGTTCCAGGGCGATCGCTTCGGTCATGAACAACTCCCAACAGGAATCGGCGGTACCACGCGGTACCACAGTGTCATGTTGTACGGTACCGGGTAGTACCGCATTGATCAAGATGTACC
>NZ_JBAVEJ010000264.1:0-12811 GCF_049587675.1 Sulfuricaulis sp. | reverse complement strand
GTAAAAAACCGCCCGAAAGGGCGGTTTTTTTATGCCGCGTGGCAAGGACTGAAGGCGGACGTTTATTGGTATATTTTGGTCACGATCCCGGCGGCCAGCAGGGCGGAGCCGTAGGCGGCGTGTCCGGAGCGAGCCTTTTCCATTTCGACCTGCAGAATACGTTCGCGGATGCGTTCCCAAGCCGGATTTTTGGCGCCGCCGCCAGCGGTATAAACCGTCGTGATCGCCGGTGCACCCAGCTTTTTCAGCAGTTCGTAACCCTGCGCCTCGATGCGCGCGATGCCCTCGAGCATTCCCTGAAAGAAGGTGATGCTGTTGCCGGGCAGCGGTTCGAGCCGCGGCATCATTTCCGGGTTGTTGATCGGGAAACGCTCGCCGATATCCGGCAATGGATAGTAATCCAGCTCGGTGAAGTTTTCCGGGTCGAGCAGCGGCGTCATTTCCTGCATTTGTGCGACCTTGAAGTACTGCAACAACACGGCGCCGCCGCTGTTCGAGGCGCCACCCGCGAGCCAGTACTTGCCGAGGCGGTGACTGTAGATGCCGTGCTCCCGCGAGAATACCGGTTTTTCCGACAGCAGCTTCAGCACCAGCGTCGTGCCGAGCACCGTCACCGCATGTCCAGGTTCGGTGGCGCCGGCAGCGAGGAATGCCGCCACGCCGTCGGTGGTTCCGGCCAGGACCTGGGTGTCGGCGGGTAACCCGAATTTTTTGGCGATGTCGGCGCTGATGGTTCCCAGCATCTCGCCCGGCACGTGCACTTCCGGCAGCATCTCGACATTCAGCCCCAGCTTGTTGAGCCATTTGGGCCAGTCCATTTTTTCGGCATCGAACCCGAGCTTGAGGCAGTTATTGTAGTCACTGTGGCCAAAGCGGCCGGTCAGCCTGCCGCTGATCCAATCGGATTGATGCAGCGCATGTTTGGCGCGTTTGTCGAGCTTGCGCTCGTGCAACCATAAAAGTTTTGAGAGACTGCTGCCGGCTCCCTGGGCGCCGGAATTGGCGCTGGCCAACGTGGCGATTTTATTCGCCTGCTCCACCGAGCGTTGATCGTTGTACATGATGGCCGGCGTGACCGGGTTGCCTTTGTCGTCGGTCAGCAGCAGGGTGCCGGAAGTGCCGTCCACGGCGAGCGCTCGCACCCGTGCCGGGTCGATCTGTTTCAGCAGATTCTCCAGACAGCCGCACACGGCTTTCCACCACACGGTCGGGTCCTGCGTCACCTGCTCGTTGTTGCGCGCCGGGGTGGCAATCGGCGCGCTCATTTCAGCCTTGACCGTGCCGCTATCGTCCACCGCGATGGCGCGACAGCCGGTGGTGCCGAGATCAATGCCGATATAGAGCCCGTCCTTACGCACCACCGGTTCCGGGGGAGGCGGCTCGATGATGGTCTCTTCGATCGGCGGCGGCTCCACGATTGGCGGCGGATCCGACCGGCGGTTACGTCGCAACATGCGGAAGCGGTTGCTCGCCGATCGTTCCGTCGCGGCCGGGGCGTCGGGTTCCGTTAATGGCACCGGACTGCGGGGTTTCGACGCGGGCGTGACGGGGGCGTCGGGTAGAGTCAAAGGCACCGGGTTGCGGGGTTTCGGCGCCGTCGCGGCTGGTACGTCGGGAACAATCAAAGGGACCGGGCTTCGAGTTTTCGACACAGGCGCGACGGGGGCGGCGGGCGTTTTCGCCGCTGTCCCGGCCAGGGGTTCCTTCCCCGGCAGCGTCTGGACCTCGCGTGGAATATCGGCAGGAGGCGGTGGCGGTCTATTCCAGTCGCTCTGGCGGTGCACAACCTCGACGGTCGTGTACAGGCCGCCGCGGACGTTGAACTTGGCCCGCAAGCGCATGTACCGCGGCTGCGTGACGGCCACGAGATCGCTCAGGATCCGGTTGGTCACGTCCTCGTGGAAATGCCCTTCATGGCGGTAGGACCAGATATAGAGCTTGAGCGACTTGAGCTCCACGCACAGCCGGTCCGGGACGTATTCGAGGTTCAGGGTGGCGAAGTCCGGCTGGCCGGTCTTCGGGCACAGACAAGTGAACTCCGGAGATTCGATCTCGATGATATAATCCCGCCCCGGATGCGGATTGGGAAAGGTATCCAGATTTTTGCTGGGCTGGGTCGGCATGTCTTTGGCTGGCAAGTGTTTGGAATATCGGTAAAATTGTAGCCTACTTTCCAACGACGGACAGGAACGGTCACCACACGAAATGCGGCTTAAAACCATCAAGCTTTCCGGCTTCAAGTCGTTTGTCGAACCCATCACCATCCCCATTTCCGGCGACCTGATCGGCATTATCGGCCCGAACGGTTGCGGCAAATCCAACATCATCGACGCGGTGCGCTGGGTCATGGGCGAGATGTCCGCCAAGAACCTGCGCGGCGATTCCATGGCCGACGTCATTTTCAACGGCTCCAATTCGCGCAAGCCGGTGGCCGCGGCCTCCGTCGAACTCGTCTTCGACAACAGCGACGGGACGGCCGGCGGCCAGTACGCCAGTTACGCCGAGATCGCCATCCGTCGCGAGGCCGGGCGCGACGGTCAATCCGATTACTACCTCAACCGCACCAAGTGCCGGCGCAAGGACATCACCGACATTTTCCTCGGCACCGGCTTGGGGCCGCGCGCCTACTCGATCATCGAGCAAGGCATGGTGACGCGCATCATCGAGGCCAAGCCCGAGGATCTGCGCGGCTTCATCGAGGAAGCCGCGGGCATTTCGAAATACAAGGAACGCCGGCGCGAGACCGAAAACCGCATCAAGCACACACGCGAGAATCTCACGCGTGTGGAAGACATCCGCAAGGAACTCGAGACACAGCTGTCGAAACTGCAAAAGCAGTCCAAGGCCGCCGCGCGCTACAAGGATCTGAAACAGGAAGAACGCCTGGTGAAGGCGCAGCTGCTGGCGTTGCGCTGGCTCGAGCTCGACCAGAAGCTGCATGCGCACGATCGCGAGCTCGCGGCGCTGCAGAACGCGCTCGACCTGGCGCTGGCGCGGCAGCACGGAATCGAAGCCGAGATCGAAAAAATCCGCTCCCAGCAGACCGAGGCGATGGACAGCTTCAACGCCGTGCAGGCGGAGTTCTATACCGTGGGCGCCGAGGTCTCGCGCCTCGAGCAGGCCATCCAGCACGCGCGCGAGACGCGCGAGAACCAGTTGCGCGAACAGGAACAGATCAACCGCGCGTGGGGAGAGGCGAGCAGCCATCTGCAAGCTGACGTGACGCGCATGGATGAAATGAAGCGCCGGCTCGACGAGTTGGCGCCGCAACTCGGAGAGCATGTCCGCGCACGCGACGCGGCGGTCGAAAATCGCAGCCAGTCCGAGCGCAACATGCAGGACTGGCAAACCGAATGGGAGTCGTTCAGCGCGATGGCGGCCGAACCGGCCAAGGTGCGCGATGTCCAGAACGCCCGCATCCTGCAGCTGGAACAGCATCTCGAGCAACTGCGGCAGCGCCAGGCACGCCTCGAACAGGAGGCGTCCAGCATCGCCGCGGAACTGGATAAAGAACCCGTCGGCGCGCTGCAAACACAGGTGGCCGAGCTGGATGAGGCATGCGAGTCGAAAGAACGCTCGATCGCCGACATCGAGACACGTCTGCGCGAGACGCGCGACCGGCGCGATGAACTCGACGATGAACTGGCCGAGGTGCGCGGGCAGAAACAGAACAGCGAGGCACGCCTGGCTTCATTGCGCGAGTTGCAAGCGGCAGCGCAAGGTGAGAGCGATGCGTCCCTGGGTGAATGGCTGCACGGTCAGGGTCTCGACAAGTCCCCGCGCCTGGCCGGAATACTGAAGGTCGATGCCGGCTGGGAAAAGGCGGTCGAGCGGGTGCTTGGCGTCAACCTCGGCGCCGTGTGTGTGCCGAGCATGGACCAGGTGACGGCGGCCACCGGTTCCCCTCAATCGCAGGTTACCTTCATCGAACTTGGCGCGTCGCAAGGGCATCAACCGTCCACGCGCGCGGCCTTGCTCGACAAGGTGAAAAGTGAAATCGATCTGGCGCCGCTCCTCGAAGGAATCTTTGTTACCGAGACGCTGGAACAGGCGCTGGTAATGCGTGCCGCGCTCTCCACGCGCGAGTCCATCGTCACCCACGATGGCGCCTGGGTCGGCCGCAACTGGCTGAGCTTGGGGCAGGAGAAAGGCGCGCGCGCCGGCTGGCTGCTGCGCGAGCGTGAAATCGAAACCCTGCAATCCGAACTGTCCAGGTTGCAGGACAAGCTAGGCAATCTCCAAGCCGAACTCGCCGCGATGGACACGCAGCTGCAGAATCTCGAAGACGAGCGCGATGAACACAGCCGTGACCTGAATGAAAATAATCGCGAACGCGCCCGCCTGCGCGAGCAGCTGGGTCACAAGCAGGCGCGGCTGTCGCAGCTCGAATCCCGCCGCGCGCAGATCGGGCACGAGCAACATGAAATCACCGAACAGCTCAACCGCGATCAGGCCGAAGTCACGGCGGCGGGTGATCTGTTGCACCAGGCCGAAGCCACCGGCGGCGAACACGAACAGCGGCGCGGGCAATTGCAGCAGAAGCGCCAGGCGTTGCAGGACGCGGTGGAACAGACGCGCACGCAGGAGACCGAGGCGCGCGATCGTCTGCATCGCCTGGAGATCGAGCACGAAACCCTGCAGACCTCGTTCGACGGAACGAGTGGCAGCCATGCGCGACTCGAAAGCCAGTTGCAGCAGCTCATCTCACGGCGCGAGCAACTGACGCTGGTGCTGTCGGACGCACAGGACCCCACGCCCGCTTACCGCCAGCAACTGGATGAATTTCTGCAAAAACGCCTGGTCATCGAAGAGCGTCTCAACGCCGCGCGCCAGGGCGTGACCGATCTCGAGACGCACCTGCGCGAGCAGGAACAGGCGCGGACCCACGAAGAACGGCAGGTTTCCGAGGTGCGCGAGAAGCACGAGGGCGAGCGCATCGTGCGACAGGAGATGGTGGTGCGGCGCGACACCTTCGCCGATCAGTTGCGCGAAGCCGGCTTCGAGATCGAGCCGCTGCGCCAAGAACTGCCGCCCGAAGCGACCGAAACGGAATGGGCCGCGCGTCTGGAGCAGGTTACGGCGCGCATTGAGCGCCTCGGACCGATCAACCTGGTGGCGATCGAGGAGTTCGAGGAAGCGAGCACGCGCAAGAACTATCTCGACAAGCAGTACGAGGATTTGTCCCAGGCGCTGTCCACGCTGGAAGAGGCGATCCGCAAGATCGACCGCGAAACGCGCACGCGCTTCAAGGAAACCTTCGATCAGGTCAACGAATATTTCCAGAGCTTCTTCCCGCAGCTTTTCGGCGGCGGCAGCGCGCACCTCGAGTTGACGGACAACGACCTGCTCGAAACCGGCGTCGGCGTCATGGCGCGTCCGCCGGGTAAGCGCAACAGCACGATTCACCTGCTCTCCGGCGGTGAGAAGGCGTTGACCGCGGTCTCGCTGGTGTTTGCCATCTTCCAGCTCAATCCGGCGCCGTTCTGCCTGCTCGACGAGGTGGACGCGCCGCTCGACGACGCCAACGTGATCCGCTACTGCGAGACGCTGAAGACGCTGTCGCAGAAGACCCAGCTGGTTTACATCACGCACAACAAGATCAGTATGGAAATGGCGGACGTCCTGATCGGGGTCACCATGTCCGAGCCGGGCGTCTCGCGCCTGGTGGCGGTCGACGTGGATCAGGCCATGGAGATGGTCGCGCAGTAATGGACCTGCAGTATGCCCTGCTTTTCATCGGAATCGTCGTCGTCGCCATTGTTGCCCTGACCACCTACGACATGGCGCGTCTGCGCCAGCCGCGTTCGCGGCCGGACGAGTCCGACAAAAAGTTTTCCGAAGACGAAACATCCCTGCGCCCCAGCGTGCTGAGCGCCACACGCGAGCACGGCAGCGAAAAGGTGCTGCGCTCCGACGTCGAGATGGCTCCGCGGGAAGTGCCGCGGCAGGAAATCCTGCGCAAGGAAATCCGGCAGCTCGAGGAAGTGGCGACCATGCCGCTCGACCTTAAGGCCGGGCTGCGACCACCCCGGCTCGGCGAGGCCGAGCCCGGACGGCAGTATCTTTCAGACGAGAAAATCGACTTCGTCATTCATCTCCCGGGTGAGCAGCCGGTGGCGCGCGACGCGGCGCTCGGCATCTTCAAACAGCACGAATACAAACTGAACAAGGCGCGGCATCTTTACGGCCAGCACTACCGCACCGAACACTGGTCGGACTTGCAACTCGATCCGTCCAGAACGCAGTATAGCGACCTCACGCTCTCCATCCAGCTGGTCGATCCCAAGGGGCCGGTCGATGAATCGGAACTCACGACGTTTACCGAAATCGGCCTGCAACTGGCGGATACACTGCATCGACCCACGAAACTGCCGCTCACCTTCGAGCAGGGGCTGGCGCGCGCCCGGGAGCTGCAAGAGTTTTGCGACACCTATGACGTGATCGCCGGCATTCACATCGTGCCGAACACCGACACCGCGTTTCCGGGTCGCGCCATTGAAATGGCGGCGCGCCACGCGGGCATGGAGCTCGGCGCGATGAATATTTTTCACATGAAGAATACCGTCGCTCCCGGCAGCCGGTTTCTTTTCAGCCTCGCGAATCTCGACGAGTCGAGCGGATTCGATCCCGCGGCCTGGGACAGTTTCGAAACACTGGGACTCACGCTGTTCATGAGCGTGCCGTGCGCGTACCACCCGGGTGCGCTGTTCGATAAGATGGTGGCGACCACCCGGGAAATCGCCGATACGCTGGGCGGAAAACTCCAGGACCAGAACCGCCGCCCACTCACCGACAAGGGCATCGCGGTGATCCACCACCAGATCGAGGACATCGAGGAAAAAATGCGCGCCTTCGGCATTCCCCCGGGAAGCGAGACGGCGCTGAAGCTGTTCAACGAAGCCGCTACCTTATGAGCGGTGCGGACAAGCTCCGCGAACGCGCGGAAGAGCTTCGCCAAGAGATCAATTACCACAACTACCGCTACTACGTCCTCGACGATCCTGTCGTTGCCGACCCGCAATACGACAAGCTGTTGCGCGAGCTGCAGCAGATCGAATCCGACCATCCCGAACTGATCACGCACGATTCGCCGACGCAGCGCGTCGGCGCGGCGCCGCTGTCCGAGTTCGGCGAGGTGCGCCACAAAATCCCGATGACCTCGATGGATAACGCCTTCGACGACAACGAGACGCGCGAGTGGGATCAGCGCGTGCGCAAGAGCCTGGAGATCGAGGGCGATGTTGCATACACCGCAGAGCCCAAGTTTGACGGTACCTCGGTGAGCCTGCGTTACGAGCACGGCGTGCTGATGAAGGCCGGCACGCGCGGTGACGGCAGCACCGGCGAGGACGTGACGGCGAACGTGCGCACCATCAAGACCGTGCCGCTGCACCTGCAAGGCAAAGGTTGGCCGAAGGTCGTCGAAGTACGCGGCGAAGTCGTGATCCCAAAAAAGGATTTCGAGCGCCTCAACGCCGAACAACTGAAGCAGGGCAGCAAGGTTTTCGCTAACCCGCGCAACGCCGCTGCAGGTTCGCTGCGTCAGCTCGATCCGCGCGTCACTGCGTCGCGTCCGCTGAGTTATTTCCCCTGGGGATTGGGCGAGGTTTCCGAGCCGGTTGCCCGGCATTATTCAGAAGTGTCGAAACATTTGAAAGACTGGGGCTTTCGTGTCACCGAATTTTTCCGCGTGGTGCATGGTCCGGATGAGTGCCTCCAGTATTATCAGGAAATTCTCACCAAACGCGATAAGCTGCCGTTCGAGATCGACGGCGTGGTGTACAAGGTAGACGACCTGCGAGCGCGCGATCAGCTGGGCTTCACGGCGCGTGCGCCGCGCTGGGCGATCGCGCACAAGCTGCCAGCGCAGGAAGAGGCCACGGTCGTCGAGGACATCATGGCGTCGGTCGGCCGCACCGGCGTGATCACGCCGGTCGCGGTGCTCAGGCCGGTTCAGGTCAGCGGCGTGACCGTGACACACGCGACGCTGCACAATCAGGACGAGGTTGAGCGCAAGGACGTGCGCATCGGCGACACTGTTATCGTAAGGCGCGCTGGCGACGTCATTCCCGAGGTCGTAGGCGTGATTAAGGAAAAACGCCCGCGCGGTGCACGCAAGTGGCACACACCGGACAAGTGTCCGGTATGCGGCTCGCAAGTCATTCGTGAAGAGGAGGAAGCGGCGCACCGCTGTATGGGCGGGCTCGTGTGCTCCGCCCAGCGCATGGGCGCGATCCTGCATTTCGCCTCGCGCCACGCGATGGACATCGAGGGTCTCGGCGACAAGCTGGTGCAGCAATTGGTGGACAAGGACATGGTGAAAACCGTGGCCGATATCTACCGCCTCAAGAAAGACGCGCTTGCCGATCTCGAGCGCATGGCCGAGAAATCGGCACAGAATCTTCTCGAACAGATCGAAAAGAGCAAGAACACCACGCTCGCGCGTTTTCTCCACGCACTTGGCATCCCGCAAGTGGGCGAAGCCACCGCGCAACTGCTCGCGGATCAGTTCGGTTCGATGGATGACATCATGGACGCTGACCGGGAAACGCTGGAACAGATACACGGCATTGGCCCGGCCATGGCCGAGGACATTTCCAGTTTCTTCCATGAAAAGCACAACCGCGGCGTGATCCGCGACCTGCTCAAGGCCGGTATCCACTGGTTCAAGCCCGCGCGCGTCAAAAAATCCTCGGCGCTTGTAGGCAAGACCTTCGTTCTCACCGGCGGGCTTTCCACCATGACCCGCGATGAAGCCAAGCGCAGGCTGCAAGAATTAGGCGCCAAGATCGCCGGCAGTGTCTCGAAGAAAACGGATTACGTTATCGTGGGTGAGGAGCCAGGTTCGAAAGCCGACAAGGCCCGGGAATTGGGCGTCACGATGTTGGACGAAAAGGAATTTCTAAAGTTGCTGGGTAAATAGCTTTCATGTAGGTTGGGGTGAATGAAATGAACCCCAACAAATCTGAGATCGAGGGTTTGATGACGAAAGTATAAGGGCAACATGGGGGGGATTGTGTTGGAGTTCACTGCGCTCACCCCAACCTACGTTTACAAGGAGGTGTCGAATGATGGTGCTAGTCGTGCTCCTTGGGTGGTTCCTCGGTTTCGCTGGACTTGCGTTACATCTTTACACTGTCCTCGTTGACTATGAAGGATTCGGTTTCTGGTCTGCTTTCCTTGCTTTCTTGTTTCCGGTGCTCGCCCAAATCTACTATAGCTACAAAACAATCGCGGTAACTGGCCTGTTTTTGAATTTCTATACTTTTTGGGTCGGTTTGTACTTGCTCGGATGGCTCGCTTGGATTATGTCGGCTATTATCGCTGGAAGACGTCATGGTTAAGCGTCTTTCTGTCGCGTTCATCGCCTGTTCTGTATTAGCAGGTTGCGTCGCTACACTTGGTGATATAGGTAACTCATGGAAAGGCGCCCCTGTAAATGAATTTATTGATCGTGCCGGCATTCCAATAAGATCAGTTTCACTACCCGACGGTCGCATAGCGTGCACATTGGGGAACTCCATACGAACTTACTCTGATAACGCAAAACGGCATTATCAAAGACTGGTCTTCCAGAAACTGCGCATCTGTTCACCCGCTGGTAGGAAGCTGGAAACGTTAATGAGTTGGACGTTGTTCTCATAGCTTGTAGGTTGGGGTGAGCGCAGTGAACCCCAACAAACACAAACAAAACTTCGTTGAGTTATCGTTCTCATGCGTTATCGCCGCGCAGGGGTTCCCGGAGCAAGCTATTTCTTCACCGTCAATCTTGCCGAGCGGAGCCGGAGTTTGTTGGTGGATCATGCCGATGTCCTGCGAGCGGTAATCCGCGAGGTGCAATCCCGGTATCCGTTCCGCATTGATGCGATGGTGGTGCTCCTGGACCATCTTCACGCCATCTGGACATTGCCGAAAAACGATAAGGACTTTTCCACTCGCTGGATGTTGATCAAAATCGGATTCTCGCGCAGGTTGCTGGCGGGCGAACGGCGCAACAGAAGCCGGGCGGGAAAGGGCGAGCGCGGCATCTGGCAGCGGCGCTTCTGGGAGCATTTGATACGTGATGAAAAAGATTATGAGCGCCACGTGGATTACATTCACTATAACCCGGTGAAGCACGGTTATGTGACAAGACCGGTGGATTGGCCCCATTCAAGTATCCATCGGTTTATTGCCCAAGGAATTGTGGGTCCGGATTGGGCGGATGGGGATCGGCACGAGGCCAGCAACGAATACGGCGAACGATGATTTTGTTGGGGTTCGCAGGGCTCACCCCAACCTAGACACTTCAGCCCACACACTACTTCTGGCCCTGGCCAACGCTTACAAGAATCCTCGCTGGAATGTGGGGGTTTAGCCGTTCATAAGGCCATGGTTGATGTTCGTCAAAACGCGTGGAGAATAGTGCATGCATGAAATCAACTTCAGGATGACGAAAGGAGGTCGAGCCATGACCAGTCTATTAGATGCGATCAAGGAAGACGAAAGTGTAACGACCAAGGATGCCAGGTTCCCTCACGCGCCAGCGGACTGGACGCGCGAGCTAGCCGTCAAGACCGCGCAGCGGGAAGGGCTCATGCTCGGTGAGGACCACTGGGAAGCGGTGCGCGCGTTGCAGCAGTACTACGTCAAGCACGAGGAGATCAACATCAACATGCGCGAGTTGCACGATGCGCTGGATGAGAAGTTTCACGGGAAAGGCGGCATGAAGTACCTCTATCAGCTCTTTCCGGCCGGTCCGGTGGCGCAGGGCTGCCTTATCGCCGGGCTCAAGGCGCCGGCGGGAGCCACCGACAAGAGTTTCGGCAGCGTGGTTTAGACGCGATCGCCACGGGAACCCGGCCCGCGGGCCGGGTTCGTTGCGCTCACTCGTTTGCCTGCTACGAAAAAATGGTTTCTTCAAGCTGGTTGGCAGCAAATATCGTCGCGGCATATACTGATTTTTAGAGATTAATGAAGAGGTAACCCATGTCCTCAGCCAAGGAACAGATGACGAGGATCATCCAGCAGCAGCCGGATGATAGTTCTTATGATGAAATCCTGCGCGAGCTGGCTTTCGCCAGAATGGTTGAGCGTGGTTTAAAAGACTCCAAGGAGAATCGCAAAATCAGCAACGAGGAAATGCAGCATAGAATCAAGACATGGCAAAAATAAGCTGGACCTCGGAGGCGGAACGGTGGATGAAGAACATTTATGATTTCATCGCTGTTGATAACCCAGGTGCAGCAGTTCAGGTAATTACCGGTATATACGCGAAGGCCCAATTACTGACTCAATTCCCAGAGATCGGATACCGATATGACAAGCATCAGAATGATGATATTCGTATTTTGCTTTACGGGCATTATCGTATCGCTTATCTCGTCAGGGCAGACGGAGACGTAGATATCCTTGGTGTGTTTCACGGCGCGCTGGATATGCAGCGGTACCTGCTGTGATAACAAATAAAGTTAGTTCTTAGAGCCGTGCTTATAGCGCACGCTACGCTGCTGATATGATCGCCGCGGCGCTGGCGCTCACGGCGGCGGTGTTGATGCATGTCGCCTGGAACCTGCTGGCGCGCGCCAGTCATCCCGACAGCCGGTTTCTGTGGTGGGCGCTCGTTGGTTATCTCGTCATCCTCGGCCCGTGGTCGCTGTACGCGCTCGCGACAGAGGCTCATTGGTCGTACTCCCTCGCCGGCCTGTTGGTCATCTCGGCGCTGGCCAACAGCGTTTACTTTCTCGTGCTGGGTGCCGCCTATCGGCGCGCGCCGGTGGCGCTGGTTTATCCCATCGCGCGCAGTTCGCCCTTGCTGATCGCCGTCTGGAGCAGCCTGTTCTTTGGCGAGGTGATCGTTGCAACGGGATGGCTGGGGATACTCGTTTCCGTCGGCGGTTTATTGCTGATGGCGGCGAGCGCGAAACATGGCGACAGCCGCCGCGCGCTGCTTTGGGCCGTGATCGCGGCGTTTGCCACCAGCGTGTATTCGCTGAGCAACAAGCTGGCGGTGACGAGTCTGCCGACTTATGGCGCGCAGCTCGGGCTCGTGAGCACCGATCTGTTTGTCTCGTTCGTCGCGCTCAGCATTGAGCAGCGCGTGCGCTTCGGACGCTGGCGTCCCGCGACGATGCCGCCGATAGTCCGCTGGTTGCCCGCCGGGCTGTTCATCGGCAATGCCTACGGACTGGTGATCTTCGCGATGCAATATCTCTCCGCTGCATACGCCGTCGCCTTTACCAACGCGGGGATTGTCATTGCCGGTCTGCTTTCCATCTTTGCCTTCAAGGAGCGCGAGCACGCTGGCCAGCGTGTCGTCGCCATTGCGGTGATCACCGTCGGACTGGGGATACTGGCTTGGTCTGCTTGAAACAGACATCGACAGGAATTCCAAATTCATGAATGCCGGCGGAAAAATAGTACTTGCCGCTGGCTGTCCGCGCGCTTAAATTGGCGGGAGACATCAGGACCGACGGATTTCATGCGCAACTTTCATTGTGTCTGCGGCAACACGGTTTACTTCGAGAGTACGAAGTGCCTCGTCTGTGGACGCGCCCTGGGTTTTCTTCCACAACAGCTGCTGTTGTGCGCCATCGAGCCGCACGATGACACCCGCTGGCGCGCCCTGGCTCCCGCCGCCTCCGGCCGGTCATGGCTCCAGTGCCGGAATTACCGGGAGGAAAAAGTCTGCAACTGGATGGTGTCGGAGGATGATCCCAACCCGTACTGTCTCGCTTGCCGCCTCAATAACCTGATTCCGAATCTCACCGACCCGCGCAATCGCGTGTTATGGGCGCGCATTGAGCAGGCGAAGCAAAGGTTGCTCTATACC
>NZ_JBAVEJ010000263.1:0-5481 GCF_049587675.1 Sulfuricaulis sp. | reverse complement strand
GTCTGACACGGTTTTTCCGTTTACTTCTGGTGGAAGCAAGGTAAGACCTTGCACTATCGTCCGCGCATGAAGACCGATCTGCTAGACGCTATTGACGCCGCGCTTGCCGGTAATTGGCAACGCGCGCACAAGATCGTGCAGCAGGACGAAGACGACCCGCTCGCGTGCTGGATTCACGCCGTGCTGCACAAGATCGAAGGCGATGCGGGCAATAGCCGCTATTGGTATTCGCGGACGACGCATTCGTATGATGAATTTGCCGGCGTCGAGCAGGAGTTGGCGGCAATTAAACACAAGCTGGAGAGCGGTCGCTAGGACCCGCGAGAGAAGCGAGCCATTCCCGATTGTTAATCCGCCATCACGATACAGATAATCTTGCGCTCAGCTCGCGGGCCGTCGAATTCACAAAAAAAAATATTCTGCCAGGTCGAGAGCCCCAACTCCCCGTCGATGATCGGAATCGTCTCCGAAGGCCCGACTAGGCCGGATTGCAATAACGGTGGTCGGACCCGAATTATTCCACGTGAGCCTCAGGGCCAACAGCCAGAAGCGTCCGGGGGCGGTGTTTGCTAAGCGGGTGTAGAAACTCGTGGGGCTTTTTTAAATCACTCAGACCAATGATGTCTATTCATGAAAAAAATCTAATAGTGTAAGCACATTCCCAGTATCCAACCCGTGGGCAGATGCAGACCCTTCCTGCCACCGTCAGTAGTTGCCTCAGTGTTACTGGCTGTCCTGTCCATGGTCTGGCAGTCTCCTTGGGTTCCTGTCGTGGCGTATTGATATGGCCCGGGTTGATACAGGCCGGTTGTGCTCGTGCCCTCTTTGGATGGTAACCAACCAATCATCAACGATGTCGTCGGACGTGTCTCCTGACCTGGAAACAATGCCGGAGTGGAGGGCGACGCCCTGTTCTCTTTCTCTTGGTTATTCACGACATTGGCATTTTGTTTGTTTAGATACCATGAAAACGGCATATGAGTAGCGCGAATGGCGGGATCGGGTAAAATCAAATCGATTGGAGGCGATGATTTTGCGGGGGCAATGCTTTGTGAGCTGTTCTTCGGCGCCACTGTTTCAGCAGTTACCGTGGCTGCGAACGCAATGCTGCACGTTAATGCTGCGCCGACGGTGAAGATGCGGACGAATGTTTTGGTTAAATAATGTGACATATGGCTGTAACGGCGAAGGGGTTCTATCTGTTGCTTATAAGACAGCAATTTATCCATGATGTTCCCTGGAAATAGGGGCAGATTCACTCTGACTCCAATTTTTTCTCCTCACCCCATCTTCCACTGAAAACCATCGTCGCCATCGCATACAACATCAGCGCTAATATCACCACCACCGTAAATCCAAAATGGATCGCAAGAATGGTGGCCATCACCGCACTCAAGACCGATGCACAGCCATTCACTCCCCACACCCAGGGGATAAAAGCAGGCGCGGCCTTACCCAATCGTGCCATTCCCAATGGAAATGGCATACCCATACAAAAGGCCAGTGGAGCAATGAGCAGGGCTGAAATGACAACTTTCACGAATGTCGGCAACCAGTTCAACAGAGAAAATAATGGCCCTAGCGCCAGGAGATAAAGCAACCCTACCAATATAATTCCTGTTACCGCCCCATTTACGCCGATTTTATACGACCGCGAATTGGCATAACGCTGCGACCAAGCGCTGCCGAGCCCCGCAAAAAGGAGAAAGCCGGAAAGAACCATGGCGGTGGCATAGAGAGGATGATGTAGAAACAGAATGAATTTCTGGATGAAGGCGATCTCGATAAATAAAAATGCGAGTCCCAGTGCAAAAAAGTAGCCGCTTATCCGGCTACGGCTGATATTCTCGGTTTTATTTTTGAGCAGGCGCTGGGATACCCACAGCGGCAGCAGGATCAATACCAGACTGGCAATGAGTGCCTGGACTAATGTGGCGATGAGTATCAGGTAGCCCCACTCCAGCAACGGCATACCGCCCTCGCCGCGCAAGGCAAGAATTTCATTTAATACGCCCCATTTGAAAAAATGGAAAAAGTAAGGCTGGTCGTCGCTGGCTGGTTGCAGGATGAATTTGTAATTCTGCAAATAGCTTGCCGCGTGATCACTGAGCAAGGCCTGCGCGCCCTGAAAAAAATAAGGCTCGGCCAGGACATTGTAACGATTGGTTTCAGCAATAGTGATACCGGGAAAATAGTCCGTATCAAAGGAACGTGCATCGCAGAACTTTTTAATGCTATGGATTTCTGTTTCGCTGAATGGGCTGTTTTTTATCAACAAGGTACCGGTCTGCCAGCCACGGATCAGCACCAGTCGTTTCTCCGGTTCATTGATTCCCGATTGACGTAATGCCTCCACGGCGGTGGCAAACAGTTTCAAGCTGTCGCGGGGCGGCAGTTTGATCCAACTGCTGAACGCAAGCATTCCATCGGGACTCAGGTGCGCGAGATATTCCTGTAGCGCTTGGACTGTATAAAGATAGTTCTCGCTTAATGAATAGAGCCCGGCCGCAGAAGCGCCGAAGGAGTCCAATAACGTTACCTGGATCAGGTCGTAGCGTTCTTTACTGCCACTGACAAATCCTCGCGCTTCGGTGATATGTACATCAACATTGGCGGCTGTATAAAGATCGCCGGCAAAGGCTCTATATTTCATTCGCACCAGGTCGACAACCTGCGGATTGAGTTCCACGGCATCGATGTGCCCTGCCCCATGGTAGTTGGCTTGTAACACTTCGGCTCCACCGCCGACACCGAGGATGAGAATCTTTTCTGGGTTTTTTATATGGTAAGGAAGTGCCGAGGTGATTTGGTCCAGGTAGGCGAGTTTTTCTCGCTCATCCGTGTGCGCCGTGATGACGGTCATCGCATCGGCATCGGTAAATACACCGAGTTGGGGCGGTGGTTCACTAGTGGCATTGAGGCTTAATCCCGGCGCCTCGCGCAAGGGTACCTGTGGACTTTCCATCACACTGATCAGCCCCAAGGGGCTGGAATACTCATCGATGATACGGGTGCCACTGATTTGCAAGGCTTGATTCATCCCCTTGTAGGGTGAGATCGCCAGCACCGTCCAGCCAGCGGGTAACATCAGAGGGATGAATGCGAGCAAGATAAGAACAAGAGTTATTCGTCGCGGCCGGAATTTTAATTCCCACGAGGCCAAGGCGGCCGCCGCAAACCCCAGGGTCCCAAGGATTTGCAACGCGGTGGCGGGAAAAACCAGAAACAACAACAGCACAATGCCGAGGCTGCCAATACCGGCGCCCAGCAGATCGGCGGCATAGACTCGGGTTATTTCATCGCGATAATGGGCCAACGCCAGACCAAGGCCGTTGGCAACAAAAAAGAACGGCAAAGCAAGTACCAGATAAATCAGCATCAGCCGTAGCAATTGATGAAAGTCCCATAATATTTCCTCGGGATTAAACGACACCTGCTGGGCGATCAGATAACAGCCAACCGCTGACACGCCAAACATGGCCAGGTTGCCGAGATAGGCCAGGGGAAAACGCGGCAACAGCCGGTGCGCGGTCAGTGACAGGAACGTGCCGCTGGCGCCATAACCGAGCAGGGCCAGGCTGATAATCATGTAGGCGAAGTGGTGCCACTGGATAATGGAAAACAACCGCATCAACAGTATTTCATACGCCAGTGCCGTGGCCGAAAGTAAAGCGATGGAATAACTGGGGGGTCGCCGCTGGTTTTCCATCATGTCTGCGTGTTTAGTGCGCGCCGGTTAAGGGTACAAACCTGACCGGCAGGATTTGACGGGTTGTGAGTTTTCCCTTGGCATCTTTTTCCACCACTACGAGTTGTTGGACCATAAATCGGCTACCCACCGGGATCACCATTCGCCCCCCGGGCTTGAGCTGCTGGATCAATGGTGGCGGGATGTGGCTGGCTGCCGCCGTCACGACAATGCCATCAAAGGGCCCCTGCTCTTCCCAGCCGTAATAACCATCACCGATACGGACATGAACATTTTTATAATTCAGTTGCTTCAACCGCTCCTTGGCCTCATTGCCAAGAGGTTCAATGATTTCGATGGTGAACACCTCGGCGACAAGTTCCGCCAGAATCGCGGCCTGGTAACCCGAGCCGGTGCCCACTTCCAGCACTTTATGTTGTCGCTTGGGTTCCAGCAGGTCTGTCATTAGCGCGACGATGTAGGGCTGAGAGATGGTTTGCCCATGCCCGATGGGTAGCGGACGGTTTTCATAGGCTAGATGACGCACTTGCCCAGGTACAAATTCATGGCGGGGCACCTTGCCCATGGCGTCCATCACCTTCGGGTCGAGTTCTTTTTTATTGATATAGAAACTGGTCGAACGAGCATCCGCTTCAATCTCTTGAATCATGCCTTGGCGTGCCTGGGTGTATTTGTCCTGTGCCTGTGCAGATGAATTCATGAGCAGGACAAAGACACCAAGGATGAGCAGGACAAATCTATTTCGGCATAAGCGCATAATAAAAAAGTATGACCAGCTTTCAGACGTCACACAACCGGAATCAGATCACAATTGTTCTGAATATTGGCGAGAACCGTGCTCTGGCCCCATTTTTGCGACATAAATGTAAATGTTGAAAGGGGCGGCAGAATCCCCGCTGACGCGGGGATGATATGCAAAACCTGGATGCCCGCCTCCGCGGGCATGACATGCTTTAATTAATTTCCTTCAGATATTTTTTGTCACACTGTAACCTGCCCTCGAATGCTTTAGTCGGGACGGTGATGACAACCTCCTTGATTGTCATGCCCGCGGAGGCGGGGTGAGGCGGTGTTGTCGCGAATGTCCAGCGGACATTCGCGCCGCCGAACGGGTGCAACGAGTTCTGTTGCACCCTGGGCAGCAACAGGTAGTGAATGACCAATAGCCGCCCTTTGGGCGGCTATTGTCCTTCAGGATACACAGGGTAGAAGCATGATTGGTGGGCTGGTCGCGCCGGGTGACACGCTTGCGCCCGCCGCCCCGACGAACCTCACGGTGCAATAGGCGCTTACATACTGACTTCAGCAAAAGTCATTCCATTTGCGGTCCCGCCCCGGTTTTGCGCGTATAGTGATACTGAACGACCCACGGGCCAGCCCGCGCTAAATCGAGGAACCACAGTATGGAAGGCATCAGCGATATCAGAATCACGGGCATCGACGAAACGCGCCCGCCGCGAATCCGCAAGGAACCGTACATCGACCTCTGCTTCCGGCTCACGCACAAGGCGCCGGTTGACTGGTGTCATGATTTCACCGATCACCTGTCCAAAGAGGCCTTTCCGGCAAAGATCGATACCAAGGAGTGCCTGTACATCGAAACCTGGGTCCGAACACAGGACGAGATCGTCGGGCACCTGCAGATGCTCAAGAAAGCCGTAGCGCAGTGCAACGCGCGCTACATTGAAAAGATCCAGGCGCGCGAGCGCGATCGGGACGGCGACAATGATGCGCTGGCCAAGCAAGCCGGCCCTCAGGGGCAACTGAACCGC
>NZ_JBAVEJ010000262.1:0-1880 GCF_049587675.1 Sulfuricaulis sp. | reverse complement strand
TTCGCGGTCGACGGCGCCAGCATCTGCACCGAGCCGAGCTGCAGCGCGTCCATCTCTTCCTTGTCCTTGAACAGCTGCGAGTTCGGGTAGACTTCAACCTTCACCTTGCCGTTGGTGTATTTCTCGGCGAGCTCCTTGAACTTGAGCGCGCCTTTGCCCTTCGGCGTGTCGTTAGCGACGACGTGGCTGAACTTGATCACGATCGGCTGTTGAGCGTTGGCCGACGCGGCAGACATCGCCAGCGCGGCCAAAGCCGCGCTGAGCAGCGCGAAGACTTTCTTCATGGATTGACTCCTGGACGTTTCCTGATCGAGCCGGCCGCGCCGGATCGTGTGGGCAGGCTAATTCTTGCGGGCGTTATCCCGCACGGTTCGCCTGCCAAGGCTAGCTTGCAGCCGGAAGAGGAAAAATAAATTTCGTATAATTATTTGGCTGAAGCGCACCACTCGCCCCCTGGGTTTTCCGTGGGGCGCCAGCTGCTTGGTCGAAGCGACGGAAAACCACGGTTATCGGCCCCTCACGCCCACAACCGCTCGTTCTCCAGGCCCTTGTAGAGGCCGGCGACGTAGTCGCCATAGCCGTTGAAGATCAGCGTGGGGCGGCGCTCGCCGGTGCCGATCAGCTCTTCGCTCGCCTGGCTCCAGCGCGGATGCGGCACCGTCGGATTGACGTTGGCCCAGAAGCCGTATTCGGACGATTGCAGCGCCTCCCAATAGCCCTTCGGCCGCTGCTCGACGAAGCTGAAGCGCACGATCGACTTGATCGACTTGAAGCCGTATTTCCACGGCACCGCCAGCCGCAACGGCGCGCCGTGCTGCTTGTCGAGCGGATGGCCGTAGCAGCCGGTGGCGATGAAGGCGAGCTCGTTTCCCGCCTCGGCCAGCGTGAGCCCTTCCACATAGGGCCAGGGGAACCAGGACATGTTCTGTCCCGGCGCCAGCTTGGCATCCATGAAGGTCGTCATCTTGACGAACTTGGCGGAGCCGAGCGGGCGGGCGAAGTCGATCAGCTTGGCGAGCGGGAAGCCGGTCCAGGCGATGGCCATGCTCCAGGCCTCGACGCAGCGGTGACGATAGAGGCGCTCTTCAATCGTCATCTTGCGGATGAGATCGTCGATGCCGATTTCCTGCGGCTTCTCCACCATGCCGTCGATCTTGACCGTCCACGGCCGGATCGGCAGCGCCTGCGAAGCTTCGGCGATGTATTTCGAGGTGCCGAATTCGTAGAAATTATTGTAATTGTCGTTGATCTTTTCGGCGGTGATCGGCCGGTCGAGCGTGAATTTCGGGTTGCGCTTGGCGGGATAGAGATTGGCCGTCGGATCGGGCAGCTTGGCGAGATCGGCCACGCGCTGCGCATTGGCGGCGCACGGCGCTAAAGCCATCGCACTTGCGCCGCCCACTAAAAATGCGCGGCGGCTGAAGGCGAGATGTTCGGGCGTGGCCTGACGCTCGGGAATTTCCCAGCCGCGGCGGTGGATGATGTGCATGAGCTTTTAGACCCTCTCGAATCGCGCCCTTGCAGTTTGGCATTACGACGGAAGCATTCCGTTCATTCCCGCGGAAGCGCGAATCCAGCCCTTTTGGCTCTGGGTCCCCGCTTTCGCGGGGACGAACGGATAATAGTGCGATTCAGTCCGCTCCAAACGCACGCTAGAGCTAGAACCGCACCTGCCTCACAGGCAAGTCACGCCTCCGTCATTCCGCTGCGCGGTGCGAGGGCGTCGGGCTGCGCCCGGACAAGCGTCATCGCCCGTATTCTTTATCGGCGCCGGGTACGCCGTAGTCCCTTTCCGCCTTCGCCCTCGCATCAAGCGAGGGGATGGAGCGCCGCGAGGCGCCCATTAGTCCGCGCTTGGCGGCGCGGGCGCCCTTTGGCGA
>NZ_JBAVEJ010000261.1:0-2353 GCF_049587675.1 Sulfuricaulis sp. | reverse complement strand
CTTCACTGACAATCATTACAAGGATATGACGCAGATCGGGTAGAATTCGTTCCAACCACGCTTTGACGCCGCCAAGCCGATGCGCCCGAAACATTACGGAAAACCCCCCGCCCGCCAGAGCGACTGGAAAGCGATCAAATCGCTTTTGCCCTACTTGTGGGAATTCCGCGGGCGGGTGGTGCTGGCGCTCGCGTTTCTGGCGCTCGCCAAGGTCGCGACCGTTTCCGTCCCGCTGGTGCTCAAGGAAATCGTAGATGCGCTCAGCCCGTCCCGGGCCGCGCTGGCGTTGCCGATCTTTCTGCTCGTCGCCTATGGCGCCCTGCGTCTGGCCAACTCGACGTTCGGCGAACTGCGCGACATGGTGTTCGCCAAGGTCACGCAACGCTCGATCCGGCGCGTGGCGCTCAGGGTCTTCGAGCACCTGCACAATCTTTCGCTGCGCTTCCATCTCGAACGCCAGACCGGCGGCATGTCACGCGACATCGAGCGCGGCACCGCGGGCATCCGCTTCCTGCTCAATTTCATGCTGTTCAACATCCTGCCAACGATACTCGAAATCGGTTTCGTGGCGATTATCCTGCTCGTCAAATACGACCCGTGGTTCTGCGTAGTGACGCTGGTCACGCTGGTAGTGTACATCGCGTTCACGCTCGTGGTCACCGAGTGGCGCATGATCTTCCGCCGCAACATGAACGAGATGGACTCCAAGGCCAACACCCGCGCGATAGACAGCCTGCTCAACTACGAAACCGTCAAGTATTTCGGCAACGAGGGCTTCGAGGCGCGCCGCTACGATGAAACCCTGCAATCCTGGGAAAAAGCCGCGGTCCGCAACCAGACCTCGCTGTCGCTGCTCAACATAGGTCAGGGTGCGGTCATCGCCGTGGGCGTGACCATCCTCATGCTCATGGCCGGCCAGGGCGTGGTTCGCGGGACCATGAGCATCGGCGATCTGGTGCTGGTTAACGCCTTCCTCATCCAGCTCTACATGCCGCTGCATTTCCTCGGCTTCGTCTACCGCGAAATCCGCCACTCGCTGGCGGACATGGAGCGCATGTTCGGACTGCTGGAGCGTCACACCGAAGTCAGCGACGCGCCCGATGCCAGCGAACTGAAGGTCAGCGGCGGCGCGGTCCGCTTCGAGCATGTCAGCTTCGGCTACGACGTCCGGCGCCAGATCCTGCAGGACATCAGCTTCGACGTGCCCGCGGGGCACAAAGTGGCGGTGGTGGGCGCGAGCGGCGCCGGTAAATCCACGCTGTCGCGGCTGCTGTTCCGGTTCTACGACGCCACCACCGGACGCATCCTGATCGACGGCCAGGACATTCGTGCGGTGACGCAGAAAAGCCTGCGCCGGGCGATTGGTATCGTGCCGCAAGACACAGTGCTGTTCAACGACAGCATTTATTACAATATCGCTTACGGGCAGCCGGATGCGGTGCGCGAGGAAATCATCGAGGCAGCGCGGGCGGCACACATCGACCAGTTCGTGGAATCGCTGCCGGACCAATATGACACGACGGTAGGCGAACGCGGCCTCAAGCTCTCCGGCGGCGAGAAACAACGCGTGGCCATCGCGCGCACGCTGCTGAAAAATCCGCCGATCCTGGTGTTCGACGAAGCCACTTCGGCGCTGGATTCGCGCACCGAAAAGGCGATTCAGGCCGAACTGCTGGAAATCGCCACCAATCACACCACCCTGGTCATCGCCCACCGGCTCTCCACCATCATGGACGCCGACCAGATCCTGGTGATGGACCACGGTCGTATCGTCGAGCGCGGCACGCACAACGAACTGCTCGTGCGCAACGGTGCTTACGCCCATATGTGGGCGCTGCAGCAGCAGGAAGAGGAAGTCGAGCGGCTCGAGGCGGCGAGTAGCTGACGCATCAAATCACGGGATAAACCGGGTATTCATACCCCGTCCGTGGCGCGCGTGGCAGTGGACAGCAGGAATCCTGCCGTTACAACGCTGTCCCGAAAGAAGAGTCCACGCTGTCCGGAGGCGCCGGCAGTCCCGCGATCTTGCTCGCCTGGGTGATGACGCCGCCCGGAAACAGGAGATAAAGATATTTCCGGTCGCCTTTTCCGGCGAATTTCTCCTCCAGAGGCTGGAGCAGATGACGAGCATGCTTCGCCGGGCCATGCATGCGGTAATGATCGCGCAAAAAATTAATCACTTCCCAGTGTTTGAGCGTGAGCGTGATGCCGAGATCCGCCGCCGTTTTCCTGGCGATGTCTTCCGACCACTCGCCCAGCCCGAGCAGATTGCCTGCCGGATCTTTCTCGATCGAACCTTCGCCAACAATAAACTTCATGATGTCAGGCATGTTTCACCTCCATGCATGTTGGT
>NZ_JBAVEJ010000260.1:0-7684 GCF_049587675.1 Sulfuricaulis sp. | reverse complement strand
CCTTCATCAGGCGCCCGGGGTTGCCGAGAATATCAAGCAGGTCGGCGATGGTCTTGAGGATGTCGGCGTATTCGTTGCGCAGCTTCTCCTGCTCGAGGCCGGTGAGGCGATGCAGCCGCAGATCGAGGATCGCCTGCGCCTGCACTTCCGTCAGGCGATAGCCCTTCGCGGTCAACCCGTAAATCTTGTCCAGTCCTTCCGGCCGGGTCAGATCGGCGGCGCCCGCCGCCAGCATCTTGGTCACGAGTTTCGCCGGCCAGGTGCGCGCGAGCATTTTCACGCGCGCGTCGTCCGGGTCCTTGGCTGCCTTGATCAGTGCGATCATCTCGTCGATGCTTTCCAGCGCGACCGCCAGGCCTTCGAGAACGTGCGCGCGGTCGCGTGACTTGCGCAGATCGTAGATCGAACGGCGCGTGACGACTTCGCGCCGGTGACGAATGAAGGCTTCGAGCAGCTCTTTAAGATTCAACAGGCGCGGCTGGCCGCTGACCAGCGCCACCGCGTTGATGCCGAACACGCTCTGCATCGCCGTGTGTTCGTAAAGATTGTTCAGGATCACGTCGGCGACCGCGCCGCGCTTGAGGTCGATCACCATGCGCATGCCAGACTTGTCCGATTCGTCGCGCAGCTCGGCGATGTCCTCGATCTTGCCTTCCTGTACCAGCTCGGCGATACGCTCGAGCAGCAGCGCCTTGTTCACCTGGTACGGAAGCTCAGTGACGACGATGGATTGCCGTCCGCGTTTTTCCTCGGTTTCGATCTCGACCCGCGCGCGCACGTAAACCCGTCCGCGCCCGGTGCGATAGGCCTCGTGGATGCCGTCGACGCCGGTGATGATTCCCGCCGTCGGGAAATCCGGGCCGGGAATGTGTTTTATCAGCTCGTCGATCGTGATGTTTTCGTCGTCGATGAGCGCGAGGCAGGCGCTGATGACTTCGTTCAGGTTGTGCGGCGGAATGTTGGTTGCCATGCCAACCGCGATGCCCGATGAACCGTTGATCAGCAGGTTCGGCAGCCGGGCCGGCATTACCAGCGGCTCGTGCTCGCTGCCGTCGTAATTCGGGCCGTAGTCGACCGTTTCCTTGTCGAGGTCGGCGAGCATCTCGTGCGCGATGCGCGCCATGCGAATTTCGGTGTAACGCATGGCCGCCGGGGCGTCGCCGTCTACCGAGCCGAAGTTGCCCTGGCCGTCGATCAGCATGTAGCGCAAGGAGAAATCCTGTGCCATGCGCACGATGGTGTCGTACACCGCGGTGTCGCCGTGGGGGTGGTATTTACCGATGACGTCGCCGACCACGCGCGCGGATTTCTTGTAGGCCTTGTTCCAGTCGTTGCCGAGCTCGTGCATGGCGAACAGCACACGCCGGTGCACCGGCTTCAGGCCGTCGCGCACGTCGGGCAGCGCCCGGCCCACGATCACGCTCATGGCGTAATCGAGGTAGGAGCGTTTCATCTCGTCTTCGAGATTGACCGGAATGGTTTCTTTGGCGAATTGTTCCATGTCGAAATCAGTTAACCGATCGCGGTTAACTTATTGATAATTAACTTATAAGTAATAGTTTTTCTGCCTGTTCCGGAACCGGTGGAAGCGCGGAATTCTAGCATGCCTACCCCCCTATCTGCACTTAAAAACCGGGGGTTTGGACGGCGCGAGAAGCGCCAAAAACAGGCTTAAAACAAGGTGGTTTTTAACTACTTTTCATCATCGCGAGCATCTTGTCGCGAGTGGGGTTCTTCACCACGCCTTTTTCGGTCACGATGGCGTCAATCAGCTCCGCTGGAGTGATATCGAAGGCCGGGTTCCAAGCCCTGGCGCCCTCGGGCGAGGTGCGCATGCCGCCGTAATTCAATACTTCAGACTCGGCGCGGGTCTCGATGGGGATCGCCGAGCCGTCGGGGGTGTTCATGTCCACGGTGCTGGTGGGCGCCACCACCATGAACTTCACGCCGTGGTGACGCGCCGCCACCGCCGTCATGTAGGTGCCGATCTTGTTGGCGGTATCGCCGTTGGCGGCGATGCGGTCCGCGCCCACGATCACCCACGCCACCTTGCCCTGCTTCATTAAATAGGTCGCGGCGCTGTCGGCGATCAGGGTTGCCGGAATTCCCTCCTGCACCAGCTCCCACGCCGTCAGGCGCGCACCCTGGAGCCAGGGGCGGGTCTCGTCGGCAAACACGCTTTTGATCTTCCCGGCGGCATAGCCGGCTCGCACCACCCCCAGAGCCGTGCCGTAACCACCCGTGGCCAGCGCCCCGGTGTTGCAGTGCGTCAGCACACCGCTGCCCGGCTCGATCAGCCCCGCGCCCAGCTCGCCCATGCGCCGGTTGGCAGCGATGTCCTCGGCATGAATGCGTTGCGCTTCCGCCAGCAGCCGCGGCACCGGGTCGCCCGCAATACCGGCATTGATGAGGCCGCGCATATGCTCCACCGCCCAGCGCAGATTCACCGCCGTCGGGCGCGCTTCAGCCAGGAGATTCAAATCCGCTTGGATCGCCTCGTGCCAGCCGTTGCGGTTCTCCTTATAACGGTCCCGAGCCGCCAGCACGACGGCATAGGCGGCAGTCACGCCAATCGCCGGCGCCCCGCGCACCACCATATCCGTGATCGCCTTGGCGCTTTCCGGGAGATGGTCGAGATATAAATGTTCGAATTTGCCGGGGAGGATGCGCTGGTCGATGAGTTTCAGCCGGCCGTTTTCCCATTCGACCGCGCGGATTTTGTCGTAAAGGATGGTATTGGATGGGGCGCTCGCCATGGCGGGCAAAGTATAACGTATGCCCCTGATCCACGCCCAGACACCCTGCGTGGACGCCCTCGCCGGCGGGAGGTTTAGATTAGCCGCAAAAGCAGTAAAGAACTTCCGCTGTATCGGCCTCCGGCCACCAACACTCACCCGCGGATCACGGCATGAAACAACAAAAACTTTTTGCAGGCTTATTCGCCATTTTGTTACTGGTTTTCAGAATATTTCTTTATCAGCGAAAACTGTGACCTGGGCCCGGTTGTTCAATTATTAAAATTATTTATATCGCTGTATGCGCGATAGCGCACAGTATCGCTTGAGGCACGCAGAGACAATGACCGTCAGGAATTGAAGGGGCAGGTCCGAATACTTTTTTCACAATGCAACTTTGCGTGAAATCAAGGTTTCGTAAGTACGGCCCTGCCAATATAACGTTGATCCACGCTATCGGTATTTTATCGAATGATTTGCGTGGGTTTTCCTCTTTGCAAAAAGGAGAATTGACATGGAACTGAAACCAATATTATTGGCCAGCCTGATATCAGGCGGATGTCTTGTTGCAACCCCGCTAAGTTTTGCCGCTTCGGATCTTATGAGCAGCGGCTATGCGCATGACAACGCGGGAAGTGTCGTGCGCAACAACAGCGGTGACTGCGTGCGCACTTCAGACTGGAGTCCTCAGTCGGCGACCACCGAATGCGACTCCGATCTCCTACCACGCGCCGCCGCGCCGGCCCCGGCTGAACCCGCAGCTCCAGCGGCTGCAGAAATCGCTGCTATCGAACCGCGACCGGAACCCATCAATATCGCCGAGAAAGCACAGTTCGATTTCGATCAGGCGGTACTGAGGGCGGAAGACAAGCGACGGCTCGATGAAGCCCTTGTCCAGATAAAAAAACTTCCTGACGACGCTACCATTCAGGTCATAGGCTACACCGACAGCATCGGCAGCGAGAAATATAACAAGGACTTATCGATGCGTCGCGCCCAAGCAGCACAGGAATATCTCGTTAACAACGGCGTCGACCAGAAACGCATCGTGATCTCGGGCATGGGTGAGTCGAATCCAGTGGCCAGTAATGCCACCGCCGATGGCCGCGCGATGAATCGCCGCGTCGATATCCAAGCCGAATCGAAATAAGAAGGAAGGCGCGCGAGCAGTTAGTTATCAATAGTTCTGCGCTGGCCGAAAGTCTAAAAGCCTTATTGTGGGGTGGCACATAACCCCACAATATCCTTTGCCGTCTTCATCAGGTGGGGCCAGCGCAAGCTGGCCCTTATTTTTTGATGCCCGTGATTGCCATGGTGCTTTCCGGGGGAATAAATCGGGCTTGAGGCGTACCCGTTTCCACAGACACGTGGTTAAGGAACAACTCGCATCTCTTCATACCGCACCGGACTGACGTAGTCGAGTGTTTCGTGTAACCGCTCCCGGTTGTAGAACACCTCGATCCACTCGAAGATCGCACTCCTGGCCTCAGTCCGTGTTCGGAAGTCCCGGTCCCAGATCAATTCATTCTTGAGTCCGCCGAAGAAGCTTTCGGCACACGCATTGTCGTAGCAGTTACCTTTGCGGCTCATGCTCGGGAGCCTATGATGGGCCTTGAGAATCCCGCGGTAGGTGGGAGTGGCGTAGAGAGTGCCTTGATCCGTGTGGTGGATGAGCCCCGGTTTGGGATGCCGGCGTTCGATGGCCATGATCAAGGCATCGGTCGTCAGTTGCCGGTTCTGCCGCTCGCTCATCGCCCAACCCACCACTTTCCGTGAGTACAGATCCAGGAGCACCGCGAGGTGGAGCCAACCCTCGCGGGTCGGGATGAAGGTGATGTCGCCGACCCAGACCCGGTTCGGCGCCGAGACGCCGAACTGCCGTTCGAGCAGGTTCGGTGCCGCCGGTTCGCTGTTCCGGGCGGCGTAGGCCGCACGGAAGCGGCGTACCCGTTTAGCCACGATGCCGTGTAGCCTTCGCAGCCGCGCGAGGCGGTTGTGGCCACAGACGATCCCGTTATCCCACAGCGCCCGATGCGTCTTCACGACGCCATAGGCTTCGCGGGAGCAGCAATGGATCTCGCGAATGCGCGTGAGTAGGCGGTGGTTGCTGCGCACACGGCGACTCTCGGGTCGTACCTTCCAGCCGTAGTAGCCACTGCGCGAGACGTTGAGCACCCGGCACATGGCGGTAACGCGATGCACGCGCGCCTGGTCGTGGATGAACTGGTACCTCACGACGATTCCCTCGCAAAGTACCGCGCGGCTTTTTTTAAAATCTCGTTCTCCTCCTGGAGGTGTGCCACCTCGCGGCGCAAGCGGGCGATCTCGGCCTCGGCTCCGGCCCGACGGCCGTGGCCCGGGAACACATCGTCTTTCCCTCGGGCACTCAACTGCTTCTGCCACTTGTAGAGCTGGTTACGCTTGATCCCGAGCTCCCGGGCGAGTACGGCGGCAGGCTTGTCGTCGCGCTCCAATAACCGCACGGCCTCCAGCTTGAACTCCTTGGTGTACGACGGACGCTTCTTCATCGGACAGCCTCCTTCAGGCATTATGTGCCTATCGGGGTGTCCGTGAAATCAGGTATGCCTCAGCCTGGCCCCATTGATTCCACCTCGGTGTACGAAACGGCGCTGAACCAGGACCTGTATTCTTGACATCGCTCGGTCCAGGCGCATGATAGACGCGTCCCATCTCACTCATCCTCCGGGCGGCCCTGATGAAATACAAAGACTACTACGGCATTTTAGGCATCGAAAAAAATGCCGGCGTGCCGGAGATCAAGAAAGCCTATCGCAAGCTCGCGCACAAGTATCACCCTGACGTCTCCAAGGAACCGAACGCCGAGGAAAAATTCAAGGAAGTCGCCGAGGCCTATGAAACGCTCAAGAACCCGGAGAAGCGCGCCGCCTACGATCAGCTCGGTAGCTATCAGCCGGGACAGGACTTCCGACCGCCCCCGGACTGGCAGAAACAGTACAGCGATACGCACTTCTCGGCCGATGATATCGATCTGTCGGACCTGTTCGCCGGCCTGCGCGGTGGCAGGTTTCACGCGCGCCAGGACCACGGCAAAATTTCGATGCCCGGGGAGGACTACGAAGTCGCGGTGCACATCACGCTCGAGGAGGCGTATCGCGGCACCGAGGTGGAACTCGACCTGAGCATGCCGGAATTCGATGACACGGGCGTGTTGCGTCGCGTGCCGCATGTCGTCAAGGCGCGCATCCCCAAAGGCGTCACGGACGGGCAAAGGCTGCGCATTCCGGGCAAGGGAGGCAAGGGATTCAACGGCGGGCGCAACGGTGATCTGTATCTCAATATCGTGCTGCACCCGCATTCGCTGTTCCGGGTGAGCGGTCACGACCTGTACTTCGATCTGCCCCTGGCCCCGTGGGAGGCCGTGCTTGGCACCAGCGTGGATGTACCGACGCCGGGTGGCCCGGTCCGGCTCAAGGTACCGCCGGGAACGCACGCCGGACAAAAGCTGCGGCTCGGTAAACGCGGACTGCCCAAGCCGCGCGCGGGCGAAGGCGATCTTTTCGCGATCGTGCAAATCGCCGTCCCTGGCGTGGTCAGCGAACGCGATCGCGCGCTGTACCAACAACTCGCGGAAGGCTCGACGTTCAATCCGCGCGGACATTTCGAACAGGAGCTTAAAAATGAAAGTCGAACTCACTGAAGTGCTGTGGCTCGATGAGCAGGAGCAATTGTCGCTGACGGAACTCGCCGGGCTGTCGGGTCTTTCGGAAACGGAACTTCACGAGCTGGTGGATTTCGGCGCCATCATACCGGTCGACCCCGGCGCCGAGCCGCTTGGCTTTCGCGCGGACTGCGTCGTGACCGCCAGAACCGCGTGCCGCTTGCGAACCGACTTCGAGCTGGACGCCCAGGGGCTGGCCTTGGCCCTGACTCTCCTCAATCGCATTCATGACCTCGAAGCGCAGCTACGCGACCTCAGCGCGCAACTGCCACACCGGCCATGATCACTCAACGGCAGAACAGAAAAGGGTCAGTACCCTTTGTTACTCAGGCTTAGGGCCTGCCCCCTTAAAGGAGTTTTTCAACACAATAGTCGCGACGCAGACGCTCATCAACGGTGCACAGCTGGAGGCGTACTCGAGTTACATAAAGATTCATCCGTCGCTATCCCAACAGAGCTCGGATGATATATTCTGTGCTTTAAAGACCCTCTCGAGCGGAAACCGGAATGCTAACTTGCAAGCGTCTCATCACACTGCTTCGCGTCGTGAGCTTTCTGAGTACTTCAGTAATCGGTGGACCAGCGCATGCCATCCAATGACTACTCGCTCGCGATCGGCCTTGCCGTGGATCGCTGGCTGGTGGTCCAGAAGCCGTCCGGGTTTTTGCCATACGGTTTCAACTTCCTTGAGGACAAGGAGTCCGAGCCGGACAGCATGTCGACTGCGAACCTCGCCCGGCAAGCAGTTACCGCCGCGGTACTGGCCGATTACTATGCCTTTACGAAGGATCCGCGGGCACGACCGGCAATAGAAAAATTCCTCACGGCTTTTGGCAGTCATTCATTAGCGATCGGAAAGAGCCTGACGCAACGTCTGGTCGAGAAAACCCATCTTTTGTCGATGCCGGTCGAGCGAAACAAAATCCGCAACGCGCTGGAACGGTTGGGCCTGCTTTTTGATAAACAAGGTCCGGGCAAAGTGCTGTCGCCAAACATGGATTACAGCAGCGTCTATACCGGAACCGTGGCCCTGGCGTTACTGACGGAACTGCGCTTCGTGCAGACCAGCCAAGACGAAAGCTTCTCCAACCTGCGGCAAGCCTGGCTGGAAGCGCTCCTGATGCTGCGAATCCCGGGGGGAGGATTCCGCGGTTTCCTAACTTCGATTGACTCCACGCCCTATGCTGATGGCGAAGCTTGGCTGGCGTTGGCTGAGTATCACCAACAATTTCCGCAGGACACGCGCGTA
>NZ_JBAVEJ010000259.1:0-3473 GCF_049587675.1 Sulfuricaulis sp. | reverse complement strand
ATCAAAAGGGCCAGGCTCATTTATTTTGAAATTGAGACTGAGACACTATTGTGGGACGCTAGCCGACCTGCTCAACCTTGATCGGAGCACCCGCTTTGACCGACTTGAGCTGTTTAACGTCTCCCAGCGCCTTGCCCCAGATGTTGGTCGGTGACGCGAGGCGGATTTCATCGCCGCGTGAAACCGGCGTGCGGCCGAAACCAATCGCGATGGAATCGCCCTCGGTCCAGAATGCCAGCTCGCCGGCCTGCACCACGTCGCGCGCGTCGGCTTCGCGTTTCAGGTGCACCGGCGTGGAAAAATAAACCTCGTCGCCCCAGGTATTCGCCTTGGAGGTGAACGGGAGCGCGTTCCAGATGGCGTCCGCGGTCGGCGTCTTCAAGAGTTCGGCTTCAAGCGTCACCGAACCGATGGTCATTTTGATTTTGCGCGCTGACATTATTATTGGCCCTCCTGTGGCATGGTCTGGTGCGCCGAGTGGTTTATGGCCGACGTACCCACAACATTAAACTTATGCAGCCTTGCGCCGCTTCATCGCTTGATCGAGATCGTAGGTCGCCTGCAAATTCATCCAGAGCTTTGCGGAGGTTCCCAGCGCCTTGGCCAGGTCCAATGCTGCTTCAGCCGTGATCCCGCGCTTGCCTTTGATAAGCTCGTTCAGACGTGCTCGGGTCCAACCCAGTTTCTTGGCAAACGCCAACTGGGTGATTTCCGCGGGATTGAGGAACTCCTCAAGGAGAATTTCGCCGGGGTGAAATGGGTTTTTGGGCTGTCTCATCGTTAACACTCCTGCACATTGGATTCAGTGGTAATCGGTAACCTGAACATCCTTGGCATTACCGCCTTCCCATCGGAATAAAATGCGCCACTGGTCATTGATTCGGATCGAGTAGTAACCGGCGAGCCGTCCCTTTTTTGCCTCCAGCCGGTTCCCCGGTGGAGTACGTAAGTCCACGAGTTCCGCGGCATCATGCAAATACAGCAATTTTCGCCGTGCCGCACGCCTCAGTTCCGGGGGAAACTGGCGCACCTCTTTCGAGGTTCTGTCATAAAACAAATCTTCAGCAAGCCGATTGCCAAAACTCTCGATCATTGTTCTGATGTTATCATATATCGATAATCTTGCAAGCGGTAACAAGTGGAGAGCGTGCTGCATAAGTTTGTGACGGGGCGGTTCATGGAGAAACCATCGCGTCTGACAACGCGTTCAAACGGACGCGGCAGAAAGCGCCGCGTAGCGTAGTTTGTAAGGCGGGCATTGCCCGCCCTACATTTTTATTGCATGGGTTGATGCGCCGAGGGGTCATGGCCGGCATGCTCGCCGCCGTGGCCCGAGTGTGCGCCGGGGGCGAACAGCGTGTACAGACCGAATAGCAGGATCAATGCGCCCGCGCCGCGCCGCACCCAGACCAGGCGCGCGACATGGCCGAGCCAACGCGCGGTGGCGCCCATGGCGAGCAGCATGGGCAGCGTGCCCAGACCGAAGGCGAGCATCAGCGCGGCGCCTTGTACGGCGTCACCCGAGGCCAGCGACCAGGCGAGCGCCGAATACACCAGCCCGCACGGCAGCCAGCCCCACACCAGCCCGAGCGCGAGTGCTTTGAGCGGGTGATCCACCGGCAGAAACCGCCGGCCGAAGGGTTCGATGCGTACCCAGAGTTTTCCGCCCAGGCGTTCCAGCGCCGCGAGGCCCGGCCACCAGCCGGCGAGGTAAAGCCCGAGTGCGATCATGAAACCGCCGGTGACGAGTTTCACGATCCAGCGCACCTGCGCCGGCGGAGCCAGGCTCAATGCCTTGGCACTCAAGGCACCCAGCAAAGCGCCGGCGATGGCGTAGCTCGCGATGCGTCCGATGTTGTAGGCGGCAAGATAAGGAAAAAGCCGGACCGGAGAGCGGCGGATGTCGTCGTGCAATCCGAGCGTGAGCGCACCCACGATGCCGCCGCACATGCCGAGGCAATGCGTCGAACCCAACAGGCCGACGAGAAACGCCGAGACGAGAGTGATTTCCGTTGGCATGGGATGAGCTTTTTCTTAGAAGCTCTGACAAAAAGAAATCCCCGCCCATAACGCAACCAATTGGGTTCCTTCTCCCTGAGGGAGGTGCGACGGGACAGTCGCGGATGCACTTAACGTGCATCCGCGCCGTCGAACGGGCGCGCGTAATTTTCGTGCGCCCCGGCAGGAAACAGGATGAGGGAGATTTTTCATGGTGAATTTAGATCCCCCTCACCCCTACCCTCTCCCGGAAGGAGAGGGGGTTTCGTGCTGATGCTCATTTTTATTAGTCACCCTTAGGGAATGGCCGGGCGCATGACGAGGCGGTTATCGCCGGGCATGAACAGCGATCCGGTAAGACGCCAGTCCTGCGCGGTGAGCTGCACGTCCCAGTGGCCCGGCACGAATTCGGGCAAGGGCGCGCGGTAAGTGCCGTCGGCGTGACGCGGCAGCACCAGACTGTGATCAAAGCCGGCGCGCGTCGCGTGCATCAACTTGAGCTGAATATTGTCGGGCAAGGTCGTCGTCTGGCGCGCGGTCAGTCGGACCAGTAGTTCGTGACGCGTTGCATCCAGTTCCACGGTGCCGGTAAGGTCCTGTGCGGCGGCAGCCTTGTCCCGATCCAGCATGCGATTGATGGTCATGCCCTGCTTGTAGTAATCGTCTTCCACCATGCCGTCGTCGGAGCGGATCGCCAGCGCCAGGCTCACGAAGCCGACGATCACGGACGTGAGCGGAAACGCGACCACCAGCCACATGATCGGCTCGCGGTACCAGCGGTTAGTCTTTGTCATGCTTTGTTTCATGCTTGTCCTCATGCTCGCGTTCCACCGGACCGAGGAAACGCGCATTTTGTTCGGCAGACAGCCCATCCACGTCGCTCGCTTGCACGCGGAAATAGACCGGGGTGCTGCGCTGCGACAGGTGGTGCGGATCGACCAGCAGGCTCACCGGCGCTTCCACCACTTCGCCCGCGGCCACCGCAATGTCGGCGCGGTCGGAGCGCAACTGCAGTCCTTTGATTCCGTGCGCCGAAAGTACATAACGATGCGCCTCGTTGTCCATGTTCATGATTTTCAGCGTATAGGTATTCTCGATCTTTTCGTCGAAAGTCTCGCGATACATGGCGTTGCGGTCGCGGATCACGTCGAGCTTGAGCGGTACGCGTAACAATACGGCAATAACCAGCGCCGCGACAATCGCCGCCAGCAGGCCGGTATAAATCAGCACGCGCGGGCGCAACAGCTTTACCGGCTTGCCTTCCAGCGCGTTTTCGCTGGTGTAGCGTATGAGCCCCTTCGGATAACCCATTTTGTCCATGACCGAATCGCACACGTCCACGCACGCAGCGCAGGCGATGCAGCCGACCTGAAGCCCGTTGCGGATGTCGATGCCCGTCGGGCAGACCTGCACGCACAGGGTGCAGTCGACGCAGTCACCGAGTCCCACCAGCTTCGGATCCGCGCCGCGTTTGC
>NZ_JBAVEJ010000258.1:0-15824 GCF_049587675.1 Sulfuricaulis sp. | reverse complement strand
GTATTGGAGCCCGCCGCGCACGCGCCGACCGCGCGTTTCGATGCGTCCCTCAGACTGCCGCCATCCGCCACGCGCGCGCTCAAGCACTGGACTCCGGTGCACGTGCATCTCGGCGCCGCGGATGCGATGGGGCACGTCTCGATGTTGCAAGGCATGGGCATCGAACCGGGCGCCAGCGGCTACGCGCAGATCGTGCTCGATCAACCCGTCGGCGCGTTGCGCTGCGACCGCTTTATCTTGCGCGACCAGTCGGCGCAGCAGACACTCGCGGGCGGGGTGGTGCTCGATCCCTTCGCGCCGGCGCGCAAAGTCCGCACGCCCGCACGCCTGGCGGTGCTCGCGGCGCTGCAGCGTCCCACGACGTCCGATGCCTTGCAGCAACTGCTCAACGACGCGCCAATGGGTGTGGATCTGTCATGGTTCGCGCGCAGTTTCAATCTGCGCGCCGAGGCCACCGAGACGCTGTATCGCGAGATCCCGATGGTGACGGTCAACGTCGCCGGCGCCGGCCGCTATGGTTTTGCGCCGTTGCGCTGGGAGACGACGCAGCAGGCGGTGCTGGCGGCGCTCGCGGCCGAACACGCTCGCGCCCCGGAGCTGCTCGGCCTTGAAGGCCGGCGCCTGCGCCGGTTGGCGACCCCGGATCTGCCATGGGAGGTGTTTGTGGCGCTGGTCGATCAGTTGGTGGCCGGGCAGCGCATGGCTCGTCACGGCCCGTGGCTGCACCTGCCGCAACATCGCATCACGCTCACCGGCGCGGAGGAAAAGCTCTGGCGCGCGGTGGCGCCGCTGCTCCGGGCCACGCCATTTCAGCCGCCGTGGGTGCGCGACATCGCGCAGACGCTCACGGCGCCCGAGCCGCAGGTGCGCAGCCTGTTGCAGCGCGTGACCATGCTGGGTGATACCTACGAAGTCATGCGCGACCGTTTCTTCACGCGCGAGGCGATTACCGAACTCGCGCGCATTGTCTCGGAGCTCGCGATGGAAAACGGCGCGGTGACGGCGTCGGAGTTCCGCGACCACATCGGAACCGGGCGCAAGCTCGCGATCCGGATCCTCGAGTATTTCGACAAGACCGGTTTCTCGCGCCGCGTCGGCGACGCCCACTGCGTGCGCGACCCGACCCTGCTTGTCGGACACATCAAGACAAACGCCGACGCCGGCAGCGGCCGGCGTGAGGAACAGGTTTACGGAAGAGACTCGCACCCCGGTGGGGCGACCTGACTTCAAATCCGGTAAGGGCCGTCAGCCGGTCCTTGGTGGGTTCGACTCCCACGCTCTTCCGCCAATTTAATGGAGGTGTGCTATGTCAGACGTTCGATTGACCAGTTTGTCGCACGGCGGTGGATGCGGCTGCAAGATCGCGCCCGCCGCGCTCACGGAAATCCTTGCCAAGGTCCCGCGCCCGTTCCTCGATCCCGCGCTGCTCGTGGGCATCGAGACCAGCGACGATGCCGCGGTGTATCGCCTGAACGACGAGCAGGCGGTCGTCGCCACCACCGATTTCTTCATGCCGATCGTGGACGACCCGTACGATTTCGGGCGCATCGCCGCAACCAACGCGCTGTCCGACATTTACGCCATGGGCGCGCGCCCGATCTTCGCGCTCGCCATTGTCGGCATGCCACTCAACAAGCTGCCGGTGAACGTGATCCAGGATATTCTCGCGGGCGGGGCCTCGGTGTGCGAGGCTGCGGGCATTCCCATCGCCGGCGGCCACTCGATCGATTCGGTCGAGCCGATCTACGGCCTGGTGGCGCTCGGCGTGATTCATCCGCAGCGCGTCAAGCGCAACAGCACCGCGCGCGCCGGTGACGCCATCGTGCTCGGCAAGGCGCTGGGCGTCGGGATTCTCAGCGCCGCGCTCAAGAAGGGCGCGCTGCCGGAGGAGGGATACCGGCAGATGCTGGCGAGCACCACGCAGCTCAACACCGTCGGCCATCCGCTGGTGGAAATTCCCGGGGTGCACTCGATGACCGACGTCACCGGCTTCGGCCTGCTCGGCCATCTCGCCGAGATCTGCCGCGGCTCGCGGCTCGGCGCGCGCGTCGCGTTCGAGTCGCTGCCGGTGCTCCCGGCGGCGCTGTCGCTCGTGCAGCAGGGTTACAACACTGGCGCCGCCCCACGTAACTGGGCGAGTTACGGCCATGACGTGCGGCTGCCGGACGATCTCGCGCCGTGGCAGCAGGCGCTCCTGTGCGATCCGCAGACGAGCGGCGGATTGCTGGTTACCTGTGCGCCGCAGGCGGTTACCGAAGTGTTGTCATTGTTTCGCGACGCGGGATTCGCCAGCGCCGCGGTGATCGGACAAATGCAGGTCGGCGCGGTGCGCATTACCGTGGATTACCGGCTGGATTCGCCGTCCGAGTCTGCCGCCGTACAGGTGACTGAAATCCCAGGCTGAAGCACTAAATCATAAAATGTGAGACAATCCGCCGCCTGCGTTTGATGTTTGCCAGGCGCCTGACCGGGGATATCCGGCCGCGCCGTGGGTCTGCCCAGCAATACATGCCATCGCGATAGATTTTTTTAAGGCTTTTTGGGAGCGCGGTGGCGTGTGCCATTCACGATTCAGAAAGCCCCGTGTTAACTTTTTTCCCTGGAACAGTGCCTTGATCATCACCGCCAACATCACCATGCAGTTCGGGGCCAAGCCCCTGTTCGAGAACATCTCGGTCAAATTCGGCAACGGCAACCGCTACGGCCTGATCGGCGCCAACGGCTGCGGCAAGTCGACGCTGATGAAGATACTCGGCGGCGACCTGGAACCGAGCTCGGGCAACGTCTCGGTCGACGCCAACGAACGCCTCGGCAAGCTGCGCCAGGATCAGTTCGCCTTCGAGAACTACACCGTGCTCGACACCGTGATCATGGGCCACGCCGAATTGTGGCGCGTGAAACAGGAGCGCGACCGCATCTACGGCCTCGCGGAAATGAGCGAGGAAGACGGCATGAAAGTGGCCGATTTGGAACACAAGTTTTCTGAACTCGACGGCTACACCGCCGAGGCGCGCGCCGGTGAATTGCTGCTCGGCCTCGGTATACCCTTGGAACAGCATACCGGCTTGATGAGCGCCGTGGCCCCGGGCTGGAAACTGCGCGTGCTGCTGGCGCAGGCGCTGTTCGCGGACCCGGACATCCTGCTGCTGGACGAACCCACCAACCATCTCGACATCAACACCATCCGCTGGCTGGAAGACGTGCTCAACGCGCGCAACAGCACCATGATCATCATCTCGCACGACCGGCACTTTCTGAATGGCGTGTGCACGCACATGGCCGATCTCGACTACGGCGAACTGCGCGTCTATCCCGGCAATTACGACGAATACATGACCGCCGCCACCCTGGTACGCAATCAGTTGTTATCCGACAACGCAAAGAAGAAGGCGCAGATCGCCGAGCTTCAGACCTTCGTCAGCCGTTTCTCCGCTAATGCTTCCAAAGCCAAGCAGGCCACCTCGCGCGCGCGCCAGATCGAAAAGATCGAGCTGGCCGAGGTCAAGCCGTCGAGCCGGCAGAATCCTTTTCTGCGTTTCGATCAGGCCAAGCGGCTTTATCGCCAGGCGCTGGAAGTAAAGAAAATGAGCCAGGGCTATGGCGCAACACCGCTATTTAAAAACCTCAACTTGTCGGTCGAAGTCGGCGAGCGCGTGGCCGTGATCGGCCCCAACGGCATCGGCAAGACCACGCTGTTGCGCACCCTGGTCGGCGAACTCGCTCCCGCGAGCGGCACGATCAAATGGTCGGAGAACGCCAACGTCGGTTATTACGCGCAGGATCACGCCGCCGACTTTGCCACCGAGATGTCCTTGCTAGACTGGATGAACCAATGGAAAAAACCCGGCGACGACGAGCAGGCCATCCGTGCCGTCCTCGGCCGACTGTTGTTTTCCCAGGATGAAATCAAGAAATCGACCAAGGCGCTGTCCGGCGGCGAGCAGGGGCGCATGCTGTTCGGCAAGCTGATGCTGCAGCAGCCCAACGTGCTGATCATGGACGAACCCACCAACCACCTGGACATGGAATCCATCGAGTCGCTCAACACCGCGCTGGAAAAATATCCCGGTACGCTTATTTTCGTCAGCCACGACCGCGAGTTCGTCTCGTCCCTGGCCACGCGCATCATCGAGATGACGCCGCGGGGCGTCGAGAACTACGGCGGTACATACGAGGACTATCTGCGCAGCCAGGAAGAGCAGGCGGCGCAAACGCCCGGCCGGATGCAGAAGGTTCGGTAGTATCGAATCCCTGCTTACGCAGGGATGACATGTAAAACCTGGACCCCCGCCTTCGCGGGGGTGACAACCTCTTTTGATTGTCATGCCCGCGGAGGCGGGCATCCAGGGTTTACATATAGATTCCCACCTTGTCCTGAATGTCGTCCCCGCGTTAGCGGGGATTCCTCTATTGTGCGTAATCGATGTTAATGCCTTGTTGCAGCAGTTCCGCCCGGCGTGCGGCGTTGTATTGGGAGAAGCTGCCGAATTCTTTGTAGTACCCGCCACTCACGTAACGCAGCAATTCCTTGAAGTGAAAGTGATACAGCATGCCGTCGACCCGCGCCCGTTCCTTGCCCTCGTTGAACAGCACGATTCCCGGCCGATAGGTTAGCCCGAGTTGTTCCACCCACTGTTTTGGCGTGGTGCGCTTGCCGTCGATGTCCGTGATCGGCTGATCCGAATAAGCGTCGAGCCGCACGACCGTGAAACGGGAAAGCTCCGGTATAACCTCCGGATTTTTCAGCACCTTGTCGTGGAACTCGTCGCAGTCGGTGCAGTCCTTATCCTCGAACATCACCGCAAGGGGTTTGCGGTAGCCTTTGAAATTCGTCAGTTCCCGGAACATGGGTTCGGCGCGCAAGCGGTAGGGCGCCTGCTGTTGTTTCGCGACAAAACTCGTCAGCGATTCCTGGCGATAGGCCTGCTGCTGCACGTAGTCGAGCGCCTGCCGAAAAGCTTGGCGCTTGCGGAAGCCGTCCAGCCGCAGCGCCGTCCTGCCCTCGTGGTCGATTAAAATAATCGTCGGCGTCGCATACACTTTCAGCATCTTCGCCAGCGCCAGTTCCGAGTATTGATGCCCGTCGAGCCACTCCACGGCGCGGCTGCCGCGAATATCGATGCCGATCACGTCGAAGTGACGCTCGATGAATTCCCTGGTTTCGCCCTCGCGGAAATTCTCGTTAAGCATGCGCGCGCAATACGGACACTCTTCGAGATGCAGAAAAAGCATTATCTGCCGCCCGTGCGCGTTGGCATCTTTCAGATCGTCTTTCAGATCGAGGAAGCTCATCTTGAACCACTCCGGCATGTCGTACTTGACCCCGCCGGTCATTTTGCCGGGGGCCGCCTCGGCCGTGGCCGGAACGCCGGCGATGGAGAGCGCGATCACCAGTGCAGTAAAAAGAAGTTTCATGCCATCATCCCTCAGCCGTTAACTTTAAGTATGTCATGCCCACCGCCGTCAAAAGCATTTGAGCGTAGATAGCTATTTAACTCCAGAAAGACGTTACTTCGAAGCTTCTCATTCCCTCTCTAAAGCGAGGATATAATCAATCATGAATCGCTGGCGAAGGCCGGTAAGCAGGTGAGCGCGAAATTCCAGTGGTAGTCTGAACCTGCCGGCGGAGCGCATAGCGACGGGGGCAAAATGCAGCCAGGCATCGGAATCAGACTCGCGGTACTCTTGGCGACAGCCATCCTGCTCGATGGCATGACGGTAGTTATTACCCAGGCAGCATCTACCATGCACACGAAAATGCGACCCGGCGATCACACGCTTGAACTGACCCACCATGGCCTGAAGCGCCATTACGTTGTGCATGTACCGCCGGGTTATGACGGGAAAACCATGGTTCCCGTCGTCATCATGTTTCACGGCGGCGGTGGCAAGGCGCGCGGCGCCATGCAGGAGACCGGCTGGTCCGCCAAATCAGACAAGGAAAACTTCCTTGCGGTGTACCCGGAGGGCGTGCCGCGCGATCCCAGCCGCCGCGGCAGCTTTGTGGCCAACCCGCAGAGCTGGAACGACGGTTCGCAGCGCGCCATCGTTGCCGCGTCGTTAAAGAACATCGACGACGTCGGTTTCGTCAATGCCATGCTCGACGACCTGGGCACGAAATTCCGCATCGACCCGCAACGCCTTTACGCCACCGGATTTTCCAACGGTGCGTCCATGACGTTTCGCGCGGGGCGCGAACTTTCCGCGCGCCTAGCGGCGATCGCGCCTGTCGCCGGCAGCGACTGGCTGGAACAGCCCGCGCCCGCCCGGCCGTTGTCGCTGCTGTACATAACCGGCACCGCCGATCCGTTGAACCCGCTCGAAGGCGGCGAGATTACACTCGGCGGGAAACCGGCCGGCAACAAACCGCCGGTGCGGGACTTTATCCGGAAGTGGGTGAACATGCTCGGTTGCGCGCCGGTGCCGAAAACACTCGGCGACCGTGACGGTGTCAAAGGCATCGCCTATACCTCATGTCATGAGAATTCCGCGGTGATATTTTATACTGTTGAAGGCATGGGACATTTCTGGCCGGGCGGAATGAGCCATTTGCCGGAGCGCGTGATCGGCAAATCCTTCAATAAGATCAGCGCCACCGATGTGATCTGGGAATTCTTTCAGCAGCATCCCAGGAAGTAAGCAAAGGGAATCCCCGTCAGCGCGCAATTGCGGTGATATCGTCTTCGCGATCGATGTCGACCAGCACGCCCGGATCTTCCACTTCGATCAGGCGCAATTCTTTGCTGTATTGCGCCAGAATGTCGCGCCCGCCGCGGTCACCGTCCAACGCGGTAAGCGCCGCGCGAAAGTGCCGCGCAAAGCCGATGGGATGACCGCGCTCCCCATGGAATAGCGGTGCGGCGAGTTCTGCGCCGGCGGCAATGGCCTCGGCCACGGCCTGTATCGTCGCGGGTTGGATAGCGGGCATGTCGGCCAGCGCGATGAGCCAGCCGTTGGCCTCGGCGGCGGCAACACCGCAGGCAAGGCTTGTGCCCATGCCGCCATCGGCATTCGGGTTGACGACGATACGCAGACCCTCAGCCGCGAGCAGCGACGCAAGAATTTCCTCGCCGGGACGCAGCACGGCGACACAATCGGGAAGGGTGTCAATAAGATTCCGTGCCGCGGCAACACCGATGGCCGTGCCGTTGGGCAAGCGCGCCAGGAGTTTGTGGCTGCCGAAACGCTTGCCGTGACCGGCCGCGAGCAGGACACCGACGATATTGGAAATCATTTCATAAATCCCTCTATCGCTAGAGAGGGGATAAATTGATCGCGTTATCCGCTGACCTGAAGCCGTGCCGGCGCGACCAGCGAACGGGCCTCGAGCGCGATGTTATGCCGTGCGGCGGTCACGCCTGCCAGCACCGCGACCGCGATCTCCGCCGGTGTCTTGCTACCGATCGGCAGGCCGACCGGCCCGTGCAGGCGCGCGAGGTTTTCACGCGACACGCCAAGCGTTGTCAGGCGCGCGCGGCGTTTGTCATTGTTGACGTGCGAGCCGAGCGCGCCGACATAAAATGCCGGGCTGGCGAGCGCTTCCAGCAGCGCCATGTCGTCGAGTTTGGGATCGTGCGTCAGCGCCAGCACCGCGCAACATTCGTCAGCCAGTACCCGCACCGCATCGTCCGGCATGCCTTCATCGATGGTGGCGCCGTTTACCCGCCAAAGACTCGCGAGTTCTTCGCGCGGCTCGCAGACGATCACTTCGTAGTCGAGCGCCAGGCCCATCTGCGCCACAAAGCGCGACAGCTGGCCGGCGCCGATCAGCAGCAACCGCCAGCTCGGACCGAACAGTTTGCGTAAATTTTTCCCATCGAACAAGAACTCATCGCGCGCCGTGGCCGGATGCAGGCTCGCTTCGCCAGTGTCGAGACACAGCTGCCGGACCACGAGCTGGCGTTCATCGATTTTATCCAGAATGCTTTTCAGCGACGCCGCGTTTTCCAGCCGTTCGAGCACCAGTTCCAGCATGCCGCCGCAGGGCAGACCGAACCGTTGCGCCTCCTCCTGCGTCACCCCGTATGTGATAACAGCGGGAAATTTCTCCGGCAACCGGCCGGAATGCAACCGTGCCACCAGATCTTCTTCCATGCAACCGCCCGAGACCGAACCGACGAAGCGGCCGGAGGCCACGAGCGCCGCGAGCGAACCCGGGGGGCGCGGCGAAGAGCCGAAGGTTTTGGCGACGGTGGCGAGATAAACCGGTTCGCCCGCTGTCAGCCAGTCGACGGCGGTGCGCAGGACTTCACGATCCGCGGTTTCCATTGACTATATCCGGATCGGTAGCCGCCGCACCGGTTTGCCGGTGGCGGCTAATACGGCATTGGCCAGGGCCGGTGCCAGCGGCGGCACGCCCGGCTCGCCGACACCGGTCGGCTTGGCGCTGCTGGGCACGATGTGCACCTCGATCTTCGGGGTCTCGGGCAGGCGCACGATCTGATAGTCGTGATAATTCGATTGCACCACATGGCCGTCCTTGAGCGTGATCTCGCCGTACAGCGCCGCGGACAATCCGAAAATAATCCCGGATTCCATTTGTGCGCGCACCATATCCGGGTTGACGGCCACGCCGCAGTCGACGGCGCACACCACGCGTTCGACCTTCGGTTTGCCGTCGGCGATGCTGATTTCCACTACCTCAGCGACGTAAGAATGAAACGACTCGTGCACCGCGACACCGCGCCAGCGTCCCTTCGTCAGCGGCTTGCCCCAGCCGGCCTTCTGCGCCGCGAGGTCGAGCACGCCGCGATGGCGCGGATGGTCCTTGAGCAGTTGGCGGCGGAACGCCACCGGATCCTGTTTGGCCGCGACCGCCAGCTCGTTGATCATGACTTCCGTGGAAAACGCGTTGTGCGTGCTGCCCACGCTGCGCCACCACAGCACCGGCACGCCGACCTGCGTGGTGTGCAGATCCACCAGCATATTAGGTATCGCGTAGGGGAGGTTGGAAGCGCCTTCGACCGAGGTGAAGTCGATGCCATCCTTGATCATCGCCCCGAACGCCGTGCCGGCGAGAATCGATTGCCCGACGATGCGATGCTGCCAGGCCAGCGGCCGGCCACGCTTGTCGAGACCGGTGGCGATGGTGTGCACATACAACGGCCGGTAGTAGCCGCCACGGATGTCGTCCTCGCGCGTCCACAGCAGGCGAATCGGCGCATTCATGGCGCGCGTCGCCTTCGCCACCTCGACGCCCTCGCTCACGTAATCCGCCGTCGGGTTGGCATGCCGGCCGAAACTGCCGCCGGCAAGCAGCGTATGTATCGTCACTTGTTCGGTCTTGAGCCCCGTGATGCGCGCGGCGGTGGCCTGGTCGAGGGTCTGCTGTTGCGAGCCGGCCCAGACTTCGCAGGCGTTGTCGCTCAGCCGCACCACGCAAGCCAGCGGTTCCATGGGCGCGTGTGCGAGGTACGGAAACTCGAACGTGGCCTCGATTTTTTTCGCCGCGCCGGCCAGTCCCTTGGCAATATCACCGGCACGGTGCGCTACCGCGCCGGGTTTTTTGGCCAGCTCCATATACTGCGCCAGCAGTTCATCGCTCGAACGTTTCTCGGCCGCGCTGTCATCCCATTCCACGTGCAGCGCATCGCGCGCCTGTTTGGCCGACCAGAAATCGGTGGCGACCACGGCCACGCCCTGCGGGATTGCCACCACGGCCTTCACTCCCGGCATTGCCTTCACCGCCTCGGCGTTGAAGCCCTTACTCTTCGCGCCGAACAGCGGCGGGCGCGTTACCAGAGCGGTCAGCATGCCGGGCAGGCGGAAGTCGCTGGCGTAGATCGCCGCGCCGGTGGATTTATCGACGCTGTCGGTGCGCGGCACGTACTTGCCGATGAGTTTCCACTGCTTGGGGGTTTTGAGCTTCACGTCCTCCGGCGGTGTCAGCGTGGCGGCGAGCGAGGCGAGCTCGCCATAGCTCGTGCGGCGCTTGCCTTGGGTGTCGATGACAAAGCCGTTCTCGGCGCGCAATGTGCGCGCGTCCACTTTCCAGGTTTGCGCCGCGGCGGCAATCAGCATCGCGCGCGCGGTCGCGCCGGCGCGGCGTAACTGTTCCCAGGAATTGGTGGTACTGGTGCTGCCGCCGGTGCCTTGCGAGGTGCCGCCCCAGGCGAGGTTACCGTAACGCCTGGCATCCGCCGGCGCGGATTCGACGCGGATCTGGCTCCAGTCCGCATCCAGCTCGTCCGCCACGATGGTCGGCAAGCCGGTGTAAACGCCTTGCCCCATCTCGAGGTGCTTGGAGATCACCGTGACGGTGTTGTCAGGTGCGATGCGCAGGAAAGCATTCGGCATGAATTCCACCTCTGTTGGCGGGCCGGCGGCTGCTTCGAGCCGGCCGGGGAGATACAAACCGATCAGCAGCCCGCCACCGGCCGCGGCCGACACTTTGAGAAATTCACGACGGTTGAGATTGAGTGCGGTATTCATGCCACGTCCCCCTTCGCCATCAGTGCCGCGGCTTTCTTGATGGCGCTGCGGATGCGCACGTAAGTGCCGCAGCGGCACAGTACGCCGCTCATGGCCTCGTCAATGTCCTGATCGGTAGGCTTGGGTTTGCTGTTCAGCAGCGCCACAGCGGAGAGAATCTGACCCGACTGGCAGTAGCCGCATTGCGGAACGTCCTCTGAGATCCACGCCCGCTGCACCGGGTGCGCGTGTTTCACTGACAGGCCTTCGATGGTGGTGATGGGTTTACTGCTGACGGATGAGACGGAAGTGATACAACTGCGCACCGGTTGTCCGTCGACTAGCACAGTACACGCGCCGCAGACGGCGATGCCGCAACCGTACTTGGTGCCGGTGAGACCGACATGGTCGCGCAACACCCACAACAGCGGCGTGTCGGCAGCCACGTCCACCTCCTGCTGTGTTCCGTTGATGAGCAGGTTAATCATGGCGTGCCTCCTTTCCGTGGCGGTGATCCGAGCGGGATACATATGGTAGAGCCGCCGCGCGGTATGGACAACAGGGTGGCGGGAAACCACATGAATATAAGGGAACTCCGGTTGAAATGTCGTTGACTCCGTACCCGGGATATTTGCCACACATCAAGGAAGATTGACCGTTCGGCGTATCTACTATTGTCGATCGATCCGTGACGCGAGAGTATTGGTGTACTCAGGTGAAACACACAATGAGTCAATGCAGTTACGAGGAGCAGACATGAACACTTCGTCCATCCTGAAAACATACAGCTCCTTGGTCATATTCAGCACGATACTGGCCGTTTCCAGTTGTGGCGGCTCGGGCGGCGGCGGTAGCAGCGGCGCTGGCACTGGCACGCTGTCGCTGCAAATTACCGACGGGCCGGTCGAAACCGCTGATAATGTCCTCATCCAGTTCAGCGGGCTCGAAATCCAGGCGGCCGACGGCAAGCGCACCACGCTGTATTACTGCCAGGACCCGGCGGATGCCACCAAAACCGTCTTAAGCGATACCGCATGCACAACGCCGCCGGCGACGAAACAGCTCGATCTGCTGGCGCTTTCCGGTGGTCAGACGGATTTTCTGCTGGATAGCTTCACGCTACCGTCCGGTCATTACAGCTGGATACGGCTGATGGTTGACACCGCTGACCCCCTCGATTCCTACATCGTCGTGTCGGGTACACCCCACGAGCTCACCATTCCGAGCGGCATGCAGACGGGCATGAAGCTTAACCGCGGTTTCGACGTGCCCGCCGGCGGCAGCGCCGACTTCACCATCGACTTCGACCTTCGCAAGTCAGTGCACATGACCGGCACTGGCGACTATATGCTGCGCCCGACGCTGCGCATGGTAGACAACATCATGGCCGGCTCCATCTCCGGCACGGTCGACGCGTTGCTCGTTCCCGGCGGCTGTACTCCAGCCGTATATGTCTTCGAGGGTAGCGGGGTTACGCCTGACGACATCGACGGCATCGCGGCCGACCCCGTGTCCACTGCGAGCGTGAAGCTGGACATCAGCGACGGCATTTACAAGTACAAAGCTGCCTTCCTTGAGGCCGGCAGCTACTCCATCGCCTACATCTGCGATGCTGCGGCCGACGATCCGACTGTCGATAATGCGCTGACCTTTAGTGGCACCACGACGGTTTCGGTGACGGCCAAAACCAACACGGTGCTCAACTTCTAGCGGTTGACCGGAAATCTCAATCGGTAAACATCCGCCCGGCCGGGGCGGCGCATGCGCTTGCACACGCCGCTTTACTACGCAGTTGACTCGCGTCATGATTCACCGATGAATTCCGCCCCCAGCAACCTGCCGTCTGGCGCGCCATCGCGCCGTTTCGGTTGGGTTCAAGTCACGTTGTTCCTGCTCGCGACTCCGGTATCGAGAATATGCGCGTGGGACAGGGTCACTTGAAGATCAAGCTCACGGAGGCTGATAGCAATGTTGTGGAAAGGGGAAAGACAAAGCGAGAACGTTGAGGACCGCCGCGGTTTTACGCTGGCACGCGGCATCGGAGGCGGCGGTCTCGGCATCCTGGCGGTGGCCCTGGTCGCGATGTTCTTCGGCGTCGATCCGACGGTCATCCTTCAAGACCTGACAACCTCGAATGTCCCGACGTCCTCCTCCTCGGTTCCCGTGGCGCTCACCGCGGCGGAACAGGAGCAGCGCGAATTCGTTTCCGTCGTGCTCGCCGACACCGAGGATGCCTGGCACGAACTGTTCCGCCAGATGAGCGCGACCTATAGTGAGCCCAAGCTCGTGCTGTTCACTGGCGCAGTGGAGTCGGCCTGCGGTATGGCCCAATCGGCCGTCGGCCCGTTCTACTGCGCGCAAGACCAGAAGATTTATATCGATCTGGACTTCTATCGCGAACTTCGCGACCGCTTTCATGCGCCAGGGGATTTCGCGCAGGCCTATGTCATCGCGCATGAGGTCGGGCATCACGTGCAAAACCTCCTCGGCGTAATGCCGAAGGTTCAGGAGGCGCGCCTGCGCGCGGATGCGCGCGGCGGCAATGCCCTGTCGGTACGCCTGGAACTCCAGGCTGACTGCTTTGCCGGCGTGTGGGCCAACCACGCCAACAAGATGAAGCATATGCTCGAGGCCGGCGACGTTGAGGAAGGGCTTAACGCCGCCACTGCGATTGGTGACGACCGCCTGCAACGGCAGGCAGGCCGATCCGTTAGTCCGGATTCATTTACCCACGGCAGTTCCGTCCAGCGTGTCAGCTGGTTCAAACGCGGCCTGGCGAACGGTGATCTTCGCGATTGCGATACGTTTGCCGCTGCGCAATTGTGAGATAAGGTCCCGTCCCGCAAAATAAAAAAGCCCGGAGACAGGGGGAGGTCTCCGGGCGTATCACAACGGCAGCGACGGACACGCTGCCGAAATATTATTGCAGCTTGACCACCGCCAGGCGGCTGGTGAGTGTGACCGAATTGTTATCCCATTTGCCGCGCGCGCCGACACCCCACACGCGATGCGCGGCGGCGAGCTCGGCGGTAAGACCGTTGCTGAAACTGTCAAATGAGCCGTAGAGTTGCACCGTGTGCCCGCGGACGATGGCGTATTGACCAACCTCATCGGGCTGTACCGTCGGGTTGCCCGTCAGCGTCGTGGCCACCCCGCGCTGGAACATGTGGTGCAGCCAGCTGCCGGTGATATCCGTCACCATCGCCTGGTTCGTCAGGCTCGAGAACGGATTCGGCTGCGGCATCATCCAGGCAACCGCCATCCACGCCGGTACATCGGACAGATCGATCACGGTCTGCGCGTTGAAATCATTCGTCACCACCTGACCGTAGGCGACCACGAAACCGCGCACACGCACCGGATCGTTCGTCGTCAGATTAGCGAGACTCAAGCCCGTGGTGTTGATGCGGTAGGCTGTCGGGTTGCTGTCGCCGCTGCCGCCCGAACCCGTGCCGGTGAAGCTGTAGATCGTGACCGGCCGCCCGTTGATGGTCTGGAGGTTCACGGTGATCTGGTTCGTGCCGGTCAGATTCACGCTGCCGGTGACGGTGGAGAGCACGATCCGCACCAGGCCATTGGTGGTATCCAACGTCGAGCCCGTCAAGGTGCCGAGGGCGGTAATGCGGCTGCCAACTGAAATATCGTCGGTGGTGACCGCACCGCCCAATTGACGCGCCACCTTGGTGCTGGAATCGAGCGTGACGCTGACGGTATCGTTGAACAGCAGCGTACCGTCGGTACGCACCAGCGCCGCGCCGCGCACCGTGAGCGAGCTACCGCTGCGGGCAATCACGCTGCCGGTGACGACATCCTTGGTGCCGAAGGCGACGCTCGAGCCGGCATAAACTTCGGTGGCGAGGAAGCTGTGCGTGGCCACATTGAAATTACCCACGGCCACGGTCGCGGTGCCTTGCGGCTTGCCGTCCAGTTGCGTCAACCCCGCCGCGCCTTGATACGCATCGCCGTCGATTTCATACATCGTGGCGTTGTCGGTTTTGACTGTCAGCCGCCCGAAATCGCCGATCAGCCGGTGAAACGGCCGGACCGCGACGACAAATTCGCTCGCCGTCGGGTCCACGCTCACCAGCGGCCCGCGCACGCGATGCACCTTGGGGGTCGCCAGATCCACGTCGGCCAGCAGCAGCGGCGAAACCGTCACGGTCGCCGCATTCAGATCGACGGTATTGGTCGCTTCCAGGTCGAAGTCGAGAGTCAGATGCGCCGGGATGCCCGGGCGCACGACCAGCGGCTTGTTGCCGTCGAGCTTAACCTGAAGCGTCATCGTCGTGATCGGATTGCCCGAGGTATCCTTGGGCGAGACCAATAGCGCATTACTTCCCGAGGCCACGCGAATGTCGGCGTTGGTGTAATCCAGCGTCATGTCCACGCGCGTATACACGCCCGAGGGCACGGTCGCGGCGTTCAGGAATTCCGTCATGTCCGTGTACTGCGCGAAGTCCACGCGCGTCTTGACGGGCAGCGCATCGACTACCGCGCCGTCGGCGCGCGTGAGCGTCAGCGCTGTGATATCCACGGAGTAAGTGATGAAGTCGCCGTCGGCGTCGGTCAGCCCGACGTACACCACGCCGGAGTCGCTACTGGTGCTGTCGGAACCGCCGCCGCTGCCACAGGCCGCGAGAAAGGCGCCGGTAAACAGCAGTAACGCGCCCAATAACCCCTGGCGCCAGCGGTGGGAGAAGCCCGCCGCGCGGGCCGATAGCAAGGAATGGTCCTGTGTCATGATGATTCTCCTCCTGTGTGGCAGATTATTGTTGCTTACCGGGATTTAACGTCAAGGTCTGCCAGCCGTTGACACACTGTGCCTCAAATGGCGGCTATCCGCCGCACCGTTTATCGATAAAAAAGCAGCGGTCATATATACGGCAATTCGGCCATGCTGCGCCTGGGCGCCTGCGGGGAATCTGTATTCTGTCCTTGAAGGATTTTCTGAAGTTGGGCTATAACCCAACTCCGCCGACGTGAACCCAGATCCTCAACACCACCGAAGCATTATCAATATTTCGATAGCCGACTATATTTATAAATTACTATTTCGCTGCGTTGAATTTACGGCCCATCGGTGTAGCATAATGCCGTCCTCAATCCCGAGGACGATGGAGCGTAACTCTAAGAAATACCTCTCACCTGTGAGAGGCGCGCCATCCCAAGTGGGTGGGCTGAGAGAGGCCAGTAGAAGTAAGAAGTTGCAGTTACGTGCCGTTACAAAAGTAATGTAACAAAGGCTTCGTAGTCACTCAGCCCGGCCCACGCTTAGTTCATTCGTAGTTCTCCCGGCGTTGCATTTCCACGTAAGTGAATGAATGCATTCCCTCTGCGCGGGGATGACATGTAATGCCTGGACTCCACCTTCGTGGGGGCGACATCTTTTTTGTCTGTCATGCCCGCGTCGGTGG
>NZ_JBAVEJ010000257.1:0-2649 GCF_049587675.1 Sulfuricaulis sp. | reverse complement strand
CCGGTGGCGAGCAATGCCTGCACCAGCACAGCGGCGGGAGTTGGAATCGGTAACGGTGTTCTGACGGCGACCGACCCTGAGAATCAGGCACTGACTTTTGAATTATTCACCAACGGCACCAAGGGATCCGCTACCGTGTTTGCCAATGGCACGTTCACTTATACTCCTTATACGAATCTCCCAAGCGGCGACGGCCAAGCCCGCGGACAGGATAAATTCACCTATCGCGTGACCGATTCGGGCGGGCTCTCGGCCACCGGCACCGTCTGGGTGCTGCTGGACGGAAAAGTGCGCATCATGCCGCTCGGCGATTCCATCACCGCCGGGATCACGACGGGTAGCCTGCCGGCAACGGGAAATCGCATCGGCTACCGCAAGGACTTGTACAATGGTCTGACAACACTGAGCGCCGGAAAGTACGGCATCGATCTTGTCGGCAGCCAGTCAGACGGTTCCAACTATACTTTCGATCTCAATCATGAGGGGCATCCGGGCTGGTGCGATGACCTCGCGACAGCCTGCACGGGCTTCAACGGCATCGCCGAGAATGTGATCAGTTTCCTGAACGCCAACCCGGCCGACGTCATCTTGCTGCACATCGGCACCAACTACTTCAACACCAGCAATGCCGGCGTCAACAGCATTCTCAACAACATCAACACTTGGGCACAATCCAACTATCCGATCACCGTGATGGTGGCGCGCATTATCCCCGCCGTTGACGGCTCGCTGAACGTTCAGACCTTCAACAACAATGTCGCCGCGATCGCCACTGACCGACCCTATGTGAAGGTCTTTAGGGTCGACGAACAGGGAGAGCTGCACCTGACAGGGGACCCAACCGGCAACTATGCCGACCCGTCGTTGATGACGACCGGCAACAACTTGCACCCGAATGCTGCCGGCTACACAAAGATGGCCAACCGCTGGCAAGCCGATCTGATCACCGACAACGTACTGCCGGGCTGTCCGTAGTCCGTATTTCAGCTGTTCTTCGCTAGGATATACTCTGATCCTGGAATAAAATTGAGTGTTACCCGATGAGATCTTTAGGCCCCCTGCTCAGGCGCGCCATGCGCGCGGTTGGATTCGAGATCAGCCGCTACCGACCGGCTTTCGACCTGACGTGCGTCTCACTGGCTGCAACACCTGGCACTCGGGCCAAGGGTAACGTGCTTCTGTCATACATCCTGGCGCCGTTTCGACTGAAGCCCGGGCAAGCGATCTCCACAACACACAATAACCATTTTGAATCCGTACTGATTGCGCAAACCTTTCAGGACCTTGGCTATGCCGTGGATATCATCGACTACCGAAACCATGAGTTCGTCCCGGTAAAGAACTACGTCTTCTTCGTCTCGGCCCGCACACATCTCGAACCGATTTCAAAGCGGCTCAACAAGGACTGCATAAAGATCGCCCACCTCGAGACTGCCCACTTCCTGTTTAACAACGCCGCCGCCTACGCCCGCGCCCTGGCCCTGCAGCAGCGACGCCGGGTCACCAGCGCGAACATTCGGGTGGTCGAGCACAATCTGGCCATCGAGTACTGTGACTATGCGGCCGTCCTCGGCGGAGAATTCTGTATGGACACGTATCGCTATGCCGGCAAGCCGATGTTTCGTTTGCCTGTGCCTATCATGCGCACGTATCCTCTCAACCCGGACAAGAATTTCGACGCGTGCCGGAACCATTTCCTATGGTTCGGAAGCTTCGGATTCGTCCACAAAGGACTCGACCTGACCCTGGAGGCCTTTGCGCAAACCCCGCACCTGGAGCTTACCGTTTGCGGGCGGCTCGATTGGGAGAAAGACTTCACTCGCAACTATCACACTGAGCTGTATGAGACCTCAAACATTTATCCTCTGGGTTGGGTGGACGTGGCCGGCTCACAGTTCCTCGAACTTGCGGACCGTTGCATCGCCGTGGTGTTCCCGTCCTGCTCGGAGAGCGAGTCCTGCTCGGTGCTGACTTGCATGCAGGCCGGCCTGATCCCGGTGGTCACACGCGAAGCGGGTATTGATGTCCAGGATTTCGGCATCCTGCTGAAGGATGCCTCGATCGGCGAGATCCAGGATGCGGTCGAAAGCCTTGCGAAGCTCCCTGCATCGCAGCTCAAAGAAATGTCGCGCAAGGCCTGGGAATACACTCGGGAAAATCACAGCGCCGAGAAGTACACGCGGGACTATCAAAGCATGCTTGCTCAAATTCTGGCATCGCGGAGTGTTAACACCAATCTGCCATCAACCACCTCAGGCTGACGACGCTGAAGACAGGCCACGATTGGCACGAAACATTACCTAAGGGGATGCCAAAATGACCACGGCGCTGCTCGATCGCCTGATCCACCACTACCACATCGTGGAGACCGGCAACGATTCCAGCGTGATGCCGCGCCGCCAAGCATACGCACTCTTCGCGTCGGCGCTGAGGTCAGCCCGGCTGAGAAGTCGATGAAACGGCTTAACCCCGGGCCGAACACCCTGACGATCCCCAGACTGTTAAGCTTTGCCGCCCGCGATGTGTTCAGCCGCGCGAATGGCCAGCGCAGCCATCGTCAGCGACGGCTGCAAAGAACCGCCCGTTACAAACACACTCCCCCCAACAATATAAAGGTTGGAAACCTCATGCGCTTGAAGGTTACGATCG
>NZ_JBAVEJ010000256.1:0-2540 GCF_049587675.1 Sulfuricaulis sp. | reverse complement strand
CTCCTGGACCACGTGGCCGGCAATCGAGCTGCTCATACACGACAACATCGTTCCGGACTTTCCAGTGTGCAACAAGTCCGTGAACGGTTCTTATTCGGGACACGATTTATAGGCCATGCTGCGCATTCTAGGAAAAATCCAACGTATCGGCATCATCACCGAGCGCCTGCCAAAAATCGAGGAACCGGCGCTCGAGGAAATCGGCGCGCAGCTGAGGGAAAAGGTCGGCGAGTTGTTCAACGGGAGTCTCGCGATCCGCGAGGTGGATGCCGGCTCGTGCAACGGCTGCGAACTGGAAATTCACGCACTCAACAATCCTTACTATGGTATCGAGCGCTTCGGCGTGCACTTCGTCGCCAGCCCACGCCACGCCGACATGCTGCTCGTCACCGGGCCGGTATCGCGCCACATGGAGGCGGCGCTGCGTCGCACCTACGATGCAACGCCTGAACCCAAGCTGGTGATCGCCGTGGGTGAGTGCGGCGCGAACGGCGGAGAATTCGGCGTGAGCTACGCCTCGTGCGGGGCAGTATCCAATGTCATACCCGTGGACGCCGTCATCCGCGGCTGTCCGCCGACGCCGCTGGATTTGATGCGCGGAATTCTGGAAGCCATCGGGAAACTGTCCGCCCGTAAATGACTCTGCCGGCCTGCGGAAGACACCGCCGGGTCGCCCGTACTTGCCGTTCATACTCGATATCCGTATAAAGCTCTCAATGGAGAACATCCACCACAAACCCATTGTCCAGCGCATCGAATGGCTGATGGGACACGCACGCCGGCACTCGGAGGTGTTTTCCAGCTCCGAGGCCTTTATTGCCCGGCAGCGCTATCTGGCGGAGCATCCGTCGGCGGTGGCCGCACTCAAATGCATGGACGGCCGTATCAACCTTTCCGTCGCCACCCACACACCGCTAGGTATCATCCAGCCATTCCGCAATCTCGGCGGGATGTTCAACCTGGGCTGGCCGCACCTGGGCGAGGTGCTGGCCAATTACGTCCACGATCAGGTCAGCACCGGGCGGCGAGTGTTGCTGCTCATTACCTACCACTATTCGAAAAGTGACAAGCAGCGCGGCTGCGCCGGGTTCAACTTCGACACCGAAGCGGCGCGCGCCCACACTTACACCATCAAGCACCAGGTCGAGCATGTCTTCGGCGCCGGCCACGGAACGGTCTATCCTATCGTCTGCGGTTTCGAAACCGACGAGGACGCGCTCGTGCTGCACGGCTCGAACGGCGATATGCTGGATATATCGCAGCTTGGGGTTCACGATCAGGATGGATTGCGCCCGCGCCTGGAACACATTTTTCCGGACATGCCCAGCCAGACCCGCCATGACCTTGAACCGCTCGTGCTCGGCAACATGGACCGCATCGTCGAGGTCGAGAACACGGAGCGCACGCTGGACGTCGAGCATCGCGAGTGGATGATCTGCGTCGGGCGCGGATTCGATTTCCTCCACATGCCCAACCTCGCGCTCATCATCGGCCCCTACAGTCCCGACCTCGCCGAGCCAATCCACCAAGCCGCCGGCATCATCGACGCCAACATGCGTGCCGGTCGCATTCCCGACGATGGTTTCCTGCTGCTGGCCTCGGTGCCCTTCGCCGAGGTCGGCGTGGATCGTGCCCGCGCCGAACTGAAGTCGCGCTTCCTTTCAAAGTTCGCAGCGGATGTCATACGCGCCCAACACCCAAAGCTCGCTTCCAGAATGCAGGTGCGCACCGCCGTGCTCGACTGGCGTTCGCGTGCCCTGGAAACCATCGCTGCCGAGTAGCGACTGAACGCCGCGAAATAGCAGGTTCGTCCTTCGAATACTCATGGAACGTATCGTCTTTCTCGACCGCGACAGCATACAGGCTGAAATCCGCCGGCCGGACTTTTCGCATGAGTGGCGGGATTATCCGGTAACTCTGGCGTCACAAGTCGTTGAGCGACTGAAAAACACCACGATTGCGATCAGCAACAAAGTTCCGGTCATGGCCGACAGTCTTGCACGGCTCAAATCGCTGAGGATGATTGCGGTGTGCGCCACCGGCACCAACAACGTCGATCTCGATTATTGCCGCGCGCATGGAATTGTCGTTTCGAATATCCGGAACTATGCCATGCACACGGTTCCAGAACATGTATTCACGCTGGTCCTGGCACTGCGACGCAACCTGCCGGGTTACCGCGAGGACGTGCGTAACGGACTCTGGCAGAAAGCCGAGCAGTTCTGTCTATTCACGCGCCCGATTCTGGATTTGCACGGCAGTACGCTCGGTGTGATCGGTCACGGCGCCTTGGGGCAGGCCACGGCAAAATTGGGCGAAGCGTTTGGCATGCGCATGCTGTTCGCCGACCACAAGGGCGCCGCCACGGTGCGATCCGGTTACACGGCATTCGAAACGGTCCTGACGGAGAGCGACGTGATCACTTTGCACTGTCCGCTAACACCCGCGACCCATCATATGATCAGCGCGGCCGAACTGAAAAAAATGCGTCCCCATGCCCTGCTCATCAACACCGCCCGCGGAGGTCTGGTGGATGAAGC
>NZ_JBAVEJ010000255.1:0-2136 GCF_049587675.1 Sulfuricaulis sp. | reverse complement strand
GGCCTATCGCATCATCGTGTACGACCAGCGCGGCGCCGGTCGATCGACCCCGCTGGGGGAACTCCGGGACAACACGACACCGCATCTCGTCGCGGATCTGGAGGCGCTAAGAGGCCAACTCGGCGTCGAGCGGTGGCTGGTGTTCGGGGGCTCGTGGGGCTCCACGCTTGCACTGGCGTACGCCGAGGCGCATCCGGAACGCTGCATCGGCCTCGCGTTGCGTGGGATCTTCCTGTGCCGCCGGTCCGAGATCGACTGGTTCCTGTACGGCCTTCGGGCCATCTTCCCGGAGGCGTGGGACCGTTTCGCGGGATTCCTTCCGGAGCGGGAACGCGGCGATCTGCTCGCAAATTACCATCGACGGCTCGTCGATCCCGATCCTGCGATCCATATGCCCGCCGCGCGGCACTGGAGCGTCTATGAGGGTTCGTGTTCTACGCTGCTGCCCTCGGAGGAAACGGTGCGTTATTTCGCGGACGACGTGGTTGCGCTCGGGTTGGCGCGCATCGAGGCGCACTATTTCATGCACGACATCTTTCTTCCCGAGAACGCCTTGTTGGCGGATGTGGAACGCGTCGCGGCAATCCCCGGCCTCATCGTCCAGGGGCGGTACGACGTAGTCTGTCCGATCGTCTCCGCCCACGAGCTTGCCGCCGCGTGGCCGCGAGCACAATACCGGATCGTTCCCGACGCGGGGCACTCCGTCTGGGAGCCGGGCATCTGCGCCGCGTTGGTTGCGGGTTGCGACCGCTTCAAGGAGACCCTGCGGTTCTAGCGCGACGCCAGCGTCACCGCTAGTGTAGTGCTTCGTTCTGTTTGGAACTTAAATTCCGATTTGCGCGAATCACCTTGGCGAGGATGTCGTGTGCCTTGGCGGTCCAGACAAAGGGCTTGGGATCTTTGTTATGCACGGTGATGTACGCTTTGATGGCGGCGGTCAGTTCCGGGACGCTGCGAAACACGCCGTTGCGCAAGCGCTGGGTCGTGAGATCGCGGAAGAAGCGCTCGACCATGTTGAGCCAGGAGGCCGAGGTCGGGGTGAAATGCACATGGAAACGCGGGTGCTTGGCCAGCCATTCCTTGACCTTCGGATGCTTGTGGGTCGCGTAGTTGTCGCAGACCAGGTGAAGGGACTTGTCTTGCGGCGTTTCACGGTTGATCTGGCGCAGGAAGTCGAGCCACTCGATGTGGCGATGGCGCTGCTCGCAGCGCGAGATGACCGTGCCGTCGAGGGTATTCATCGCCGCAAACAGCGTGGTGGTGCCGTTGCGCTTGTAGTCGTGGGTCATGGTGGCGGCACGGCCAGGCTTCATCGGCAGGCCCGGCTGGGTGCGATCAAGGGCCTGCACTTGGCTCTTCTCGTCGCAACACAGCACCAGCGCGTGCTCAGGCGGAGACATGTACAGACCGACGATGTCTTCGAGCTTCTCGACGAACTGGGGATCACGCGACACCTTGAAGCGCTTGATCCGGTGCGGCTTCAAGCCGCGCGCCTTCCAAATGCGCTGGATCGTGGTGTCGCTCACGCCCGCCACCGCCGCCAGCGTGCGCGTACTCCACTGGGTCGCACCCTCCGGTTGGGTCTGCGTGGTCAGGCGCACGATCTCCGCCGGATCCACCTTGGGCTTGCGCCCGCCGCGCGGCAAATCCTGCTCGATCGCCTTGAGTCCGCCCACCGCGTAGCGCTCACGCCAGCGTCCTGCTTGAATCCGGCCAACGCCGAGAGTCTCGCCAATCTCGTGGTTGTCCAGCCCATCGGCGGCCAGCAGCACGATGCTCGCGCGTCGCGCCAGACGCACTTCCGTCGTATTCGAATGCGCCAGCTTCAGCAGCTTCTCCCGCTGCGCATCGTCCAGTTCAATGGCACTTGCCTTTCGCATCACCGCCTCCAAGGTGCATCGTCCATACCTTGGAGTCGGCAGGTGATAACTAGTTCCACTAAATACGAAGCACTACACTAGCTAGTTGTGCCGAAGGGTACTACGTGCCTGCGGCCCGGCCCGCCAGACTGGTCGCCGCCCTCGAAGCGCTTACCGCCCGGGTGCTCGATGTGCACCCCAAGTGCTGGCAGCCCCCAGTTGATCGCATTTGTGCTGCCGGCTCAATGATTCAGCACCGGCCAACTCCGGACGGTCG
>NZ_JBAVEJ010000254.1:0-1927 GCF_049587675.1 Sulfuricaulis sp. | reverse complement strand
GTCCTCGACGACAACTGAATCCTCGGGCACCGAGGCGATGATCTCCGCGCGGCGCTTGCCCACCAACGGGTGGACGATGCCGTTCAGCTTTTGGCGCGCCTCGTCATCCCGGAAGGCCTTGGCGGCCAACGCGGGACGATCCAGCGATCCGTCGGGAAGCAGGATGTCGTCGCCGAACGCTTCGACAAGCGCCTTGAGGCCCTCGGTGCCCGGCTGGACCACCTCGCGCGCGATGACGTCGCCGTCGACGATGACCGCACCGCATTTCGCGAAGGTGGCCGACAGCGCCGACTTGCCGGCGCCGATGCCACCGGTCAACCCGATACGCAGCATGCGGTGAGAGCTGTCAGGAGAAGGTCACGCGTTGCCGGCGAGCTTCTCCCGCAGAGCGGCCAATTGGGCGTCGCTGGCCAGCGACCCGCCGGCCTCCTTCTCCGAAGGCGTGCCGTTACCCGACGACTGCTCGGTGCCGTGCCCGGCCGCCTCGGCCGCGGCGAACTTCTCCATCTGCGCGGTGTGCATCTTGTGCCGGCGTTCGGCCTCGGCGTAGCGGGCCTCCCACTCGGTGCGCTGCTTGTCGAATCCCTCGAGCCACTCGTTGGTCTCGGCGTCGAAGCCCTCGGGGAAGATGTAGTTGCCCTGCTCGTCGTAGCTGTCGGCCATGCCGTACTTGCTCGGGTCGAACTCCTCGGTGTAGTCCTCGTTGGCCTGCTTGAGGCTCAACGAGATGCGGCGCCGCTCCAAGTCGATGTCGATGACCTTGACCATCGCGTCGTCGCCGACCTGCACCACCTGGTCGGGCACCTCGACGTGGCGCTCGGCCAGCTCGGAGATGTGCACCAGGCCCTCGATGCCCTCCTCGACGCGCACGAACGCGCCGAACGGCACCAGCTTGGTGACCTTGCCCGGGACGATCTGGCCGATCGCGTGCGTGCGCGCGAAGTGACGCCAGGGATCTTCCTGAGTTGCCTTGAGCGACAACGAAACCCGCTCACGATCCATGTCGACGTCGAGAACCTCGACGGTCACCTCGTCGCCGACCTGGACGACCTCGGACGGGTGATCGATGTGTTTCCACGACAGCTCGGACACGTGCACCAGGCCGTCGACGCCGCCGAGATCGACGAACGCGCCGAAGTTGACGATCGAACTGACCACACCCTTGCGGATCGCGCCCTTCTGCAGCTGGTTGAGGAACTCGCTGCGCACCTCGGACTGCGTCTGCTCCAGCCAGGCACGGCGGGACAGCACCACGTTGTTGCGGTTCTTGTCCAGCTCGATGATCTTCGCCTCGAGCTCCTTGCCGATGTAGGGCTGCAGGTCGCGCACGCGGCGCATCTCGACCAGCGAGGCGGGCAGGAAGCCGCGCAGCCCGATGTCGAGGATCAGACCACCCTTGACGACCTCGATGACGGTGCCCTTGACGGCCTCGTCCTTCTCCTTGAGCTCCTCGATCGTGCCCCAGGCGCGCTCGTACTGGGCGCGCTTCTTGGACAGGATCAGCCGACCCTCTTTGTCCTCTTTGGTGAGAACGAGCGCCTCGACCTCGTCGCCGACGGACACCACTTCATTGGGGTCGACGTCGTGCTTGATCGAGAGCTCGCGGGACGGGATGACACCTTCGGTCTTGTAGCCGATGTCGAGCAGGACTTCGTCACGGTCAACCTTGACGATCGTCCCTTCCACGATGTCCCCATCGTTGAAGTATTTGATTGTTTTGTCGATGGCGGCGAGAAAGTCCTCGCTCGAGCCGATGTCGTTGACGGCTACTTGCGGCGAGGTGACGGAGGGACTTGGCATGTTGTTGGGTTGCTCCGGACAGGTTAGGTCGTAGGGACTGGTGGCATGATGATACTCGCGATCTGGTCGCGACTCACCCGTCGAGGCTACTCGACCGTGTACCTGCTGGACAAACTTGGTCCAGAAG
>NZ_JBAVEJ010000253.1:0-1895 GCF_049587675.1 Sulfuricaulis sp. | reverse complement strand
AACCAAAAATCATATTGTGGGGTGAAAACATGAAACTGGCTCACACGTTTTTTAAGATTTTTTTCTTTGCTCTCGGCATAGCTCTACTTGGAGTGCATATTTCTGCACGGGCTGATGTGCTCGGCATACCGGTTGGTTACCCGCAGGTCGTTACCGATTCAGGCGGCAGCTGTTCGTACAGTACGGGCACGAGTACACTTACCCTGACCGGAGTTCCCACTTTCATCTACTTCGATTCCGCCCAGGCTAATGTCAGTTTCGTTGATCTGGGTACCATATCTCTGTCAGCCAACATCAACTCCTCCGGTAACCTGATTGGCGGCAGCTTCACGCTTAACGGCGAAACGACCGACTTCAATACCTCCACTTTCTTCGCATCTCCCCTGCTTACAGGAACTATTGTGGCCTACGGTATTGCCGCGCCCGGCACGTCGGACCTTGTCGACTTCCGCATCCAGCCAACCGGCGGAAGCCTGATTGCGCGTTTTGCCCCCGGCGATCAGATTGCCGTGCAGGTGGCTCTGGAAGGCTCGACATTTAACGGGAGTTTCGCAGCCAATTGGGGTTGTGCACGGGACAAGTTTATCGTCGGCCCCACGCCGCCGTTGGTCCAGGAGAGCTGCGCGGTAACGCTCACCAAGACTGCAAATCCGACGACGATCGGCCCGATTGCCGACAAACCCGGTTACGACAAGTCCGGCGACAGTGACGATGACGATGACGATGACGGCTACGGCTATTCGCATGACGATCACGATGACTCGATTTCATGCGGTTGCCGGGGTAAGGTTTCCGAGCTCAGGCTTCGCTATAACGGCTTGCAGACGGCTGATGTAAAAGTGTCCCGCAAGGCACCGTACTCAGTGGCGCTGTATCAGGGAACGGTCCAGCCGGGCGGTGAATTCACCGTCTCAGCGAACAGCTATGGGCCCAGCGGCTTCAGCGGCACGCTCGGCGCGTCGATCGAAATCGTGGTCGACGGCGGCGAAGCGGTGGAAATGGAAACCAGCGGTTCGGAAGACATCGGCCCCGGTTTCGTTGCGGGTGACTTCGAGGTTATGTCCGGCAAGAGCCGCAAGCTGCACAAACCGCTGTGCCCGGTCCCGCCCCATGGTTGCCCGGCGAATCAGCAGGTGACGTACACGTACGTGCTCACCAACAGCGGATCGACGCTCACGGGTCTCACGCTGGACGATGACAAGCTCGGCAACATCCTGACGGGAGGCACGCTGGCTTCGGGTCATTCGGCGACGTTCACGAAGACCGCGTGCCTGTCCCACACGACCACGAATACGGCGACAGTCATGAGTTCGCTCCCGAGCGGAGCACATTGCGCGCCCACGCCTGCGCACGCCACCGTGACGCTGATCATGCCGCCGCCTGACTGCAACCGCCATCACCACGACTGCGACCCGGACTCCAACCCGCCGCCACCGCCACCCACTCACGGGGGTTGCTCGCGCGATTACTGGAAGGGACACAAGAACAAATGGACCAAGTCCTTCAAGCCAGGCGACAAGTTTAGCGCGATATACCAGGTTGACTCGGCCGGGAATCGCAGCCTGAGTGATACGCTCGATATCGATGGCGGTGGCGCCAAGGCGCTCGGGCGCGAGGCGGCGGCCGCGCTGCTGAATGCGAGCGATCCGAACACGCATTACTTCTACACACCGGCCCAGGTCAAGTCGATGGTCCAGGATGCCTACAGGACGAAGGACTACACGACGGCCACGGATCTGTTTAAACAACAAAATAACTGTGGCTGCCCGCTCGGTAACTGACCGGCAGCAGTACGGCGAGTGTGGATGTAATGAGGAAGCTGATGACATTATCTCTGACCATGATCATGGAGATCATCACAGTTGCCGTCATCACTAACGCCTAGATAAAACGGC
>NZ_JBAVEJ010000252.1:0-7488 GCF_049587675.1 Sulfuricaulis sp. | reverse complement strand
CGTGGCGGCGTGCCTAGCGGGCCGGGGTGTTGCGCGCTTCATCGCCCATCCGGTCGCCAGCCGCGAGCGGATGGCCGTTCAGAAACTCCCCCACCGTAAGAATTTTTCCACCCCCTGCCTGCAATCGGGTGATAGTGAGTACACCCTCACCAGTCTGCACGGCCACGCCTCCGGCATCGGCCTGTACCACCGTGCCCGGCACGCCCGGTGTATTTTTTTGCACCAGCGGTCCGGCCCCCCACAAGCGTAAGGTTTTGCCGCGCCAGGTCGTGCTCGCCACCGGCCAGGGAACCAGCGCGCGGATCTTGCGATGCAGCACCGCCGCGGGCTGTGTCCAGTCGAGAGCGCTTTCCTCCTTGCGCAGTTTTTTGGCATAACACGCGCGCGAAGCGTCCTGAGGTTGCGGCCTTATTTCGCCGCGCGCCAGACGTTCCAACGCGCTGACCAGCGTTTCGGCGCCGAGTGACGCCAGACGGTCATGCAGGGTCTGCGCCGTGTCGGTGTCGTGTATGGGCAGGCGTGCTTCCGCCAGCACCGGTCCGGTGTCGAGCCCGGCTTCCATCTGCATGATGCTCACGCCGGTGTCAGCATCGCCGGCCTCAATCGCGCGCGGGATCGGCGCGGCGCCACGCCAGCGCGGCAGCAACGAGGCGTGCACGTTGATACAACCATTACGGGGAATGGCAAGAATGGATTCCGAAAGCCGTAAACCGTAGGCGATGACAATCATCGCATCGGCGGTATCGGCGCGAAGCCGGCCTTCCTCGCCAGCGATCTTTTCCGGCTGGCGGATTTCAATGCCGTGTTTCTCCGCGCACTGTTTGACCGCGCTCGCCATCAGTTTGCGTCCGCGTCCGGCGGGACGATCCGGTTGGGTATACACGGCGCGAATGAAATGGCCGGCGCGAAGCAGAGCCTCGAGCGAAGCGACCGCGAATGGCGGTGTACCGGCGAAGATCAGATTCATGACGATAGAAAATGGACTGGATTTACAGGATTAAACAGGATTAGAAACTTTTATATTCATCTGCTTGATCCTGTTAATCCTGCCGATTCCATTTTACATGGCCAGGCGTTGCTGCTTCTCTAATTTCTTGCGGATGCGCGTTTGCTTCAGACGTGAGAGGTAATCGACGAAGACCTTGCCGTCGAGGTGATCGATTTCGTGCTGGATACAGGTGGCGAGCAGGCCTTCGGCTTCGAACTCCAACGGTTTGCCGTCACGGTCGAGCGCACGCACGCGGATGCGATGTGCGCGCGTGACCGGTTCGTAAATGCCGGGCACGGACAGGCAGCCTTCTTCCAGCTCCTGTTCACCTTCCCGGAACAAGATTTCCGGATTAATGAATACCTGGAGTTGGTTGCGGGTTTCGGAGATGTCGATAACGACAATGCGCCACGCCTCGTTGACCTGGATGGCGGCAAGGCCGATTCCCGGCGCCTGGTACATGGTCTCGGCCATGTCATCCACCAGCCGGCGGATATCGTTGGTTACCTCCGGCACCGGGTTGGCCTTGCGGCGCAGTCGCGGATCGGGGTAGTGCAGAATGGTGCGTACGGTCATGGACCCAAGTGACAAAAGCCGGTTTACTTCCTGCTGCCAAGTCAGTTTATTATCTGTCTGGATGCTGCTGAATAACAAGATAATTTGGCCATAATACCACCTTGGCGTTGCGCACCGGCATGGACTACACTCAAGACGTTATCAGACTACACGGAATGTGGACGAATGTCGCCTAAGCACCTAACGGTTTCCGGCTTTTTCCTTCTTATTATTGTTTTGTTCCTGTGCTCCGCGAGTTTCTCGCGGGCGGATGAGGTGCAGCTAAAGCCCGACCACCCCGAACGCTATACCGTGGTCAAGGGCGATACCCTGTGGGACATCTCGGCCCGTTTTCTGAAGAGTCCCTGGATGTGGCCGAAGATCTGGAAGATAAACCAGGAAATAAAAAACCCCCATCTGATTTATCCCGGTGACGTCATCGTGTTTCGCATGGTCGATGGCAAACCGGAACTGAGCGTGTTGCGCAAGGAAACAGTTACCGCGCCGGGATTGCCCTCGTTGCCTGAAAGCGCCCAGGAGCGGGAGCCGGCAGCCGCTGCCACACCCGCCGATGATCGCACTGTCAAATTGCAACCGCAGGTGCATAGCGAGCCGCTCGATGCGGCCATTCCCACGATTCCGCCGAATGCCATCATGCCGTTTCTCACGCGCCCGCTGGCGGTCGGTGAAAATGAGCTTGAGGAGGCGGGTTACATCACCACCGGACTCGATGATCGAATTGCGCTCGGCAACGGCAGCCAGTTCTATGCGCGCCGCCTGAAGGACGAGGGTCCGGAGTATTACCAGATCGTGCGCCCTGGCAAACCCATCCGCCATCCCGACACCGGGGAGCTGCTGGCGTACGAGGCGGTGTATCTGGGCAATGCACATCGGCTCGAAACCGGCGACCCGAGCAAGCTCGTGGTCACCCAGGTCAAGCAGGAAATTATACCGACTGACCGGTTGGTGGAAGCACCCAGTAAAGTATCCCTGCCTTACTATTACCCTCGCGCACCCAAGACCCAAGTCGCGGGGAGAATCGTTTCGGCCCTGAATGCCGTGGACGAGATCGGCCCCTTAACGGTGGTCGGCATTTCGCTGGGCACCCGCGAAGGCATGGAGGAAGGCAATGTACTGCGCGTCATGCGTCATGCCGGTATGCAAAAGGATCCGGTCACACGCCGGAGTTACCAACTACCGGATGAACAATCGGCCTTGGTGATGGTCTTCCGTACCTACGAGAAAATGAGCTACGCGCTCGTCATGACCGCCACCCAGCCGGTGCACATGCTGGACACGGTTGTCACCCCCTGAGTTAATTCACATCTGATGGGGTAGACTGCGCGCCATGGCCGGCGCGACGACGCAGATTTCCACACTCGATACCTTTGTGTCGTGGCTCGCGCTGCGGCGCCTGCCCGGTGTCGGCACCCGCACCCAGTTCGATTTGCTCGAACACTTCGGATCGATCGAAGCTATTTTTTCCGCCAGTCGCGGCCAACTCGAAAAAGCGCTCGTCGGAAAGAATGAAGCGATCGACGCCCTGCTTGCCGGTCCCGATGAGAACGTACTCAAATCCGAACTCGAATGGCTGAGTAAGCCCCGCCATCACCTGATGACCTGGGCAGACCCTGATTACCCTGCGCTGCTGCGCGAAATCCCCGACCCGCCACTGGTGCTTTATATCGCCGGGGAGCGGCCGCTGCTATCGGTTCCACAACTGGCAATCGTGGGCAGCCGCAATCCCACGCCGATGGGCCGCGAGAATGCGCGCGCGTTCGCTAATAGTCTGGCCGGAGCGGGGCTGGCGATCACCAGCGGCATGGCGCTGGGTGTGGACAGCGCCGCGCATCGCGGCGCGCTCGAAGCGGGCGGGAATACCATCGCGGTGGCCGGCACCGGGCTCGATCGGGTGTATCCGGCGCGGCATCGCGACCTGGCGCATGAAATCGTCAAACACGGCGCGCTCGTGTCGGAATTTCCATTGGGCACACCGCCATTGCCGGAAAATTTCCCGGTGCGTAACCGTATTATCAGCGGTCTTTCTCTGGGCACGCTCGTGGTCGAGGCGGCACTGCAGAGCGGTTCGCTCATCACCGCGCGCATGGCGAATGAACAGGGGCGTGAGGTATTTGCTATTCCCGGATCGATCCACGCCCCGCAGTCGCGCGGCTGTCATGCGCTCATTCGCCAGGGCGCCAAGCTTGTGGAAACCGCGCAGGATATTCTCGAGGAACTCGGTCCGTTGGCCGGCGTGGCACTTCAGGCTGCGCATGAAAACACGCCGCCGGGGCTGCGATTGGATTCAACGATGGAAACGTTGCTGGAACATATCGGTCATGATCCGGTCAGTATCGATACTCTGATCGAACGCTGCGGATTGACGGCGGATGCCGTTTCCTCCATGCTCTTGCAGATGGAGCTGAACGGACTCGTGTCGAATTGTCCGGGCGGCAAGGTTCAAAGGATTTCCCGATAACGCGAGTTAAAGAGAGAGCGCAGCCCGCTGATGAAAGAAAATGTTTTCGATGTGCTGATGTACTTGTTCGAAAACTACATGGATGAAGGCACGGAGTTCCAACCCGATCAGGAAGCGCTTACCCACGAACTGACCCAGGCCGGTTTCCGCCGCGGCGAAATCCGCAAAGCCTTTTCCTGGCTGGACGGTCTGTCCATGTTGCGCGAGATCAATCACGGTCAGCCGCGCGCGGGAAGGTCCGCCTCGATTCGCCACTACACCCCGAAGGAGCACGAAAAGCTCGACGAGGAATGCCGCGGCTACCTGCAGTTCATGGAAACCAGCGGTGTGATTGATCCTGCCACGCGCGAGGTGGTGATCGACCGGTTGATGGCCCTGGAAGTCGATGAGATCGCGCTGGATCAGCTCAAGTGGGTGATGCTGCTGGTGCTGTTCAACCAGCCGGGACAGGAATACGCCTATCACATGCTCGAGGACATGGTGTTTGATGAAATGCAGGGTCATCTGCATTGATTTCCGTCATTATTCGATCGTCATCGCGACCGTTGCCTGACAGCAACTTTAGTTTCAAGGCTTGACAAGCCCCGCCTGTTATCGACAACAATTCGCCCCTGACGCAACTCCGGTGCGCGAAAATGCGCCAGGATGCAATTAATGCGACGCTCATCCCGCACCATTTTTTTTCCGGAAAGCAGTGCGGGCAGCAATTACTTTTACTGCAGTAGTCATTGAGTTAACTGAATGTCAAAACATCTGATTGTGGTGGAATCGCCGGCCAAGGCCAAAACCATGTCCAAGTATCTGGGCAAGGATTTTACCTGTCTGGCCTCTTACGGCCATGTGCGTGACCTGCTCCCGAAACAGGGCGCGGTGGACACGGAGAATAACTTCAGCATGAAGTACGTGCTGATCGAGAAAAACAAAAAGCACATGGATGCCATCGTCAAGGCCATGAAAAAGGCCGACTCGCTGTATCTGGCGACCGACCCGGATCGCGAGGGCGAAGCCATCTCCTGGCACCTGCATGAAATCCTGAAAGCGGAAGACGTGTTGGACGACAAACCGGTACATCGCGTGGAATTTCACGAAATCACCAAGAGCGCGATCCAGCATGCGATCGAGCAACCGCGCAAGCTGTCCGAGAACCTCATCAACGCACAGCAGGCGCGTCGCGCGCTCGACTACCTGGTGGGCTTCAACCTCTCGCCGCTGCTGTGGAAAAAGGTGCGCCGCGGCCTGTCGGCCGGGCGCGTGCAAAGCCCGGCGCTGCGCCTGATCGTCGAGCGCGAGATGGAGATCGAAGCTTTCAAGGCGCGTGAGTACTGGACCATCGAATCCGATCTGGCCACCAAGGGCAAGGACTTCGTCGCCCGGCTCACCCACTTCAACGGCGAAAAGCTCGAGCAGTTTTCCATCGACAATGGCGCGCGCGCCGCAGAAGTCGATGCGGCGCTGCAGGCCAAGGCGCAGGGCCGTCTGGAAGTGCTTTCGGTCGAGAAGAAGCAGCGCCGCCGCAACCCGGCGCCGCCGTTCACGACTTCCACCCTGCAGCAGGAGGCCTCGCGCAAGCTGGGCTTCACGGCACAACGCACCATGCGCACGGCGCAGCAGCTTTACGAAGGCATGGATCTCGGTCACGGCGAAGTCGTCGGTCTCATCAGCTACATGCGTACTGACGCCGTGAATCTGGCGAACGAAGCCGTCGCCGAAATCCGCGACGTGATCAAGGACCGTTTCGGCGCCGACAACCTGCCGGACGAACCGATCGCGTACAAGAACAAATCGAAGAACGCGCAGGAAGCGCATGAAGCCATCCGTCCGACCTCGGCCGCCCGGACGCCGGATGCAATCAAGGATCACCTGAAGCCAGATCAACTGCGACTATATGAGCTCATCTGGAAGCGCACGCTGGCCTGCCAGATGGTGCCGGCGGTGCTCGACACCGTCACAGTGGATCTCGCCGCTGGCGAGGGCAACGTCTTCCGCGCCAACGGCTCGACCGTGGTGAAACCCGGTTTCATGGCGGTGTATCAGGAAGATATCGACGACAAGCCGGCGGACGCGCCTGAGGGAGTCGCCGAAGACGAGAAACTTCTGCCGCCGATGGAAAAGGGCGAGTCCATCGAGCTCAAGGTCTTGCGCAAGGAGCAGCATTTCACCGAACCGCCGCCGCGCTTCTCAGAGGCGAGCCTGGTGAAGGCGCTCGAATCCTTCGGCATTGGCCGGCCTTCCACTTATGCCAGCATCATCTCGACCCTCGAAAGTCGCGAGTACGTGACGCTGGACAACCGCCGCTTCAAACCCACCGACGTCGGGCGCGTGGTCAACAAATTCCTGTCGGAGCATTTTTTCCACTACGTGGATTACGATTTCACCGCGCGCATGGAAGACGATCTCGATGCCATCTCGCGCGGCGAGAAGGAGTGGCAGCCGGTACTGCGGGATTTCTGGACCGACTTCAAGAATCAGGTGAAGGAGAAGGAGTCTGCGGATCGACCCGGCGTCGAGATGATGGAAGAGGAATGCCCCAAGTGCGGCAAGAAACTGGCCAAACGCCTCGGGCGCAACGGCTACTTCATCGGCTGTACCGGTTACCCGGACTGTAATTACACACGCAACGTGGACGACGCCGTGGGCGCCTCGAACGAGCCTGAAATCGTGCCCGACCGCAAGTGCCCCAAGTGCGAATCGAACCTCGTCATCAAGCGCGGCCGTTACGGCCGGTTCATCGGCTGCAGCAACTATCCCAACTGCAAGCACATGGAGCCGCTGGAGAAACCCGCCGACACCGGCGTGGAGTGTCCGGAGTGCAAACAGGCGACGATGCTCAAGCGCAAGTCGCGTTACGGAAAAGTTTTTTATTCCTGCGCGCGTTATCCCGACTGCAAGTACGCGGTGTGGAATCCGCCCATCAAGGAACCATGCCCCAAGTGTGGTTGGCCGTTTCTTTCCGTCAAGACCACCAAGCGCCGCGGGGTGGAAAAGGTCTGTCCGCAGAAGGAATGCGGTTACGCCGAGCCGTACGAGGGCGAAGTGCCGTTTGCCGAACCTCCCAAGATCGCTGCCGGGGTTTGAAGTAAGCCGCTGCGGCGGCGCTGGCTTCGTTGCGCCGTCGCTCGGAATGCTCAGCTAATGAAGCCCTACTTCGCTTCGCTCCGTTCGTCTTGGCATAAGATGAGTCGTGTAAACTCCGCTTGGACGAAATACATCCCTGTATTTCGCCTTTGGCGCGCGTTCCGCGCGTCCAAATTCGCTCCTGGCGAATTTGTCTCGCGCCGGCGCGCCTTGCCATCATCCGCCGGATCGGCTTAACTCAGATTTTATGCTGTGAGGAACATTTTTATCGCCGCGATGATCAGCACCACGCCGAGCAGTTGACGCAGCCGCACCGGCGCCAGCCGCCGCACCGCCAGTTCCGATCCCACGACCGCGCCGCCGAGCGCGGCGAGCGTCATCCATGCCAGCC
>NZ_JBAVEJ010000251.1:0-2110 GCF_049587675.1 Sulfuricaulis sp. | reverse complement strand
CCATGGCCTCGTCGACCAACCCCGCCGGCGTGGTGATGGTGGGCCAGCGGATGGATCTAGGCGCTGTCTGGTTCCACCCGGAGCGTTCGTATTCTGTCGATGCTAACGGCGGATTTTGGGGCGCCGGCGGCGGAATCCCGGAATCGGTGGACAGCGACAAAAACGATTTTCTCATCCCGAGCTTTGGCGCCGTGTGGATGCTGGACCCGAACAGCGCATTGGGACTTGCGGTTTACGGTAACGGCGGCATGAACACCGATTATCCAGGATCCGCGCAGCGCGGAGCAGGTACATTCTTTGGTGGAGTTTTCAGCGGTAATGCCCACGCGGGGGTCGATCTGTCGCAGCTGTTCACGAATATCAGTTACTCGCGAAAAATCACTCCCACCTCCTCTTGGGGCGCGAGCGCGATTATTGCCTATCAACGCTTCAAGGCGACGGGTCTGGCGGCGTTCTCCAACTTTTCGAATGATCGTGCCCACCTGACGGACAACGGTTACGACAGTTCCACGGGGTATGGCGCGAAGCTGGGCTGGACCGGCGAAGTCAGCCCGGGCCTGAGTCTGGGTGCGTCGTATCAGACCAAGATCAGCATGGGAGAGTTCGACAAGTACAAGGGTCTGTTCGCGGAAAACGGCGGCTTTGACATTCCCTCGACCTGGACCGTCGGACTGGCTTATGAGATCACGAAAACATCCACCTTCCTGTTGGACGTGCAGCGCATCAATTACACGGACATCAAGTCGGTATCCAATCGCGAAACCAATCTGGCCGGCTGCATGGGCGGCGATACGAGCCAATGCCTGGGCGGCAGCGAGGGCGCCGGTTTCGGTTGGAAGGACATGACGATCGTGAAGCTGGGTTACCAGTGGGAAACCAGCCCGGCGCACACCTGGCGGGTCGGCTACAGCAAGACCAAGCAGCCGATTCGTGAGAGCGACCTGATGTTCAACATTCTGGTCCCGGCCGTGATGGAGCAGCATGTGACCTTCGGCTTCACCAACAAGATGAGCAAGAACAACGAGCTCACGCTGTCGGCGATGTACGCGCCGGAAAAGAAGGTCAGCGGCACGGATGAGCTGATGGGTGAAAATATTCAGATCAAGATGAAGGAGTACGAAATCGGCGTCAATTACGGCTGGAAGTTCTAACTAATTGACGGCGGTGACGTGCCGGTAACGAGTTAATTCTTTAAAAAGGTGCTTCATAAATGAAAGATAGGCGTCGCTACCCGCGCCGGCGCGAGTTCGTGCCGATGTCCGTCATGCCGACCGGTACTGGGGAGGCCAGAACCCTCGTCACGCGCGATATCAGCGCGGGCGGGACATTTCTGTACGCCAAGGCCAGCGAGCAGTTGCCGGTCGGAACCGAACTGATGATCACGCCGTTGCAACCGACCGCCGGCCTGATGCCCAGCATCAAAGGACGCGTTGTCCGCGTCAGTCCTCAAGGGATGGGTATCGAATTTAGCGAACCGACAGTCGACCGCACAACATGAACCAGCGCTAGGCGATTCGGGTCTAATCTTCTGACTGTCGGTGATTGGTCGCCTCGACTGCAGAATTGAGCCGTCGCCACGAACGTCTCTTCAGGGTCGCCTGCCGCCTCTGAGACTTGCCGAAACCGGACAGTGGGCGGCCGCCTGAAAGGCCGCTTTTCGGAAAATTAACCCTCCTCCCAAATCGCATGGCATGCTTTGGTGCCGCCTCGCCGTGCGCGGCAAAGCGATCATGCCGATCCGCTCCCCAACGCGGCGGGTGATGTCGACGAGCTTTGAGAGTTTCGTGAGAGCATCTTGCGGGCGCCGGAGAAACGCTCGCACGTTATTGATTACGAGTGGGGCGGGCAGGAATCGCAGCTTCGACCACCGGGTTTCTGACCAGTTGTTTGGTAGACAACGTAATCTATTGATTATTCGCACATCGGGGACGATAGAAACAAACAACCAGTGGAATGACCGCCGCTAACTTGTTGTTATTAATATGGTGGGCCGTGCAGGAGTTGAACCTGCGACCAACTGGTTAAAAGCCTGTTGCCACTTTGGTCGTAAGTCGATGAGAACAAAAAATAAAATGTACGCTGGTGTCTAATACTTTGCCCGGGCTAGGGG
>NZ_JBAVEJ010000250.1:0-7049 GCF_049587675.1 Sulfuricaulis sp. | reverse complement strand
AGCCGCCAGCTCGCCATGGGTTATCGCATTGATGATGGCCTGCAGGTTGCTGCCGCGGCCCGAGACCAACACCACCACGCCATCCCGGGGCGATCCGCTCATTTGAGAATGACGACCTGATCTTCTCCCGAATGCGGTTCGATGTGACCAATAATGGCCGCGGTCTCGCCGGAGGCCGCGAGCAGCTTGAGCGCCTTTTCGGCGTCGGCCGCGTCAAGCGCCAGCACCATGCCGATGCCGCAATTGAAAGTGCGGTACATTTCGAATTCCTCGACGCCTCCCATTTCCTGCAACCAGTCGAAAATCGCCGGACGTTTCCACGCGCGCGCATCGATCACGGCGCGCACGCCTTCGGGCAGCACGCGCGGGACGTTGCCCGGCAGTCCGCCGCCGGTGATGTGTGCCGCGGCATGCACCGGCAGTTCGCGTAGCAGCGCGAGCAGGGGCTTGACGTAGATGCGCGTGGGCGTCAGCAACACTTCTCCAAGCGAACGGCCATCAAACGCCTGATCGAGTTTGGCTTTGCGCACTTTAACGATCTTGCGGATCAGCGAATAGCCGTTCGAATGCGCGCCGCTCGAAGCGATGCCGATCAGCGTGTCGTTCGGCTTGACCAGAGAACCGTCGATGATTTTTGATTTTTCGACCACCCCGACGGTGAAGCCGGCGAGATCGTAATCGCCCTCGCCGTACATGCCAGGCATTTCCGCGGTCTCGCCGCCCACCAGCGCGCAACCGGCCTGGCGGCAACCTTCGCCGATGCCACGGATCACCTGTTCCGCGGCTTTGTTGTCTAGCTTGCCGGTGGCGTAGTAGTCGAGGAAGAACAGTGGCTCGGCGCCCTGCACGATAATGTCGTTGACGCACATGGCCACGAGGTCGATGCCGATGGTGTCATGGCGCTTGAGTTCGATGGCGAGCTTGAGCTTGGTGCCGACGCCGTCGGTACTCGAAACCAGTACCGGCTCGCGGTACTGACCCGGCGGAATTTCGAACATCGCGCCAAAACCGCCGACCCCGGCCAGCAGCCCTGGGCGCCGGGTAGCGCCCGCGATCGGCCGGATGGCGTCGACGAGCGCGTCGCCTGCATCGATGTCCACACCGGCATCGCGGTAGGAGAGGGAAACGCGCGGTTTATTCACGTCAGGCTCCGGGAGTCTTCAGGGATGCGTATGGTAGGGCGAGCCGATGTTGGCGTAAACATCTTGTGAGCGCGCGAAACGCTCATTCGGGGCGCCCGTGGCGCAGATCGCGAATGGCTTTTTTCCCGGCGAAACCGAGGGTTGACTTGGACCGGCCCTGACTATAGCTTGCCGCGGTACCGGGCATGACCCGGACGCCCATCCTGAATCGCGAGCAACCCGATGGTGAGCATCTCCCAGCTGCCGAACCTGATCACGATTTCCCGCATCGCCTTGGCGCCGGTGTTGATTCTGCTCCTCAAGGACCAGGAATACGCTGCCTCGCTGGCGGTGTTCGTCATTGCCGGGGTGTCCGACGGGCTCGACGGTTTTATTGCCAAGCGCTTCCACTTTGAGAGCCGTCTCGGATCCATTCTCGATCCGCTGGCCGATAAAATCCTGCTCTTGAGCGGTTACGTGATGCTCACCCTGTTGAACCATCTGCCGTTCTGGCTCATGCTCACCGTGGCATTTCGCGATCTGCTGATCGTCGGCGGTTATCTGGTTTATACCTCGATGGTCGGACCGGTGCAGATGCGTCCCAGCTGGCTCAGCAAATTCAACACCTTCATGCAGATCGCGCTGGTCATCGTGATCCTGGCGCAACAGGCGCTGCACTGGGTTTACCCGCCGGCGATCGAGGCGCTGATCTACGCGGTGCTGCTGACAACGGTGGTAAGCGGAGGGCATTATCTCTGGACCTGGCTGGTGATCAAGCAAGTCGAACCGTTGAAGGAAGACGATGGTTGACACCCGCACGATCTTGCCGTTTGTCCTGATCGCTCTCAGCGACTGGCTGCTGTATCTGCTGGCGCAGCCGGCGGCCGCGGTACTCAAGGTCTGGTTGCGGCATGGGCACCGGATGTTCGCTGGCGATTCCACAAAAAAACACCGTCCGCCGAGACGTCCGTTACCATGAGCCAGCAACTGGCGCTAAATCTGCGCCTCAAGGACGGATCGTCGTTCAGCAACTTTCTTCCCGGGCCCAACCGCGAGGCACTGGATCGCCTGCGCGACGCCGTCGTGGCCACGGCGACCCGGGAAAAGGCGCTGGATAAAATGTTGTTCCTCTGGGGCATGGAAAGCTGCGGCAAGTCTCATCTGCTGCAGGCCGCCTGCCGTCTGGCACAGGAGCTGGGCATGACGCCGGTATATGTGCCGCTGGCCGAGGCCGCGGAGCTTTCGCCGTCGCTGCTGGAAGATGCCGAGAAGGTCCCGCTCGTATGCCTGGATGACATGGAAAGCATCGCCGGGCGCGCCGATTGGGAAGCGGCCTTGTTCAGCCTGACCGAACGCATGCGCACCGCCGGCGGCCTGCAGGTCTGTGCGGCCAATGTCCCGCCGGCACGCCTGGGTCTACGGCTGCCGGACCTGACCAGCCGGCTCGCGTGGGGAACGGTCTTTGCGCTGCAACCCCTTGGTGACGCGGAGAAACTCGAGGCGGTGCGGCTGCGCGCGCATAATCGCGGCTTCGACATGCCGGAGGACGTGGTGCAGTACATCCTCAGCCGCTACCCGCGCGACATGCGCTCGCTGTTCGATTTGCTGGATCGCATCGACCGGGCTTCGCTCACCCATCAGCGGCGCGTCACGATTCCATTCTTGCGCGAACTCGAGGCGATGAACTACGAAGACGCCGGGATCGGAACAAAATCTTGAACGCCGCGGAGCGCCGGTAGAGGGAAGTTCCGGTTGGGGTAACGTCAGGCTGTTGAGTCACGCTGGATAGCCTGATGAAATCAGCGGGTTACCGACACCCAGACGTTGATTCGCTCCACGTCTTGGCATTTTCCAGCCAAGGCGTATAGTTTGTATATAAGAGAACTCTTATATATAGAGGAGCTTATGACTAACGAGGAAAAGCACGCGCTCGCCGAGCAGGCCTATCAAAAAGCGCTGCGCTGCGAGCTGGACTATGGTTGCTGCCCGCAATGCGTTCTCGCCGTGGTCCAGGAGACGGTCGGCATTATCGACGATAAAACCATCAAGGCCAGTCACGGACTTTCCGGTGGCGGTGGGCTGATGGGGCAGGGGGCTTGCGGCGCCTTGTCCGGCGGGCTCATGGCGCTGAGCGCGAAATTCGGGCGTGATCGCCACAAGCTCGACGCCGGTCGCGGTATCAACAACTTCAAGAAAAGCAAAGAACTGGTGGAACGGTTTCGCGACGAGTTCGGCGGTGTCACCTGCGAAGAACTTCAGAAGAAATTCACCGGCCGGACCTACGACATGTGGAATGCCGAAGAATACAAGGCATTCGACACGGCGCGCGGCACCCAGTGCGCCCACGCCACCGCCACGGTTACCAAGTGGCTCGTCGAGATACTGTGATATTCGTTGCGGTATAGAAAAAAGGGGGAGGTTTATTCCGACCCTTTCGTTGCAAATCAATTGAGCCTGGCCACTTTAATTTTTGAGACGATCATTCTAGTTTTGAAAGTTCTGTCTCATTTAATTTTGCGCTCAACACACGCCAGTTTCCAGAATCTTTTTGCAGTTGTATATCCACTGTCGCCTTCCCCTTAGTACCCGTTACAGAAAATGCAAATCGAGCATATTCATAACTGCTAGTGGAGCCCACAGAATAATGTTTTGGAAGAAAGCCAACATCAGTAATTTCACCCAGCATCTGACGGACTTCAAGTGACCGCTTTGCCCACTCGGTAGCATACCGGAATGCTTCACTGCGCGTAGCGATAACGCCCATCACAAGCGAGATGATAACCACACCGATAATTAGCAAAATCCATTTTTTCAACCGCGTATTACCTCCATGTGTTTAAGGACACAATCATAGGGGCCAGGCTCAAATATTCTTAAATAATCTTTAGCACATTCTCCGGCGGCCGCCCGAGCGCGGCTTTGTTGCCGGACACCACAATGGGCCGTTCGATCAGGCGCGGATACTTGACCATCGCGCGTACGATCTGCGCGTCGGTGACATCGGGCCGGTCGAGCCCGGCGCGTGTGTATTCCTCTTCCTTGCGGCGCAGCAGTTCGCGTGGCGATAGGCCCAGCAGTTTCAGCAGGCGCTTGAGTTCCGCCTCGGTGGGCGGCGTGACGAGATATTCGATGACCTTCGGTTTTATGCCGCGCTGCTCCAGCAACGCCAGCGTCTGTCGCGACTTGGTGCAACGGGGATTATGATAGATCGTGACGAACATGTAGCTTCCGGATTCTCGTCGGGCGTTGAGGGGCCCTGGAATAATAATTTTCACCGCAAAGGCGCAAAGAGCGCAAAGTATTTTCTCGATAAAAAACCAAAAATATGCTTTTCTTTGCGTTCTTCGCGTCTTTGCGGTAAGAAATCATAATTAATCTTAATTTCCTTAATATCCTGATTTTGACCGCAGGGCGGCGTCGGCGGCAAGTGCCAGCGGCCATAATTCGACTAACATAGGAACATGAACTTTTTCCAGGCATCCTTGCGGTTACTGCGCTGGGTCGTGCAACGGTTCCGCGAAGACCGTTGTACGCGCGTGGCCGGGGCGCTGTCATTCACGACACTGCTGGCGCTGGTGCCGCTCACGGCAGTCATGTTCGCGATCTTTTCCCATTTCAAGATATTCGAGGCGTGGATGACGATGGGGCAGGAATTCATCTACGGCAATTTCGTTCCGGCTGCGGGCGAGGCGGTCAGTCGTTATTTGCAGAAGTTCGCCGCCAATGCGGGCAAGCTCACGATCTGGGGCCTGTTGCTTCTCTTCCTTTCCTCGCTCATGCTCATGGCCACGATTGAACGGGTGTTCAATGACATCTGGCACGTGCCGCATACCCGAAAACGTTTGCACCGTTTCCTGAGTTATGGCGCGTTGCTGGTGTTGGGACCGATGCTGATCGGCATCACCCTGTCATCCACCTCTTATCTGGTTTCTCTGCCGCTGTTCTCGCGCGACGCGACCTTTGGCGAACTGAAGGTTTTTTTACTGGCGGCGGCGCCGGTTATCTTCGAATGGCTGGCGTTCTGGGCGCTGTATGTCGTGGTGCCGAATTATCGCGTGCGGCGGTATCATGGCCTGATCGGAAGCCTGTTTGCCACGATGATGTTCGAGATCACCAAGCGAGGTTTTGTGTTTTTCGTGACGCATTTTGCCAACTACAAGGTGATCTACGGGGCCGTCGCTGCGCTGCCGGTGTTCCTGATCTGGATCTATTTGTCGTGGACCATCATCCTGGCGGGCGCGGTGCTGACGGCGACCTTGCCCGAATGGCGGCGCCCGCAGGCGGTGCGTCAGTGGCGCCGCAAGCGCCCGCTGTAACCCCTGTTCAGGCGTTCAGGATGTCGAAGCAGAATTGTTCGAATGAGTGGCTGGCTTCAATGAGCCGGGTGGGGGCGATCCGGCACAGTCGATAACCGTTGTCCATGAATATCTCCATGCCCGGCCTGGCCAGGCCGCGTTGGGCGATCAGGGTCTGCGGCTGCTTGAGCGGTTTTATTTCCGGCAGCAGCAGCGCCGGCAGGAAATCGCTTTCCATTTTATTCTCCGACACGGTCTTGACGACCACCGGCTCGGCGCTCGGGGCCAGATGCTGGATGCCGATATCAACGTTCGATGGAGCGGTGCATTTCACCCAGCGGATCACGCCCACGCCCCAGGCGCTGCCGATGCCGGGCGGGCGGGTAATTACGAGGTCGCCGACATGGACCGGGACGTTGATCTGGCCGGTCTTGGACAGAGCCAGTCCGCCGGCGCTTTCGTCCTCGACGTCCCAGGTCGAATATTCCCGTTCCGACATTCGCGCCGCGGCGGGTTTCTTATCCTCGATCCCGAGCTGATGGCGTTGCGGCATGGGGCCGACAAAATTCGAGCTGACAACGAATTTCCTCCCGCCGTTGATCCAGTAGTTGATGGCATCCAGTCCGACAGCGATGTCCACCTGATGGCCGCTAGGCTGACTGCGGCGGAAGCTGCGCTGCGGGTTGACGCCCCAGGCGCTGATGACGCGTTTGAGCAGATCCTGGCCGCTTTCCTGGAAAAAATTTTCCTGCAATCCTTCCGGCGGAGGCAGCTGTCCATTCTTGAGCAGCGTCAGTTGCGTATGCGCCAGGCGCGCCAGCTCCACGGTATTGAGCAGGCGGTAGGGAGGCGAGCGCCCGTCCAGCAAGGTATCCGCCGAATACACGATACCGGCACGGTCTTTTTTCTGATCGATCAGGAACTGGCAGGTGGGATTGTATGTCGGCGCGACGCCGGTCAGGTGCGCGAGCGAGGCCCAGCGGTCCAGATAATGTTGAACCCGGTCGATCATGCGCGGCGGGAGGTGAAACGGGTCGCTGAAATCCAGTAACAGCGCCTGCTTGTACACATGGCTGATCTTGCTGCGGGGCAGGGTCTTGTTCAGCGGATCGTCCACCTCGATGTCGGCGAGATTGAACCGTTCCGCGTGTGTGTACAGGGTGTGGATTTCCTTCCAGATGTCCAGCGGATCAGGCGAGTAGGTCTGGTAGGAAACTGCCAGTACGTCCGTGAGGCAGCGGATGGCGCGCTGGATCGTGAGCGCCGTCATCGCCAGTTCCTTGCGGTCGCTGGGCTTGTCGCCGCGATTCAGCACCAGGCGTTTGTAGCCGTTGGCCATTTCCATCTGGAGCTGGCGGTTCTGTTCGGCAATGGTCTTGTGCTTTTCGGCGAGCGGCAGCGGTTGCCCGATGTACTGTTTGGCGAGTTCGAGCGAAATCTGGTTGACGGGATAGCGGAACAGCTCCAGCAACTGCAGACGCAGCGTATCGTCGAATTCGACCCGGTTGTGAATCGACAGGGTCGAGAGCAGCTTGCGACTGGTGTCGGCGATGTTTAGCAGCGGCAGGTTATCGAGCCATTTCTTCACCTCCGGCGGCTGCAACTCCATGTCCTCGGGGTTGCGCGCGGACAG
>NZ_JBAVEJ010000249.1:0-1633 GCF_049587675.1 Sulfuricaulis sp. | reverse complement strand
GTACGGCGTTACCTCAATCTGTTGATCACGATGTTACTTGGCGGATTGTGGCATGGCGCGGGCTGGACCTTTGTGGTCTGGGGTGGACTGCATGGGATCTATCTGATGATCAACCATGCGTGGCTTGCGCTGAGGCAGTCGCTTGGCTTCGACTCGGACCACAGCACACCGGCGGGCCGGGCGTTGGCCCGAGCAATCACGTTTCTGGCGGTCACGGTTGCCTGGGTCTTCTTTCGGGCGAGCAATTTTGGTGAGGCCTTCGGCATCCTGAAGGGTATGGTGGGACTTAACGGCGTCGTTCTACCTGAGTCGTGGCTGTCAAAGCTCGGTACAGTCGGATCGTGGCTTGCCACTCACAACGTGCAGTTTGCCTCGAACCTCGCATTTGGAGGGAGTAGAGAGGTTATGTGGATCGCTGCGCTCCTGGGCATCGCCTGGTTCATGCCAAATACCCAACAACTGCTTGCCCGCTACGTTCCGGTTCTTAAAGGCACCGAAGGCGAAGGCGTGAAATTACCCCCTCGTTTTTCGTGGCAGCCCGGCGTTGCCTGGGCACTGGTGCTAGGGGTGATAGGCTTTGCCGCATTATCGAACATTTCGAAGCCTCAAGTGTTCCTGTATTTCCAATTCTGAGAAATCAATAACGCATATGCATGGAGACGAGTTATCGCAAGCGGTACATGCAAACGCTGCGCAGTTGCTTGATCGACGACCGCGCATTATTTTGAGCACAGCGGGCTGATGATGGCGCAACCCTCCTATAAGAAGTATGTCCTGCTGGTTCTGGGTGTCGGCTGCGTGCTGCAGCTGTTGCTTGCGCTCGTCTATTGGAAGCTGGTCGATCCCTATTGGACGTGGCGGCAGTATCGCGCCGTTGAAATTACAAGTTTCCCCTTGCGCATTCGTCGGGCTTTGGTCGATGGATATATCGCGAACACCGTGGCCAAGGAAACCAAACCACTGGTACTGGTTATGGGGGACTCCGAGCCGTATGGGCCGTACGTCGAGGATCATCTGACCTTTTCTTATTTATTGGCCCAGCACTTGCCGAATTACGCGGTGTTCAATATTTCGATTAAAGGTGCGCAACTTGCCGATATCGACAAGCTTATCGATAGCTTGGAACGCTACAATGTCCACCCTGAATTCATCATCTTCGACGTCGACTTCGCCCATTTCAAGAACCCCGGCAATATGCAAGATAATGATCCGGGCGTTTTTCCATCGACATATGTGCCGATATGGCTCGCCATTGCAGCAGCAACATTACCCGACGTGCGGAGTGTGTACGAATTCAGGAACCAGCGGCCCGACTTGCGGCCGGAGACATTTAATTATCTGTCGTTGCCGAGAGATTCTATACCGCGTGATCCGTCACCTGAGTTCGACGAATCTTTCAAGCATGTCTTGAGCAGGCTCAAACCGGTCAGCAAAAACATCGTGGCCTACATGGCTCCTTTCGCCATTGAGTCATTCAAGTATTATGGTTTTGATGACATCGCGTTTCAGAGACTTGCCGCCCGCTATAACGGTATTTGCCAAAATCTCGGGGTGGACTGTCTGGAGCTAAGCGGCGCTTTGCCGATAGACAACTTTATTGACATCATTCACTTGAACCGCCAAGGCCATGCAT
>NZ_JBAVEJ010000248.1:0-3520 GCF_049587675.1 Sulfuricaulis sp. | reverse complement strand
GTGCCGCAGCGCCGGCATCACGCCGGTCATGATCACCGGCGATCACCCGGCCACGGCGCGCGCCATCGCCGCGCGCCTCGGCATTATCGCCGATGATGGAGAGGTACTCACCGGTCGCGAGCTGACGCGCCTGGAAATGAAGGAGTTCGAGGAGCGCGTGGAACACGTGCGCGTGTACGCGCGCGTCGCCCCGGAGCAGAAGATCAAGATCGTCAAGGCGCTGCAGGATAAGGGCGAATACGTCGCCATGACCGGCGATGGCGTGAACGACGCCCCGGCGCTGCGGCGCGCGGATATCGGCATCGCCATGGGCATCACCGGCACCGACGTGGCCCGCGAAGCCGGGCACATGATCCTGCTCGACGACAACTTCGCGAGCATCGTCGCGGCGGTGCGCGAGGGCCGGCGCATATTCGACAACATCCGCAAGTTCGTGCGCTTCGTCATGACCGGCAACTCCGGTGAAATCGGCACGCTGTTCCTGGCGCCGTTTCTGGGTCTGCCGATCCCGCTGCTGCCGATTCATATCCTGTGGGTGAACCTGGTGACCGACGGCCTGCCGGGGCTGGCGCTGGCCGTGGAGCCCGAGGAAAAAGGCATCATGCAGCGCCCGCCGCGCCCGCCGCGGGAGAACCTGTTCGCGCACGGGATCTGGCAGCATATCCTCTGGGTCGGTGGCCTGATCACGGCGTTATGCCTGATCACGCAGGCGTGGGCGATGCGCGTGGGCGACGCCCACTGGCAGACGATGGTGTTCACGGTGCTGACGCTGTCGCAGATGACACACGTGCTGGCAATCCGTTCTGAAACCGAGTCGCTGTTCACGCGCGGTTTCACCACCAACCTGCCGCTGCTGGTTGCGGTGCTGCTCACCTTCGTGCTGCAACTGGCGACGATTTATGTTCCGGCGCTCAACCCGATCTTTCACACCGAACCGCTGACGGCGATGGAACTGGGAATCTGCCTGTTGTTGGCGGGATTGATATTCGTCGCCGTGGAGATCGAGAAGGTGCTGGTGCGCCGCGGCTGGCTTTATGGCGCAGCGCCGGTGCGGCGCGAAGTCAGGTCAGGGTCTTGACGCCCTGATCGGAGGCGAGCAGCAGCACGTCCGCCGGGCGGCGCGCGAACAGGCCGTTGGTGACGACGCCGGCGAGGTGATCGAGTTTTTCCTCGAGTTCCACCGGGTTCATGATGTTCAGGTTGTGCACGTCGAGAATGAGGTTGCCATTGTCAGTCTTGAAATTCTCGCGCAGCACCGGTTGGCCGCCGAGCAGCACGATCTGGCGCGCGACATAACTGCGCCCCATGGGGATGACCTCGACCGGCAGCGGGAACTTGCCGAGCACGCCGACGAGTTTGGAATCGTCGGCGATGCAGACGAACTTCCGGCTCGCGGCCGCGACGATCTTCTCGCGCGTCAGCGCGCCGCCGCCGCCCTTGATGAGGTGCAGGTGCTTGGTCGCCTCGTCGGCCCCGTCCACGTACAGCGGCAGGTCGCCGGTGGCGTTCAGGTCGAGTACTTGAATGCCGTGTTTCTTCAGGCGCTCGGCGGTGGCGTTGGAACTGGCCACGGCGCCGTCGAGCTTGCCCTTGATTTTGGCCAGCCCGTCAATGAAATGATTGGCGGTGGAGCCGGTGCCGACGCCGATCACCCAGCCGGATTCCACGTATTCCAGCGCTGCCAACGCGACCGCTTTTTTCTTGTCGTCCGGAGTCATGATGTTCTCGTTAATGTCTGAAAGGGCGCCAGAATACCTATTATCCCTGTGATAATGAAGTGTTCTTCATGTTAGATTAGCCGGATGCCCCAGAAATACTTGAAGAAAATCGAGAGTGCCCGCGTGTACGATGTCGCGCGCGAAACACCTCTCGAACTCGCCCCCATCCTTTCTCGCCGCACCGGTAACCACGTCTGGCTCAAGCGTGAGGACGAGCAGCCGGTGTTTTCGTTCAAGTGCCGTGGGGCGTACAACAAAATGGCGGGCCTTCCAAAGGCGGAATTGAAGAAAGGCGTGGTGGCCGCCTCCGCCGGCAATCATGCCCAGGGCGTGGCGCTCGCCGCCTCAAAACTCGGCACCAAAGCCGTGATCGTCATGCCGCGCACCACCCCGCAGATCAAGGTGGACGCCGTGCGCAACCTGGGCGGCAAGGTGGTGTTGCACGGCGACAATTACGACGAGGCCTACACCCACGCGCGCGAAATTGCTAACAAGCGCAAGCTGACCTTTGTGCATCCCTATGACGACCCGGACGTTATCGCCGGGCAGGGGACGATTGGCATGGAAATCCTGAAGCAGCACAGCGGGCCAATCCACGCGGTGTTCGTTCCCGTGGGCGGCGGCGGGTTGATTGCCGGCATCGCGGCGTATATCAAGCAGCTGCGTCCCGAAATAAAGATCATCGGTGTTGAGCCCGAGGATGCCGATGCCATGGAAAAGTCGCTCAAAGCAGGCAAGCGCGTGCTGCTCGATCACGTCGGCATCTTTGCCGACGGCGTCGCGGTGCGGCAGGTGGGCGAGGAAACTTTCCGGCTCTGCAAACAGTTCGTGGACGAGATGGTGATCGTCTCGAACGACGAGATCTGCGCCGCGATCAAGGACATCTTCGAGGACCGCCGCTCGATCCTCGAGCCCGCTGGCGCGCTTGCCTACGCCGGTTTGAAGCGTTACGCGGAGCAGAAACGCCTGAAGGGGAAAAATCTCGTCGCCATTGCCTCCGGCGCGAACGTGAATTTCGACCGCCTGCGCTACGTGGCCGAGCGTGCCGAGGTTGGCGAGCGGCGCGAGGCGATCCTCGCGGTCACGATTCCCGAGCGCCCCGGCGCGCTCAAGCAGTTCTGTACCATCCTCGGCGGCCACAACATCACCGAGTTCAACTACCGTTTCGCCGACCCCAAGGCGGCGCACATTTTCGTCGGCGTGCAGATCCCGCCGGACGCTGCGGATGTAAAAAAGCTCGTGGGCACTCTCCGCAAACACGGCTACGCCACGCTCGACATGACCGACAACGAGATGGCCAAGCTGCACATCCGCCATCTCGTCGGCGGCCGCGCGCCGAACGCGGTCAATGAAATCCTTTACCGCTTCGAATTCCCGGAACGCCCGGGGGCGTTGATGAATTTCCTCAACAAGATGGGCGGAAGCTGGAATATCTCGCTGTTCCACTACCGCTCCCACGGCGCCGACTTCGGACGCGTGCTGGTCGGCATGCAGGTCCCGCCGCAAGACAAGAAAAAATTCCAGAAATTTCTCGACAGCCTCGGTTATGAATATGCCGAGGAGACGGGGAATCCGGCGTATAAGTTGTTTTTGAGCTAACTCGTTTTTGTCATTAATGTAGGGTGGGTTAGGCGTTTTTTGCCGTAACCCACCGAACAACATTGTGTCGGCTTCGCTGACTTTCAAAAGCTAATGGCGGGTGGCTCCGCCCCTGCACCCTGGGTGGCTTTCTTTTGTTCGGCCAAAAGAAAGCCACGAAAGAAAAGGCCGCCCGGAGCGCGCGACCCCTTCCTCCGTTCCTC
>NZ_JBAVEJ010000247.1:0-1868 GCF_049587675.1 Sulfuricaulis sp. | reverse complement strand
GTCTGATAGAAGCTGGATCCTGGAAGGTGCGGCAGTCCGTGTCTCTATGGTTGGTTTTGACGATTCACATGAGCTGATCCGCGTGCTCGATGGAAACCGTGTAGAGGAAATCTATTCAGATCTGACCGCTTCGGTAGACATTACCAGTGCTTATCAATTGATCGAAAACCTCGGCATAAGTTTTATGGGGCCATCCGCGAAGGGCCCTTTTGACATCGAGGAAGAAGTTGCAAAGAGATTGCTTGAAGCCTCGCCGATCAACGCCGACAGGTCAAACGTGGATGTTGTTCGACGAGTAGTGAGCGGAGTGGATATCGTACAGCGCTCACGCGGGAAATGGTCTATCGACTTCGGGTTGATGTCCCTAGTACTACAGCCGCAGATACGATGGTAAAAGAGCTTGGCGGCGGCGATAGTGGCACAGTTTGGCGCGGGCTTGGTGTCGTCGCCGCCAGACAGACCAGGCCAGGATGAACTCCATTGAGCGCGCCACGTTCCAAACGAGCCTACCGATTAAGCGTCGGATTTCCGAGACCGTCAAGGGCAACAGGTCATCCTCCACAGGCGACCTGTTTTTTTGTGCCATCGAGATGGAGTGCCTGACAACGAGTGGTAGACAGGAAAGCTAACGCCAACATCGACAGGGTGATATGGCGATACCAGCCCAGCCAGTGACGGACTTCATACTCGTCCAGGCCTGTTTCATTTTTGCCGACTTCAAAACATTCCTCAATGGTCCAGCGCATACCCGCGATCGTGACCAATGTCTGAAGGGAGGTTCCGGCGGGGGCAAAGACGACAAAGTAGCCCAGTTCACCATCGGCCACACTACGTCGAACGAGTAAGGCATGCAGGACGTCCGCCGATTGTCCCCAACGCGGTAAGAGGAGCAAGGCCCAGTCATAAACGCGCGGCCCTTTGGCTCCCGCTCCACAACTTAGCCGCTGCCAGGCATCCCCGGGCAGAGCCGCGGCACGTGCGTCAGCTCGCCGCTGGTAAAAGCCGCTCCACAGCGGGTCATCTTTCCTAATGCCCAAGACAAACCAACGTCCCTGTTCTTCCAGCCACAAGCGGAGCCGGCGATCTCCCCCGTAGATACTATCGCCGGTCACCCACCGCGCCGGAACACCGGCGGCGAAGGCGCAGCCCAGCATCTGACGACCCAGTTCCGGCTTGGTGGCGAAGGGCATGTCCTCCGGTATTTTCGCTTCCCGGCATCGTTCGGCATCGGCCACCCATTCCTGAGGCAGATACAACGCTCGGTCAATCAGCGCCTGCCCTTTTTCACTCGCGTAGCCGAGAAACACGCCGACTTGGCAGTTCTCGACCCGGCCCGCCGTACCGCTATACTGCCGTTTGACCCCGACCGAGTGCGTCCCTTTCTTTAGAAATCCGCTTTCATCGAGTACTAATACGCCATGCTCGCTGCCCAAGGTCTCCACCACATAGTCACGTAGATCGTCTCGCACGCCTTCGACATCCCAGACCGCCGTACTTAACAAACGCTGCATACCATCCGGCGTTGCTTCACCTGCTTGCTCCGCTAATTGCCAGCCATTCTTCCGGTGTACATCGCTCATTAGTCCTTTGAGATAGGCTATTGCTCGCTCACGCGGTTCCGACCGCTCAAAGCGTCGCCCGATCCGGCTCCCTAAGACTTTGAGTTCGCTCGCCCACCCTTCGACTGTTTCTATTTCCGACATGTTTCGCTCTCGTTAAGTCGATCTGACGTGAGCTTTCATTCTATCATGCTATCTGCGGCTGTAGTACTAGGCGACCTGGGAAGCGTGGTGATCTCATCAGTCACGGCGAGCACAGTGGCGCGCATTTTTCTGGGCGACCGTCCCGCTTTCGCCATTCCGAACTAC
>NZ_JBAVEJ010000246.1:0-40247 GCF_049587675.1 Sulfuricaulis sp. | reverse complement strand
CACCGGGACATGGAAATCATTGCCTATGTCCTGACGGGTGCGCTAGAACACAAGGACAGCCTGGGTTCCGGTTCGGTGATACGGCGCGGTGAAGTACAGCGCATGAGCGCGCGCAGCGGCATCACGCACAGCGAATTCGATCATTCAAAAACCGAACCGGTGCATTTCCTGCAGATATGGATCCTGCCGGATCGCAAAGATCTGCCGCCGGGCTATGAACAGAAATTTTTCACGCCTGAGGAACGGCATGGCCGTTGGCGGCTCATCGCTGCCGTGAGGATTCGGTGACGATTCGCCAGGATGCCTTCCTGTACGTTACTGCGCTGAACGACGCCGAATCCGTCGAACACCGCCTGGCGCCGGGACGATCGTCCTATCTGCACCTTGCGCGTGGACGGGCGACTGTTAACGGACAGACAATCACGGCGGGAGATGGGGCGCGTATCAGCGACGAGACGGAAATCCGCCTGACCGGCCGGCAAAATGCGGAGGCTCTGCTATTCGATCTTCCGTGACTTTCGGAACAGATTTTCAGCCATCATTTTCAAACCCGCGACAAGGAGGAAGAACATGAAGCAAGCATGTAAATGGGCGCAACATTACGGGCCGCTGATCGGGCGGCTACTGCTGGCGAATCTGTTCGTCGTCTCCGGATTCAAGAAGATCACCGGCTTTGCCTACATGGCAAGTGTTATGGGAGGGAAAATGCCGAGTCTCGATCCCAACCTGATCAAGCTAATGCTGGTGGTGACCATTGCCGTGGAGCTGGGTGGTGGTCTGATGGTGCTGATTGGCTGGCAGGCGCGCTGGGCGGCCACGGCGATTCTGTTATGGATGATTCCAGTCACATACGTCTTTCATGCCTACTGGGGGCTGCCGCCGGATCAGATGCAGGTGCAATTCATCCAGTTCCACAAAAACATGGCGATCATGGGCGCCATGCTATACATCATCGCCAATGGGTCCGGCCCCTTTAGTCTCGGCAGGGATAACTGCTAACGGCGGTACGAGTGCGGAAAAATTCGAGAAAGCAATATCGCTGAACACCTGTTCAGTTATGCAGGCGTATCAGCTTGGGATGGCGCTTGGCCAGACCCCAGGACGACTGCTTGAGCCAAACGGCGAGTTCTTCCGCCGACAGCGGGCGGCTGATGTAGTTCCCCTGCGCGGTGTCGCACCCCAGTTCGCCCAGGCGATTGAGGGTTTCCTCATTCTCAACGCCTTCTGCCACGACCTCGAGCTTGAGGTTGTGCGCGAGATCGACGCTGGTGCGCACGATGGCCGCGTCATTTTCGTCGCGCACCATGCCGATGACGAATGACTTGTCGATCTTGATGGTGTTGACCGGCAGTTTCTTCAGATAGGACAGCGAGGAGTAGCCGGTTCCGAAATCGTCAATGGCGATTCTCAGGCCCATCGCCGACAGGCGCGTGAGCACCTCGAGGGCACGCTCCGGTTCCGTCATCACCGCGCTCTCGGTGATCTCGAGCTCCAGCCAATGCGGTGAAATCTGCAGCGCCGCCAACTGCTCGGCGAAGGCATCGGCCAGGTATGGATCCTGCAAGTCGCGCACCGACAGGTTCATGGAAATGGTAATCGGCACGCCCTTGTCCTGAAGCATCTGCCCTTGCCGCAGGGATTCGTTCAGTACCCAGGGGGTAAGACTGCGGATCATGCCGGTCTGTTCCAGCAGCGGGATAAAGGTATCCGGCAGCAACAGTTCCTCGCGCGGATGATTCCAGCGCACCAGCGCCTCCACACCCGTGACCTGGAAAGTTTTGAGATTGACCTTCGGCTGGTAATAAAGCACGAACTGCTCCTGCTCCACGGCATGGCGCAGTTCACCGAGCAAGGTAAGGCGCGTAGAGTTGTGCTGGTCGAGCTTGCTGTCGTAAAGGGCATGTCCGCTGTTGGCATGCTTGGCCGAATACATGGCCACGTCGGCGCGCTGTATCAGGATATTCGCGTCCACGCCGTGGTCGGGGTAAAGCGCAACACCGATGCTCGCGCCGATGTCGAGACTCTGTTCCTGAATTCGGAACGGCGCGCGCAGCGCCTGCAACAACATGCGCGCGGCCATGGTCGCGTGTTTATCGCTGACCGCGGGCAACAGTATGGCGAATTCGTCGCCACCCATGCGCGCCACCGTATCGATGTCGCGCAGCTTGCTGCGCAAGCGCGCCGCAACTTGCTGCAGCAGCAGGTCACCGACCTGATGTCCCAAGGTATCGTTGATGTCCTTGAAACGGTCGAGATCCATCAGCAGCAGCGCGAACGGCCGGTAGTCGCGCTTGGCCTCTTCGATCGCCTGTTGCAAGCGCTCATGGAACAGTGTGCGATTCGGAAGTTTCGTCAGCGGATCGGCAAATGCAAGGCTTTCGAGACTGTCGTAAAGTTCCTTCAGCCGCGTTGACATGCTGTTGAATCCAGCGCCGAGTTCCGCGATTTCCCTGTTACCGGCGGTCATCACGTGCTCGCCAAAATGGATTTTGTCCGAGCGTAACTTGCGCACCTGGGTCACCAGGGTTTGTAGCGGTTTAACGGTGATTTTCTGGACGATAAACCACACGATAAGGACTGCCAGCAATGCCACGCCGGCGGCAGCCAGCATGGCCACATTTTCGGTATGTGCCAGACTGTCATAAAACGGCGCCATGTCTCTGAGGGCGGCGATGGTGAGCATCGACTTGGCCGGCGCATAAACATTCAGCATCTGTTCCGCAATGATGGTGCGATCCATGTCTTGATCCGACTTCGGCCAACCGGCGGACTTGTAAAGCACGGTGCCGTCGGCCAGGCTGAGCTTGAGTGATAGACCCGCTAAAGCCGAGTCCGCAGCGGTAAAGTTGCGTAACATGTTATAGGTAATCTTCAGGTAGCCGTCGCTGGAATTCTCTCCCAGTGATTGGAAAAATTCATAGCGCATTTCCTTGCCGACGATGCATATCCCGCCCATGGGCTTGAGACGTTCGGTGCCGATGCGGCGCGCCGCCTGGGCGCGCAGGTTCTGGCACGACGCCTGATTCGGATCGATGTCCAGCGACTGCCACGGTGTGCTGGCTATCGGATTGAGATTCCCATCCAGCACCTGAAGCGCGATCAGGTCCGATTCACCGGTCTTGAAAAAAGGGTGCTGCGAAAGCTTGTTAAGCTGGTGGCTTGCCACGGGGATATTCTGCTTGCGAACAGCCGCCATCAATTCCGGATCGGACTTGGCGATCTGCACGATTCCGCGCGATTCGGTATCGATCTCCTTGCGCAGATTCGCAAGCCAGGTCCGCGCCTGCTCGTTGACGGTGGCGCGTTGGGATTCAAGGGCAAAATCTTGCCAGACGTGTCCGCTCGCAAGCACGAAAAGTGCGCATAGCAATCCCATCACCGCTATCGCGGTAATGAGGCTGGCGCGCATCGATATCTGGTTAAGTTGCATCGTTATTCTTGATCGCCATCGCCGTTTCCGGACGACTAACCAATGATGCGAATCCTTTCGTTGATGTCCCCGATCCATTGGAACTCCGAGCACCTCCTGGTATGTCAATTCCCTGACCCGCTGGCTGAAATAGCCCGCGCTACTCAGCGGCGGTCTGACAAATGCTGCAAATCTAATGCCATGAAGAAGTCATTTTTATAATATTTATAATCAACGACTTACATATCCATGATGCAGGCAAACACGGCAAAACTCGCGAAATTTCGCACTTAACGGGATGGATGACAAGATTGGTCGGCTTTTCGGCAGAAAAATCTGCCGATGTCGTCCTTCCGATGCGAGCCCCGGCTTCTCGCGTACCGACTTTATCCCTACATTAACGGGGCCAGGCGGGGACAAAATGGAAACAATCTGGACAACGGTGGCACAGCGCATCTCCGATGCCACGGGCGCATTGTTTGCGGCCCGCTCACAACATGCCGTCGGTGGTGGATGCATCAACAGCGCCACGGTTCTCGAGGATGGCAAGCGCCGTTACTTCGTCAAGCTCAATGATGCAGCACGTTTTAGTATGTTCGAGGCGGAAGCGGAGGGTCTCAAGGATATCGCGCGGACACGCAGCGTGCGCGTTCCCGAACCGGTGTGCTGGGGCACGGCCGATGGTTCCGCATTTATCGTGCTGGAATTTCTCGATCTGGGAGGTACCGATTCGCGCAGCCTGGAAAAGCTCGGGCAACAACTGGCGCAGATGCATCGTGCCACGCATGATCGATTCGGCTGGCGCATGGACAACACCATCGGCTCGACACCTCAGATCAACACACCCACTTCCGACTGGCTCGAGTTCTGGCGCGATCGTCGCTTGGGCTTCCAGTTGAAGCTGGCAGCCCGGCAAGGCCGCAGCCTCATGAACAAAGGCGAGCGCTTGATGGCGGACCTGGGGGAATTTTTTCATGGTTACCGGCCGTCACCGTCGCTGCTGCACGGCGACCTGTGGGGCGGCAACGTCGGCGCGGCAGAACAGCAGCCGGTGATCTTCGATCCCGCGGTTTATTACGGCGACCGCGAAGCGGACATTGCCATGACCGAATTGTTCGGCGGATTTTCAGCCCGGTTCTATCAGGCATATCAGGAAACCTGGCCACTCGATACCGGCTATAAAGTGCGCAAAAACCTGTACAACCTTTACCACATCCTCAACCACTTCAATCTCTTCGGCGGCGGATACGGTTCACAGGCGGAGCGCATGCTGGACTCGCTCCTGGGTGAACTGCGTTAAGCACTTACGGCCTGGCGAAACCGATGAGTGTCTCGCGCAGCTCTTTTTTCAGGATCGCCGCGACCTGATCCATCGCCCGCTGTCGGGACACGCCATGATCCTGGGCTGAAGCCTTGATGTCCCAACGCCGGCTGCCACGAACACGATCTGCAGCGATTTCCCGAAGCGTGACTTCCATCGTGCCGCGCTGCCAGTACCAGCCTTCCCGCAAGCCCAGATCGTCCAGCGCCAGATTCGCGACCAGAACGTAATCCGTTTTCTCGCCGGTCGCGATCAGAAATCCGGCGCCGGCCACCGCCCCGCTGACGGCTGCGGCGAACCCGGAAGGCGCGTCGGGGGCGGTCTGAACCTCCACCCGCACACGCTTGAGCAGATCGGAGAGATCAGCGTCGAGCTTCGCGGTATTCCATTCGGACTCGGCGCCGCGTCCGGTCGGGTCCACGATGCGCAGGGATTTCTGATAACCCACGCGCTCCATTTGCGCGTCCAGTGCGTGCTGGGCGGCGCCGATTTTCATCAGGATATCCGCGGAGGCGCGCGACTCGTCGAGGTATTTGCGCGTGGCGGCATCGAGACGCTCGATTTCCTGGCGCAGGCGCATGGAAGCTTGCAAGCGCGGCAACACCGCGAGTGCATGCTGCGTCCCGGTCTGGGGGTCCTGCCAGACCTCGGCGATCTGGATGCCCTCGACAATCTGATCGGCACGGGTGGTGAGACGGCGCGAGGCTTGCGCGGCATATTCGCTGGCGGGTTTTGCTTTCTTATCGGCGCTGTCCGATTTCTGATGGAAGGTCTGAATGTCCTCGCTTTCCACGGCCACGGCCACTTCAAAAATTTTCGCCAGGTCGGCACGGGCCCGGTCGCGCGCTTCCTCCGCCGTGGCCGCCTGCCCGCGGCCAACCAGGTATTGCTCGGTGGGATACTTTTCCGCAGGGCCGTTGACCCAGTTCGGCATGGCGGGGTGGGAGGCGCATCCGCCCATCGCGATCAGGGATATAGCCAATGTCGCTGCGAGAAATACGCGAGGGATGGAGCGGTTACGGACCTGAGGACGGAAGAGAATTTTCATCGTGGACTCCTCGGGGTTGTCACGTTGGGCGCAATCCAGTGGGGCGAGAGATAGGTCTTCGCGCCCTGGTGTATGGTGATATTGGCGTATTCCTGCTTGGCCACGATCTGGCCATAATCGCCCAGCAAATCGACTTTAACCGTGTAGGTTCCGGGCGGCAAGGGCACACGCGCCAGATAGACGCGCGACGGCAACGTCATCCAGCTGCGCGTGTCCGCACGCTCCGTCACCAGCCCGGCGATTTCCACCGCCAAGGCGGCCACGGCCGTGCCCGCATTGTTCTGGTTCTGCTGGCGCGCGCTCTCGCGCGCGGCCTTGGCCATCTGCGCCTTGAGCACCGCGCGTGCTACGGCACGTGCCGTGATCACCGGTATCCTGGCCTCCAGGTCCTTGACGGCGATGGCACCGATGTCCTCGGCCAGTTCCGCCGGCGCGCTGACGTCCCCCGCGGCCACGCGCGCACCGGAAACCGGCGTAAAACGCGTTTCGAAATACGGCAGGGCGATGCGCACGATATGGCCCGAGGCGGGGTCCACGACGTTGGCGGCCTGCTCGCGCTTGATCGGGGCCAGACCGTCGTTCAGGATGTACACCAGCTCGCCTTTCTGCGCCAGCTCCTCGGCGCTCATCCAATGTTCGATCTGGAATTCCTTCTGGTATTGCCGCATCTCCTGTGACAGTCCCAGCTGCTGCGACAGCCGCAACAGGTCTTGCTTGAGATAGTTCGGGACCGTGACCCCGTATTTCTCGCGATAACGACGATAGGCCTCGTAGGCCTGGCGGTAGGAGATCATCGCGTCGCTGCGCTCGCCCATCTCCTCATAGATCATGCCCGTGAGGTAACGCGCGAGCGCGTCCTCGGTATAACGGCTTTCGGGAATCTTCTGGGCAATTTCGCGCAATCGTTCGTCTACCTGCAAGGCCTCAACGCGCGCGTCGATGAGATCGCCCAATTGCAGGTAATTGAGCGCCGTGTACAGATGCACCAGCACCTGTTCGTAGGTTTCGCCGGTGTAACTGCGTGTCGCGTCGTTGAACGCAAACGACAGGGCCTGCTCACGGATACTCACGCCGTAGAGTTCGTCCATACTTGCCTTGGCCGCTTCAAACGTCCGGTTGGAGGCGGCGAAATCGCCGCTCATGCGCTCGAGCATCGCCTTGTTCAGGAGGTACACCACCTGGTCGCGCTTGGGGTAGCGCTGTTTTTCGAACGCCTGCAGTGCCGCCCCGAAGTTCTGCGCCGCCATGTCGTTTTCGATGACGCTGAAGGAATCGCTGTAGCTGGCGCAACCGGAAAGCGCCAAGAGGACGGTCGCCAGGAACCACCCTGACGGCGGGAAGACACGGATAGCGCGCCGGAGGCGCATGACGGCCCGCCGGGGATCAGTAACGGAGATTGCCGCGCTTGACGAACTTCTTGATCTTCTTCTGCCCAATCCAGGTTTTCACGTTGTCCGCGAGGCTGATGAGCGTGAGGTCCACCTGATAATACCGCACCTGGCTCGAACCGGAGGTATCGATGATGGTATTGATCGTTCCCTTGAGCATGTAATCGGCCCCAATCTCCTGGCCCATGGGCTTGCGCGTGGCCTCGGCGGCGTTAATGTCCTGATCCTTGCGCTCCTCGCGGATTTCGCCGCGTTCGCCTTTGGAGGCGACGAACTGGATCTTGCCGGAATTGATGAGGGCGCGCTCCATGTCGGCGGTGAAGGTGTTCACGTTGACGTGCTCATTGCTGAGATTCAGCACCTCGCCCACGATCACGGCGGGCTTCTTTTTGTGTGTGCGCGTGAACTCCGGCAGCCAGTCGCGCGACAGCACGTCCTGGATCATCTCCTCGGAAACCAGACGCGAGTCGGTGTCATTCCAGGCCCCGGAAAGGTCCTTGACCTCGGCCGTGTCCATGCGCTCCACCGACGTGCCGCAACCGGCGATGGACAGGACCAGCACCGACACGGCCAGTGCCAGCGCCAGCCTTGAATTTGCACGGAAGGAACAGCCCATCATTATTTCTCCTTGGTCAGCCGGTCGAAAATGTTGTCGGCGTTGCGTTCCACATACTGGCGCACGTCACCGTTCATGTCCTGGGCGCCCGATACGGTACTTTTGACCTGTTTCATGTCAAGCTCGGCGATGGAGTAAACGATATTCGTCTTTTTGTCCTGCCAGCGGGCGATGATCTTCGCACCCGCGAGATTGATCTTGGACAGGTTCCTGATCTGGCGCGAGACCGCCTCTTCGGAAACCTTGCTGTCACCGGACTTGGCCGCCGATTGATAGTCGTTCGAGACGACATCCAGGTAAGAGGAAAAAATGCGCGCCAGTTCCGCGCGTGCCCGGTCGTCGGCGGTGGCGCGCTGCAGCGTCACCTCACCCATCGGCGATGCCGAACCCACGCCGTGGAACAGCCGGCCGTCCTTGTCATTGACATAACTCGTACCCTTGTTGACCCAATCCGGCGCGCCCTTGATAAGCAGATCGCTCTCAAGCTGCGTCTGCCCGGAGCATGCCGCCAACATCGCGGCGGCTGTCAGCAGGATCGCCTGCAACAGGAATTTCGGCTTGTTCATATTGCCTCCTTGGCCCATGGTATTGCGCAGAGTTTAAACGCCAACGATCGGGAAAAGCAAAAAACCACGGCGTTTTCATGTCATGATAGCACCGTTGGTTCCAACCTCCATTTAAGGTGGCCGCATGAATATACAGTTTCTGGGCGCGGCGCGCGAAGTCACCGGTTCATGCCACTTGGTGCACTGTGACGACCAGCGCCTGCTCATCGATTGCGGCCTGATCCAGGGCGCGCCCGCCGACGAGGCGCGCAACCGCACACCCTTCCCCTTCGCCCCCGGCGATATCGACGCCGTGGTCCTGACGCATGCCCACCTCGATCACTCCGGCCGCCTGCCGCTGCTGGTCAAGGCCGGTTACCGCGGGCCGATCTATACCCACCGCGCGACGCGCGACCTGTGCCAGATCATGCTCCGGGACGCGGCTTCGCTGAACGAGAAAGACGCGGAACACGAAAACCGCCGGCGTCAGCGCCAGGGCAAGCGCCTCGTCGAACCGCTGTACACGCGCAACGACGCCGAGAAGGCCATGCACCAGTTTCAGGTGTTCGACTATGATGTCGAGAAAAAAATCCTGCCGGGCATGCAGTTGCGCCTTCAGGACGCGGGACATATCCTCGGTTCGGCGATCGTGGAACTCTGGCTCGAGGAAAACGGCCAGACGCGCAAGCTGGCGGTCAGCGGCGATCTGGGACACGCGGGCGCGCCGATCCTGCGCAACCCCGAGGTCGTGCGCGAGGCGGATCTGGTCGTGCTCGAAAGCACCTACGGCGATCGCGAGCACCGCGCCTGGGAAGACACGCTGGCGGAGCTGGGCGAGGTGTTTCGCGAGGCGCGGCGCGACCAAGGCAACATTCTCATCCCTGCCTTCGCTATCGGCCGCAGCCAGGAGCTGATCTACTTTCTCAAGCAGCACAGCCGGGAATGGGGTATCGATCAATGGACGGTCTTTCTCGACAGCCCGATGGCGATCGAGGCGACCGAGGTCTATGCGCGGTACTGGAAACTGTTCGATGCCGAGACCTCGCGGCGGCGCAAAAAAGACGGCGATCCCTTCACCATGCCCAACCTCCATTTCAGCCGTACCGCCGCGCAATCCATGGCCATCAACCGCGTGCGCACCGGCGCCATCGTCATCGCCGGCAGCGGCATGTGCACCGGCGGGCGTATCCGGCATCACTTCAAGCACAATCTCTGGCGCGAACAGTGCCACGTGATCTTCGCCGGATTCCAGGCACGCGGCACGCTCGGGCGTCAACTGGTGGACGGCGCCAAAACTGTGAAGCTCTGGGATGAATCCATCCGCGTGGCCGCGCGGATTCACACCGTCGGCGGTTTGTCGGCCCACGCCGGCCAGTCGGGTTTGCTGAACTGGTACCGGAACTTCGAACGGCATCCCGCGGTCGCGCTGGTGCATGGCGAGCCCGAACCGATGGACGCCCTAGCGAAGCGCTTGCGCTTATTACGTGCGTCGGTTCTGACACCGGAAGCGGGAGAACGGATTGACCTTTTGTCCTTGCCGCGCGCGCGCTGAACAGCGGCGTATCCAAAATCCAGAAAGACAACTCCCGGTGGCAATATCCCGGTTCCACCAACCAAGACCACGGAAGAGCACTGAAACTCTCAAGATGTGGCAGATTGTCGCAGGCGCGGATCATGCTTGACCTGAATCAAGCACAATGTAGCGCGATGTGCGCATAATTTTTTTGTGCGAGCGGTATCCAAAAATAAAAACAGGCGCGAGCATTCGCCAATGATATCTCTCCCTGTTCGTTAGTCGTTTGATTGATTCATCCACTTGAGGAGGTGCATGATGACTTTCCATAATTCAATTCCCACACTGTTGTTGAGCGCGATGTGTCTGGCTGCCTTGCCGTCCGTGGCGGCGGATGCACCGGCACCGGCGACAACTACGGCCCTAGCCGCCGCGGCGCCCTCCGCGCCACCCAGTCCGGCGGCGGTCGTCAATATGATCAGCAACTGCTACTCATGTCACGGCACCGACGGCCGCAGTCCCGGTGCCATCCCCAGCCTGACCGGCAAGAATGCCGAGCAGGCGTTGCTGCAGCTCAAGGAGTTCAAATCCGGTCAACTGGCAGCCACGGTCATGACGCGCCATGCCAAGGGCTATACCGACGCGGAACTCGAGGCGCTCGCCAACTACATCGGCACCAATCTCAAATAGGGGATGACCATGAGCAAAATTACACGCAGAGATTTTCTTAAAATCGCCGGCGCGGCCTCTGCGGCTGGCGCGCTCGGTTATGCCTCGCTGGCACACGCCGCCGAGGGCGGCAAGGGAATCGCCCGGGTAGTCGTGGTCGGCGGCGGTTTCGGCGGCGCGACCTGCGCTAAATATCTCCGCCGGCTCGATCCCGGCGTGGCCGTGACGCTGATCGAGCCGAGCACCAAGTTCATCACCTGCCCGTTCAGCAACCTGGTACTCGGCGGACTGCGCGACATGAACTCAATCACCCAGAACTATGACGCGCTCAAAAAGAAACATGGCGTCAATGTCATGCGCGACACGGTGACCGCCATCGACGCCGACGGCAAAAAGCTCAAGCTCAAGAGCGGCAAGACCCTGAGCTACGATCGCCTGGTGGTCTCGCCCGGTATCGATTTCAAATGGGATGCCGTCGAGGGCTACAACGAGAAGGCCGTGGAGGTCATGCCACACGCCTGGAATGCCGGCCCGCAAACAGTGCTGCTGCAAAAGAAGCTCAATGCCATGAAAAACGGCGGCACTTTCATCCTGGTGTCCCCGCCCAACCCGTTCCGCTGCCCGCCCGGACCGTATGAACGCGCGAGCATGGTGGCGCACTACCTCAAGGAACATAAGCCCAAGTCCAAGATCATCATTCTGGACGCCAAGGACGCCTTCTCCAAACAGGGCCTGTTCCAGGACGGGTGGAAGAAGATCTATGGCGACATGATCGAATGGGTCCCGGGGGCCAAGGGTGGCACGGTGAAAAAGGTCAACGTGAAAAAGATGACGCTGGAAACCGAGCTCGACAAGCACAAGGCCGACGTCGTGAACTTCATCCCGGCGCAGACCGCGGGCAAGATCGCGCTGGCCTCGGGCCTGGCCGACGACAAGGGCTGGTGTCCGGTGGACCCGAAGACCTTCGAATCGAAGCTGCACCCCGGCATCCACGTCATCGGCGACTCCTCGATCGCCGGCGCGCTGCCGAAGTCCGGCTTCGCCGCCAGCAGCGAGGCCAAGATGTGCGCCGCCGCGATCGTTGCCTTGTTCAAGGGTGAGACACCCGCGGAGAACTCGCTGGTCAATACCTGCTACAGCCTGATCGCACCGCAGTACGGCATCTCGGTCGCGGGTGTGTACAAGGTGACGGAGAAAGGCATCACCGAAGTTCCGGGCGCGGGCGGCGTGAGCCCGAAGGACGCCCCGGATTCCTTCCGCGAGCAGGAGGCCAAATACGGCGCCGGCTGGTACGCCAGCATCACCTCGGACATCTGGGGCTGATCGCGGTTTCAGCGTAATCTCGTTGTGCCCAAGGGCGGCTCCGGCCGCCCTTGTTTTTTCTGGGCGCGTGTTAATGACTAGAACCTACCTCAAGATATATGTAGGGTGGGCACCGCTCACCGTCGGACAGTTGGCGAAGCCGTGTTGGTGGGCAATGCCCACCCTACGAATATATGCCAGAGTATTTTTGAGATAGGTTCTAGACACAATGAATTCCCAACCGACCCTTTCGGCAGGAGTGGTCGTCGTCAGACGGACGGCGGATACCTGGCGCTACCTGCTGCTGCGCGCCGGCAGCTACTGGGATTTTCCCAAGGGCATGGTCGAACCCGGGGAAGATCCGCTGGCGGCGGCGATCCGCGAAACGGAGGAAGAAACCACGCTGACCGATCTCGACTTCCGCTGGGGACGGGCTTACATCGAAACAGAACCGTACGGCAAGAACAAGATCGCACGTTACTATCTCGCGGAATCGAAAACCGGCGAGGTGGACCTGCCGGTCAGCGCCGAACTCGGCCATCCGGAACACGATGAATTCCGCTGGCTGGATTACGAAGCGGCGCGGCTGCTACTGGTGCCGCGGGTGCTGGCGGTATTGGAGTGGGCCGGGAAAATGATTTAGGGGCTTTTTCAGTGAATGCTCGGGCTAAAGCGCGGCAGTGCATTTGCACCGACATCGCCTGGAATCCGTAGTTCAGGTTGTTAACACACGGCTTCTGCAGAACTGACATTTATCTGTCTCGCCATCTCTACAAACTGCGGATAACCTCGTGCTAGCTGTGGCATACGAATCTCATTTGGTGAACCATCCCGAGGGTATATCCTCTCATCATTGTTTTCTTCGTATATCGCACCACGTCTCACATGAAATAGATTCAGGTGACGGCTAATTCCGCTCCTAGGATGATCGTTTATAGCTCGTGAAATCGAAAACGATAATGTTCTCGCCCAGCCTCCGGGATTCATAACTTCAGCTTGGAGAATGCCGCTGGACAGCCGGAAGAGCGGTTTAATAATTCGCTTGTATTCCGATATACGGCTACCGCTTCCAATGCTACAGAGCTTGATTGCTTTGGTCATAATCCCGGGATCAAAATCTGGGTCAGCGAATCGTGCAAATATTGCTTCCGATGCCAACCCCAAACTTTCTGTCGGTGACGCTCCTACTAATAACAACTGTGAACCGAGGCTCTTCTCCTCAGATGGTGCGCGACCAAATACGTTCTTTGCGATAGGCGCCCAATTCGTTGAGACCCATATGGGATCCCACGCGTGGGTGTCTTCTGTCCCAGGAGGCAATTCCAAGAAGTCAGATAGTGACTGCAAGAGCATAAACCCGATTCGCACGGAGCCAGCGAAACCCGCAACTATGAAATTACTTATTGGGTAAGCTTTTTGGAGCATGTCGATAGTGGTTCCATTTCTGAATGTAACCTGCACATCGGAAACCACCGCGCCATAGCCAAAGATAGTGGATGCTCCAATTACCCATGTCATATCTGTTCGGGAAACCTCACTATGAGTAGACGACCTAAAATGTCACTTTATTTTATAAAGCGATAATACTGTGCAGCATATTCTTTCGAGCATTGTTATTTCAAGCGCTTACGTTTTTAGTACAACCTAAAACACAAACCCAGCGCAGAACTTTTCAGGCGATCTTTCTGACGTCATGCTGCGCGAGCAATGCCTTGAGTTCCGGCAAGCAGGAACCGCAGTTCGTGCCGGCCTTGAGGCGGGCGCCGATGTCGGCGGCGGTTGCGCACCCGGACTGGATGGCTTCGAGAATCGCCGTCTCGCCGACGCCAAAGCAGGCGCATACCTGGCGGCCGCTGTCGCGGCACCCCTTGGGCGGGATGCCGGCCAGCAGCCCGGCGCGGGTTGGAGCGTCAAGCGTCTCCAGAGCGAACAGGCTAGCCAGCCAGTCACGCGGCGGGAGTTCCGGGTTAGGACCAATGAAGATGCAGCTTTCGAGTTTCCCTTTGGTAAGGCGCGCGGCGCGGTAGCGGCGCGCGGCCTTATCGAAATATTCGATCCACTCGACCTTTTCGTCCTGCGCGCAAAGCACCGTGCGCGCCGTCATGGCCCAGTCTTTCGGCAACTCATCGCCGGCCAGTTCGTAGCGCCACAGGCCCTGCCCGCGTGCGGCCGCCCAGTAGGTCGCCGCGCCCGGGATCAGCTTGCGGCACGACAGCAGAAAGCCGTACCACTTTGGCTGCAGGGGTTCGATACGCACCGGCGTGTGCTTGAATTCCGGTTCGCCAGATAGGGGGTCGGTGGCCGGGTTCACCACCGCATCAATACAACCGGCACTGGTGAACTGGTCGTTCCAGTGCATAGGCGCAAACACTGACCCCGGACGCTGGCTGTCCGAAACCCGGACGCGCGCGCTTGACTGTCCCCACTTCGAACTGGCCCGCGCCAGTGCGCCGTCGACCACGCCATATCGGGCCGCGTCCTGCGGGTGGATCTCTATGTAAGGTTCGATAGTGTGCGCCGACAGCCGCGCCGCAAGGCCGGTGCGGGTCAGGGTGTGCCAGTGGTCGCGCACCCGGCCGGTGTTGAGCACCAGCGGATAAGCGCTATCGGTTGGGTTGGCTGGCGCACGCGGGATGATGGGCAGGAAGCGCGCACGGCCGCTGGGCGTGAAGAAGTTACCATCACCGAACAGGCGCGCCGTGCCTTTCGGCCTGGCGCGCGTCACCGGCCATTGCACCGGTGCGAGGCGCGCATAGTCCTCGTCGCTCACTTCGGCGAGACCGGAGAGATCGAAATCGCGCGTGCCGTCGTTGGCGACCGCCGAGAGCGCCGCGTGTTCGCGGAAGATGGCGGCGGCATTCGGGTAATCGAAGGCCGCGCCATGGCCGAGGCGCTTGGCTACCTCCGCCACCATCCACCAGTCCGGCTGTGCCTCGCCCGGCGGTTTCAGAAACGCGCGCTGGCGCGAGATGCGCCGCTCGGAATTGGTGACCGTGCCTTCCTTCTCGCCCCAAGCCGCGGCCGGCAGCAGCACGTGCGCATATTTCGTGGTGTCGGTGTGGCGCACGCAGTCGGAAACGATTACCAGCTCGCATTTCTCCAGTGCGCGCCGCACCTGTTGCGCATCCGGCAGGCTCACCGCCGGGTTGGTGGCCATGATCCAGAGCACCTTGATCTTGCCCTGCTCCACGGCGCGGAACAGGTCCACGGCCTTGAGGCCGGGAAGTGCGGCGATGGCCGGGGCTTTCCAGAATTCCCGCACCTCCGCGCGATCCGCCGGGTAGTCGAGCTCGAAGTGAGCGGCCAACTGGTTGGCAAGCCCGCCGACTTCGCGCCCGCCCATGGCGTTCGGCTGGCCGGTGAGCGAGAACGGCCCCATGCCCGGGCGGCCGATGCGCCCGGTGAGCAGGTGGCAGTTGATGATGGCGTTGACCTTGTCGGTGCCGCTCGAGGTCTGGTTCACGCCCTGCGAGAACAGCGTCACCACCCGCTCGGTACGCGCGAACAGTTCGAAGAACTCCGCGACCTGCGTGGCGCTAAGCCCGCATTGTCCGGCCACGCTGGCGACATCCGGGCTGCTGGCGCGCGCCGCGGCCAGGGCTTCGTCCGCGCCTTCGGTGTGGTTGGCGACGAACTGTGCATGCACCTCATCATGATCGTGAAGATAGACCAACAGGCCGTTGAACAGCACGCCATCCGTGCCGGGGCGCACGGCCAGATGCAGGTCGGCGATATCGGAACTGGCGGTGCGGCGCGGGTCGATGAGCACCACGCGCAGTTCGGGATGATCCTGTTTCGCCTGCGCCATCCGCTGGTACAGCACCGGATGGCACCAGGCGGCATTCGAGCCGACCAGCACCACCAGTTTGGCGCGTTCCAGGTCTTCGTAACAACCCGGCACCGTGTCCGAGCCGAAGGCGCGCTTGTGGCCGGCGACCGCCGAGGCCATGCACAGGCGCGAGTTGGTGTCGATGTTGGCGCTGCCGATAAAGCCCTTCATGAGCTTGTTGGCGACGTAATAATCTTCGGTCAGCAACTGTCCCGAAACGTAGAAGGCCACCGAGTCCGGGCCGTGCTGGTGCAGGGCGGCGCGAATGCCGGAGGCGACAGTATCGAGCGCTGTGTCCCAGCTCACGCGCTCGCCGTCGACTTCCGGGTGCAGCAGGCGCGTGGAAGGGTCGAGGGTTTCGGCGAGCGCCGCCCCCTTGGAACACAAGCGGCCGAAGTTGGACGGATGCTGCGGATCGCCGGCAACGCTGACCGCGCCGTCGTCCGCCACCCGCGCCAGTAACCCACAGCCGACGCCGCAGTAGGGACAAGTGGTGCGGGTCTCGGTAGCGATCATGGGGAAATCAGGCGTTCGTCGAGCAGCCTTCTTCCGGTGTCAGTGACAGGAATACCTTGCCGCCATCAACGCGCACCGGAAAGCGCGCCGCGCAACCTTCGTCCGGCGCCACCGCCATGCCGGTGTCGAGACTGATTTTCCAGTCGTGCAGCGGGCAGGCGACCTTGTTGCCGTGCACAATCCCTTGCGACAGCGGCCCACCCTTGTGCGGGCACTTATCACGCAGCGCGAACACCTCGTCGTCGAGGGTGCGGAATACGGCGATGTCGCCGTCCGCCCGCCGCACCACGCGCGCACCCTGGCGCGGGATGTCATCGAGAGTTCCGATTTCGGTCCAACCGCCGGTTTTTAACTTGGCCACTGCCTGCATGATTCTTCCTCGGTCTTTGTTTCGAGTCAGCCGACCATTTTGAGCGGCATGAACTCGTGTTTGTCTACGCCCTTGGCGCGTTCCGCCCAGGGGTCGATCTGCGCGAACTGCTGCGAATGGCGGAAGCGTTCGGCAAGAATCTTGCGGCCGGGCGCGTCTTCGACCACGCGCTGCTTGACGTAGGCGAGGCCGACGCGCTCCACCCATGGCGCGGTGCGCTCCAGATAATGCGCCTCTTCGCGATACACCTGCAGGAAGGCGGCGCAATACTCTTTTACCTCCTCCGGGGTTTTCACCGCACACAGGAAGTCGGTGGCGCGCACTTTCACCCCGCCGTTGCCGCCGACATGCAGCTCGTAGCCGGAATCCACGCACACCACGCCAAAGTCCTTGATGGTCGCCTCGGCGCAGTTGCGCGGGCAGCCGGACACGGCGAGCTTGAACTTGTGCGGCGTCCACGAGCCCCAGGTCATCTTTTCGAGCTCGATGCCCATGGTGGTCGAATCCTGAGTACCGAAGCGGCACCAGGTCTTGCCGACGCAGGTCTTCACGGTACGGATCGCTTTGCCGTAGGCATGTCCGGAGACGAACCCGGCCGCGCTCAGGTCGCCCCACATGGCCGGCAGGGTTTCCTTCGGCACGCCGAGGAAGTCGATGCGCTGACCGCCGGTGATGTGCACAGTTGGCACTTCGTACTTCTCGGCGATCTCGGCCAGCGCGCGCAGCTCGGCGGGCGTGGTCTCGCCGCCCCAGATGCGCGGCACCACCGAATAGGTGCCGTCCTTTTGAATGTTGGCATGCGCGCGTTCGTTAATGAAGCGCGACTGGTTGTCGTCCACGTACTCGCCCGGCCACGCCACCAGCAGGTAGAAGTTGAGCGCCGGGCGGCACTTATTGCAGCCGTCCGGGGTTTTCCATTCGAGCGTCCTGAAAAGCGCCGGCATGGTCTTGAGCGACTGGTTGCGAATCGCGAGCCGCACTTCGTCGTGGGTGTGCTCGGTGCATGGACACATCGGCTTCTTCTTCGGCGTCGTCGAGTAGTCACCGCCGAGGGTCGCGGCCAGCAGGTTCTCCACCAGGCCGGTGCACGAACCGCAGGAGCTGGAGGCCTTGGTGTGGGCGCGCACCTCTTCGAGCGTGAACAGCTTCTTGTCGACGATGGTCTTGACGATGGTGCCCTTGCACACGCCGTTGCAGCCGCAGATCTCGGTGCTGTCGGCCATTGCCACCACGCGGCTTTTGATGTCGCCGTGCCCGGCGTCGCCGAGGTGTGCCTGGCCAAACAGCAGTTTGTCGCGCAAGTTCGAGACGTCGGTGCCGTCGCGCATCAGCTGGAAGTACCAGGCGCCGTCCATGGTGTCGCCGTACATCACCGCACCCTGGATGCGGTTGTCCTTGAGCACCACCTTTTTGTACATGCCGGCGCCGGCGTCTTGCAGCACGATCTCTTCGGTCTGATCGCCACCGGTGAAATTACCGGCTGAGAACAGATCGATGCCGGTAACCTTGAGCTTGGTCGAGGTGATCGATCCCTCGTAACGCGCGATGCCAAAGTGGGCGAGATGGTTGGCGCAAACTTTGGATTGCTCGAACAGCGGCGCCACCAGCCCGTAGGTCTGACCGCGATGCTGCACGCATTCCCCTACTGCGTACACCGCCGGGTCGTATGTCTGCATGGTATCGCTCACCATCACGCCACGCTCACAGTAGAGACCGGACTTTTTGGCCAGCTCGATATTGGGGCGGATGCCGACTGCCATCACCACCAGATCGGCCGTCAGTTCGCGGCCGTCATCCAGCACGACGCCCTGCACGCGGTTCTTGCCGACTATTTCTTTTGTCACACCCTTGAGCACGAACTGCAGGCCGCGGTCTTCGAGCGACTTCTTGAGCATCCTGGCCGACGGCGCATCCAGCTGGCGCTCCATGAGCACATCCGGCAGGTGCACGACCGTGACCTTCATGCCCTGCTTCATCAGGCCGTTGGCGGCTTCCAGGCCCAGCAGCCCGCCACCGATCACCACCGCGTGGCGGTATTGTTTCGCCGCCATCAGCATGGTTTCGACATCGGCGAAGTCGCGAAAGCCGATCACTCCGGGCAGGTCCTTGCCCGGCACCGGCAAGATGAACGGGTTGGAGCCGGTCGCGAGCAACAGCCGATCGTAGTCGGTGCTGGTGCCATCGGCCGCTTTGACGACACGTTTAGCACGGTCGATTTCGACCACGGTCTTGCCCTTGTGCAGGGTGATGCCGTGTTCGGCATACCAGGCATCGTCGTTGAGCACGATTTCGCCGAACTGCTTCTCGCCGGTCAGCACCGGCGACAGCAGGATGCGATTGTAGTTCGGGTGCGGCTCGGCGCCGAACACGGTAATGGCGTATTTCTCCGGCGCGAGCTTGAGCAGCTCCTCCACCGCGCGCATGCCGGCCATGCCGTTACCGACCACGACCAATTGTTCTTTCATGCTCAATCTCCTTCCTCAGGCGACCTGCTCTTCCGGACGGTTCTGGCGCTCGTACAGGAACTTGAGCACCGCGCTGCGGCAGCGGTTGTACGCCGGATTGTCGGCGAGCTTCAAACGCTCACGCGGTCGCGGCAGATCCACGCTCAGGATTTCCCCGATCGTCGCCCCCGGTCCGTTGGTCATCATCACGATCCGGTCCGACAGCAACACCGCCTCGTCCACGTCGTGCGTCACCATGATCGTGGTGCAGCCGCTGGCGGCGACGATGCGTGATATTTCATCCTGCAGATGCGCGCGTGTGAGCGCGTCGAGCGCGCCGAGCGGCTCGTCCAACAGCAGCACCTTGGGCTGCATCGACAGCGCGCGGGCGATGCCGACGCGCTGCTTCATGCCGCCCGAGATCTCGTGCGGGTACTTGTGCGTCGCGTGCGTGAGCCCCACGAGCGCCAGCGCTTCCTCGGTGCGGATTTTCAGCGACTCCTTGCTCTCGACCGCGCCGTATACGCGCTCGACCGCGAGAAACACGTTGTCGTAACAGCTCATCCACGGCAGCAGCGAGTGGTTCTGGAACACCACCGCGCGCTGCGGGCCGGGCCCGGCGATCTCGCGCTCGTTGCACAGCAACACGCCGTCGGTGGCCTCGGTGAGCCCGGAGATCAGATTCAGCAGTGTCGACTTGCCACAGCCTGAATGGCCGATGATCGATACGAACTCACCGCGACGCACCGACAGGTTGATGTCCTTCAGCGCGACGAACCGGCCCTGCTTGGTTTCGAAAATTTTCTGCACGTTTTCCAGATGTACGTAACGTTCCATGGCTCACCCCTGATATTCAAAGCGCTTGGCGACCAGCAGCAGCATCTGCTCGAGCAGCAGCCCGACGATGCCGACCACGAAAATCGCGATGATGATGTGTTCGACGTTCAGATTGTTCCACTCGTCCCATACCCAGAAGCCGAGACCCACGCCGCCGGTGAGCATCTCGGCGGCGACGATCACCAGCCACGCCACGCCGATGGACAGGCGGATGCCGGTCATCATGTATGGCAACACCGCCGGGAACAGGATCTTGCTGAACACCTTCCATTCGGAGAGCTTGAGCACGCGCGCGACGTTGAGATAGTCCTGCGGCACACGCGTGACGCCGACCGAGGTGTTGATGATGATCGGCCAGATGCTGGAGATGAAAATCACCCACACCGCCGCCGGCTGCGCCTCCTTGAACACGTACAGGCCGATCGGCAGCCATGCCAGCGGCGACACCGGGCGCAGCAAGCTGATGATCGGCGAACTCATGCGGCTCAGGAACGCGAACCGGCCGATCAGGAAACCGAACGGGATGCCGACCAGCGCCGCCAGGCCGAAGCCTACCCCTACGCGCCCGAGCGACATGAGCACGTTCCAACCGATGCCCTGGTCGTTCGGGCCGTTCTGATAGAACGGATCGCTGAACAGCTTGACCGCCGAATCCCAGGTCTTGGACGGGTTCGGTATGCCGCTTTGCTGTGCGATGATCGCCCACAGCGCAAGAAATGCCGCAAAACCGAGCAGCGGCGGGAGCAAAGCACGCGACGCCGCCGCCAGCAGTATCACGATGCGCGGTTTTGCCGGCGATGGGATGGCTTCCGTCGCCTTCATCGGTGCCCGTGGGCGGCTCTCGTTACCCTCGGTCACGGCGGCGTTCTGTTCCGGCATTTCCTGCTTCGTCCTGATCTTGACGACTGTCATGGTTCACCCTCCGTTCGCTTACACCTTGATCTTGAAACCGTTGGCATAGGCCTTCGGGTCCTTGCCGTCCCAGACCACACCGTCGATGAGCTTGCTGGTGCGCATCGGGCTGGCCGGCACACGCACCTTGAGCTGCGCGGCGACCTGCTTGTAGAGCTCGATCTGGTTCACCTGTTTGGCCACCGCCAGATAATCCGGATCTTCCTTGAGCAGCCCCCAGCGCTTGTGCTGGGTCAGGAACCACATGCCGTCCGACAGGTGCGGGAAGTTCACGTAGCCGTCGTTGTAGAACTTCATGTAGTTGGGGTCCTTCCACGTCTTGCCGTTGCCGTTGTCGTAGTTGCCCAGGAAACGCCCGAGAATCACTTCTTCCGGTGCATTCACGTAAGACTTGCTGGAAATGATTTGCGCCACCTTCTCGCGGTTGGCGGTGGCGTCGATGAACTTCGAGGCCTCGAGCACCGCCGCCATCATCGCGCGCGTGGTGTTCGGATACTTCTGCACGAACTCGAGGCTCGTGCCGAGCACCTTCTCCGGATGGTCCTTCCAGAGTTCCTGGGTGGTGATGGCAGTGAAGCCGATCTTGTCGTAGATGGCGCGCGCGCCCCACGGCTCGCCGACACAGAAGCCGTCCATGTTGCCGACGCGCATGTTGGCCACCATCTGCGGCGGCGGCACGACGATGGTCTTGACGTCGGCCATCGGGTTGATGCCGTAAGTCGCGAGCCAGTAATACAACTCCATGGCGTGCGTGCCAGTCGGGAAGGTCTGGGCGAAGGTGTACTCGCGCTTCTCCTTGTCGATGAGCGCCTTGAGTTTGGTGCCGTCGGTTGCGCCTTTTTCCTTGAGCTGGTTCGAGAGGCTGATCGCCTGGCCGTTGTGGTTGAGGCCCATGAGCACGGCCATGTCCTTCTTCGGCCCGCCGATGCCGAGCTGCACGCCGTAGATCAGGCCGTAGAGCACGTGCGAAGCGTCGAGCTCGCCGTTCACCAGTTTGTCGCGCACCGCCGCCCAGCTCGCTTCCTTGGAGGGCGTGATCTTGATGCCGTACTTTTTGTCGAAGCCCATTTCCGAGGCGATCACCACGCTGGCGCAGTCGGTGAGCGGGATGAAGCCGATCTTCACCTCCGGTTTCTCCGGCGCGTCCGAGCCGGCGGCCCAGACGGCGCTGCGCATGCCGGCGGGCACCATGCCCAGAATGCCCGCGGCGCCGAGTCCAGCGGCGAGGCTGGTTTTGAGGAAATCGCGGCGCGAAGCGCAGGGGGTTTCGGATTCGGTCATCGGCCTGGTCTTGCTCTCGTCACTCATTTGTGTCTCCTTCGTTGCAAAAATAAAAACGGCGCCCGGTCGACCGGGATAAAATCCGGTGACCAGGGCGCCGTTGCCCCCAGACCGCGCGGTATCGCGCGACCTGGCATTTCAGGGGCGGGCCGCTCGACCCGCCTCAATTTGATTCCGTTCGACCCGTCGTTGGACCGTCCGGTGTTGAATCTTTCAATCACCTCTCTCTCGCAAGAGAGAAGGTCATGCATTCCTTACGTCAGCAGCTCCGCCATGGTGATCACGCTCTCCGCCACGTGCGCGAGGCGCTGATTGCGGTCCATCGCCAGCTTGCGCAGCATGGCGTAGGCCTCTTCCTCGGTGCAACGTCGCTGCTTCATAACGATGCCCTTGGCGCGTTCGATCACTTTGCGTTCCGCCAAGTTCGTCTGCGCCTGGTCCAGCTCGCGGCGCAGCGCCTGCCACTGCTCGAAGCGCGCCAGCGCCACTTCCACGATCGGCCGCACGCGCTCCACCGACAACCCGTCCACCACGTAGGCGCTGACACCGGCCTCCAGGGCCTCGCGCATCAGCGTCCGGTCCTTGTCCTGCGTAAACATCACGATCGGCCGCGGATCGTCGCGCGTGATCATGCACACGTGCTCCAGGGTGTCGCGGTCCGGTGAGTCACGGTCGATGATGATCACGTCCGGCCGCCGCGCGCGCACCTGTGCCAGCATCTCGGCGGCGGTATCCACTACCGTCACCACTTCATAGCCCGCTTCCCGCAGGGCCGGCTCCACGATCGCCGCGCGTTCGAGATCGTCGTCCACCAGCAACACACTCAATGACATGTCGATAACCTCTGAAGCCGTCGTTACAAAAGCAATCGCTGTGCCATGTCGGGAGTTCCCATAAAATCAAGAGCCTAGAGCGAAATTGGGCGTTTCCGGGGCGGTTACATGCACCAATACCGTGAAGCAAGCACCGGTCCTGAACCGAAGTGGTGCATAGCAGCGAAAGGTAAGCGATTGGTTTCGTGTTATCGCTTCGAGACGAAGGGATTTCCTTTGATATAAAAGCGCAGGTGTCGCCTGGCCCAGCGGCCGGCATAGTCGACACCCACCCGCGGCCGTTTGACGATGACCACGGGTTCGGATTTGGCCGGTGTAGCGATGTAAAAATTTTTACCGGTCAGATCGTGCCCGTTGAGACGTTTGTCGATGCGCATGGCGCGGCACAGCAGGCCGGGGCCCTGGGTTCGCTCGCCGATATTCGTCACCGGTTCGACCGCGCGCAACAGCACCGCGGAAGCATGGCCTTTGCGTTCGGTCACCACGTTCATGCAGAAATACATCCCGTAGATCATGTACACGTAGGCATGGCCCGGCGGACCGAACATGACCTGGGTGCGCTCGGTGAGCCCGCGCGCGGAATGCGCGGCGAGATCGTGTGGCCCGAGATAGGCTTCCGTTTCCACTATCCGGCCGATGCGCTCCACCCCACGCGATATATGAACCAGGTATTTTCCGAGCAGATCCCGAGCGACGGCGATCGTGTCCCGGTCATAGAACGCGCGCGGCAGTTTTCGCATGTCAGGGAACTTCTGAAAAAGTCAGTTAAAAACTACTTCTCACCGCAAAGGCGCAAAGAGCGCAAAGGTTTTTCTCGATAAAAACCCGCTTTCTTTTCTTTGCGTCCTTTGCGTCTTCGCGTTGAAAACTCATATAACTCTTTCATTTCCGCCGTCCACCGGCACTTGCGCGGCGGTGGTCTTGGCGAACAGCGGGCCGCACATCTCGGCGGCGAGTTCGGCGACGTCGCGGCTGGTGACTTCGGTTTTCAGCACGTTGTTCTTTTTGTACTGCTCGACCGTGAGGCCATAATGCTTCGCGCGCGCGGCGAGCACTTCGTCGGTCCAGATGCCGGTATCGAACACGGCGTTGGGGTGCAGCGAGTTGATGCGGATGTTGTCCGCGCCCCATTCGAGCGCGGCCACGCGCGCGAGCTGGTTCAGCGCCGCTTTCGAGGCTGAATAAGCCGCAGCGCCGGGGCCAGGCGCGGGGACGTTCTTCGAACCGATCACCACCACGCGGCCGCCGCGCGGCGTGAGCTTGAGCAGCGCATGCGCCTCGCGCATCAGCACCAGATTGGAATCCAGGTTGATGCGCAGCACTTTCTGCCATTCGGCGGTGGTCAGCGCTTCGATGCGGCAGCCAGCGGGAAAAATGCCGGCGTTCAGAATCAGCATATCGAGCCCGCCGAAGGCGCGCGTGGTTTTTTCCAGCGCGCCGGTGAGCTGCTTTTCATCCGTCACGTCGCAAACGAGGCCAAGATAATCGGGGCGGTTGTAAAGACTGGTGATGGCGGTATTGATATCGAGTCCCACGACGGCCGCGCCGCGCGCGAGCAGCGAATCCACGCAGGCCTTGCCGATGCCCGAGGCGGCGCCGGTCACGAGCGCGACTTCACCGGCGAACACCGGCGGTTTGCCGCCGCCCTTGAGCTTGGCCTGTTCCAGGTCCCAGTATTCCACGTCGAAAATGTCCTTCGCCGGCAATGCCTGCCAGCCGCCGAGGGCGGTGGCGCGCTGAATAATCTCGATCGTGTGGGAGTAGATGTCGTAGGTTATTGCGGCGTCTTTGGCGCTGCGCCCGACAGTGGCCACGCCGATATCGCGGTCGAGTATCACGCGCGGCGCCGAATCGAGCATGGTCTTGGGTTCTTTCGCTTTGGGTGCGTGCTCGTTGAAATACTTTTTGTAGGCCTCGACGTAAGCTTTCACGTCGCGCCCGATCATCGGCACGCGCTTGGTGCGGATCACGTGGTCCGGCGTCGCCGGGCCCTGTTGCGAGATCGGGGCGATATCCGCGCGACGCGCGAAGGCCAGACTCGCGGCGTCTTCGTGCGCCGCGACGATCACGGGAAACCCGGCGGTTGCGGACAGTGTGCGCCGCAGCACGGCCAGTTCCTGGCGCATCGGGCCCAGGGACGGTTTTTCCGTAACGGCCGGCAACTGCCAGGCCTTGTGCTTCGCGAGATAGTCCTCGGCGCGCGTTACGAGTTCGATCATGCGCTCGTAGGATTGCCGCGCGGTTTCGCCGAAGGAAAAGATGCCGTGGTTCATCAGCACCATGCCGATGGTATTTTTTCCGGCCTGCCTGGAAAATTCCTCAGCACACAGCCGCGCCAGATCGAAACCCGGCATAACGTAGGGAACGACGACGACGCTGTCGCCGTAAATCTCGCGGATGCGCTCCAGCCCCTTGGCCGTGTTGGTCACGGTGATCACGGCATCGGCGTGCGTGTGATCCACGTACTTGTGCGGCAGGATCGCATGCAGGATGGCTTCGACCGAGGGCGTGGGCGCCGAGGCGCGGATCATGTGCGTGCGCAGTTCGTTGACCATCTGCGGGTCGGACAGCTGCGGCAGTTTCGCGAGCCTGATCAGGTGCTCCATGCGCACCGGTGAAAAGCCGCCGGCCTCGATGAATTCCAGGTCCCAGCCACTGCCCTTCACATAGAGCAGCGCTTCCTCTTCACCGAGAAGATTTTTCTCCGCGATCTTGACAGAGGTGTTGCCGCCGCCGTGCAGCACCAGAGTCTTGTCGCGCCCGAGCAGGCGCGAGCTGTATACGCGCAATCCCAGATCGCCCGGGAATTGCGCGGCTTCGGTGTCGTTCCAGAGGCTTTTCATGGGATGCGCGGCGGCAATCCGCGGATCGTGTGCGCCTGTTCCGAGTGGGGAAAGCGCGGGTTAGAAGCTGATCTTCACGCCGACATGAGCGCCGGAATCCACGGTCACGTCGTTGTTGTTGTCGAGTTCGGCGCGCATCTCGCGGTAACCGACATAGATATTCGCGGTCTTCTTGACCACCTCGAACTCGACGCGCGCGCCCCACTCCCAGAATTTATTACCGTCCATGAACGTGACGACGTCCGGGGCATAATACAGGTAGCCACTGAAACCGAACGGCATGTTGTTGGGGTGCACACTGAATTGGCCACCAAGACCGAGGGCGAGCACGTCCTGGTTGCTGACGTTGGCGTAGTAGACCTTCCCACCGAGTCCGGCGTCGAGGCGCATGTCAGCCGTCTGTTTCTCGCCGGAGGCGAGCAGGCCCATGCTGGCGGCCCAGTCGTTCTGATCGGTGTTGGACAGGAAACCGACGTTGAATTCGGCCTGGCGCCAGGCGGTGGCGTAAGTCGCCTGTATGGTGTCGTTGTTGAGATTGATATCGAGGGAATCCGCCAGAACCGGGACACTGAAACCCGCGGCTACCGCTGCCAAAAATATCCGATGACGCATGGAATTCTTTCCTCCATAAAATGACGGCGGCGCAATACTAACCGATCATCTTATGGCCAGCCAGAACCAGCGCCCATGCCCGAGGTGAACAGGGCGGCTAGGCCGTCGGCAGGGCAACCACCATGCGATTGTAGCCGCCCAGCTTGGCGTGGGTCAGCGTCTCATCCGCGCGCGCGAGCAGCGCGGCCGGAGGCTCGCCGGGCGAGTACTGCGTCAGCACGCTCGAAAAACTCGGCAGCGGGATGTTCTTGCCGTCCTGGTGGATGAAGGTGCTGGTGGCGGTCTTGCGCGCCTTTTCCAGCGCGTGCATGGCCCCGTCCTTTTGCGTGTTCGGGAACAGCACGGCGAACTCGTCGCCACCGTAGCGCGCCACCAGATCGTAGGTGCGGAACTTGGACAGGATCTCGTTGGCGTAGCAGCGCAGCACGGCGTCGCCGGTGGCGCGCCCGTAGCGCTTGTTGACCGACTCGAGGTCGTCGATGTCGATGACCGCGAACGCCAGCGCGAACCCGTAGCGCTTGACGCGGCCGATCTCGGACTCGAGTTGCTTGATGAACACGTCACGCTTGGGCAGTCCGGTCAGTTCGTCGGCCATGCTGTGCTTGCGTGCCTGGCCAAGTTCGTGCCGCAGGCGCTCGCGGTCCGATTCCACCGCCTTGAGATATTCACTCGCGGTGGAAAGTTTCTCGATCAGCGCCTGGCGTTCCTCGATCAGTTCGTTCAGCCCCTTGACCAGAATCTGCTTGAGATCGCCGAGTTCACCCAGCGGGCTATGCGTGTCCTCCAGGGCGGCACGTTCGCTTTCCAGCAAGTCGCCGAACTGCTTGTCGACCGCGATGCTCTCCGTCACTTTATCCACGAGCGTGTCTTCCAGCGCCTCGATCTTCTCCTGCCGAGTGGGCGACACAGATGTTTCGGGGACGGGGACGGCTGCTTCCATTACCGGCTCCGGCTTGGCCGCGACCACCAGTGGCGCGGATGGCGCCGGCGGCGGTGCCTGTACGGGTGCCTGGGCGATGGGTGGTGGCATGACCGGCTCTACCGCGACCGGCGCGGGCACAGGGGGCAATGATGCAACGACGGCCGGTGTCGGCGCCTGCACGATGGGTGGTGACACGACCGGCTTGGCCGCAACCACCGGTGGCGCGGATGGCGCCGGCGGCGGTGCCTGTACGGGTGCCTGTTTGATGGGTGGTGGCATGACCGGCATGGCTGCAACCGGCGCAGGCACAGGGCGTGGCGGCACGGCGGCGGCTGGTGCGATGGCGGGTGTGTTCGAAGATGTGGGCAGATAGAGCATCAGGCGCTGCTGGATGAGGCGCGCCTTGACGCGGGTGGCCGGGTCACAGGCCGGGCTGGTGGCATACTTGCCAAGCAGGCCATGCAAAAAGGTCACAAAAACGAGCTCGATGCGCCCGTCCTCGTTTCCGTACTTCTGCAAGCCGCGCTGGATCTGGTTGTAGAGGATAAGCCCGTGTTCGGTCCGCTTCAGACCTTCCAGATGATGCTTGAGACTTTTCAGCAACGACGGATCTGTGGAGGTATCGGTGCCCGCCAAGGCAGTCTCCTCAATAACTGGCGTGAGTTACCTGTCATTGAGATTAGCCGCCGGAAACCCGGTTCACAACCTCGGAACAGTCAGGCCTCAGGCGCCGTTGCCGTTGGTCAGGCCCTGGGGCCGGGTTGGCGGAATAATCGACATTTCCAGCTCGATGCGGTTGCGGCCGAGTCGCTTGGCGCGGTACAGGGCGCGGTCGGCGCGGTCAATCAGGTCGGTGTAGCTTTCGCCCGGGTTATACAGGGCGATGCCGGTAGAAAAGGTCGGCAGCGCCAGCGCCTGGTTTTGATGTTCACAACGAACCTGCAACGCGCGGTTCCTCGCCTTGGTTATGGCCGCGACGGCTCCGTCCGGGGTGGTGTTGGGCAGCAGGACGGCGAACTCCTCGCCGCCGTAACGCGCGACCATATCGTGGTGGCGCAACACGGTCAGCACGTCGGTGGCGTAACTGCGCAGGATGGCGTCGCCGGCAGCGTGGCCGTACAAGTCGTTGATGGCCTTGAACTCATCGAGGTCGATCATGGCCAGCGTCAGCGGCGCGCCGTATCGCTGCGCGCGGCTGGTCTCGTCCTGCAGACGGCGCATGAAGGCGCGACGGTTCGGCAGGCCGGTGAACTCATCGGTCAGCGACAACAGCCGCACCTTGTTCAGTTCTTCATGTAGCCGTTCGCTGTCGGCCTTGATGAGCTTCAGATAACCTCCCGTGCGGTGCAGTTTGGAGTCGAGCGAGCGCTGTCCGTTGATCAGCTCCTCGAGGCCGCCGACCAAAATCTGCCGCAGCTGTTCGATCTCCCTGTCCCCTTCGGCCTGTTGCAACGCGCGCAGCTCGATCTGCAGCAGCGCGCCGAATTCGCGGTTCTGAGTGAGCGCGTCGGTCACGCTCTTGGCGAGCGCGCCCTGCAACTTCTCGATCTCGTCGCGCTGGCGGTCGAGGTGCAGACGATAAGCACTGTTGACGCGGCGCTCGGCCAACAGCGCGTCGTTCTCGGTCGCCGGGATTGTCGTCGTGGAATCATCCTTCGGGGGAGTTGCGGCGACCTTGGGCGTGGCGGTGGCTTCCGGCGGGGACCTTTCCGTCTGCGAGTCGGCGGCCGGCGCGGTCACCCCGGCGGCGGCCTGACGGATGCGCTCGTCGAGCTTGTCGGGCGAAACCGCGGCACCCGAAGCGGGCGCGAAACCACGGCGCAACTGGATCAGGCGCGCATTGAGACGGGTGATGTGATCGGCGGAGGGATCGCGCGCATAGGCATCGAGCAACAGATGCAGCAACGCGGCATAGGTGTGATCGACCCTGGCCTGCACGCCCTCCTGCTCTTCCACCAGGCGTGCGATCTGGTCATAGATGACGATACCCGAGGATGTGCGCTTCAGCCCATCTAGCAAGCCCAGCAATCTTTTCGAAGCGGATGCGCGGTCCGCTTCTGATTCGTTCTGCACCACTTCCCCACCTCCTGTTTCCGCGACGGCGTTTCTAGTTATACACCGCCGACATGTACGGCGCGGGCACCGCCTCCCTGTGGAGTAGCCGCAGAAACAGCAAACTTATTATTGAAGCTAGACGTCCATTTTTAGTTCAAACCACAATCTACCCGCCCGTATGCCAAATGACAACGCGCGCCACACGGCGCGGCGGACAAGTCCACGCTTATCAAAGACTTACCAGCGATGATTAAAACCGGTTCAAGCCACAAAATCAGCGCTAGGGGCGGGCGTTGCCGCGGCGCTTGCCGTGGTACGCTGCAATCGTTCTGACGATTTCCTGATATGGCAGCGCGTCCAGTGAGCCGTAGGCCGCCTGCGCCTGTTGCACTAGGGCGTGGATATTCTGCACCCGGGCTGCTGCTGCTCTCTCTTCTGTCGCCATTTGCCGCTGCAGGCCGATCAAGCCGCCGAGCATGACTTTCATTTCCTTACCGAACGGCAGGCCCGCGGAGGTATCGGTGACCTTGAGCACAAAGCGTGCGCGTTCGCGCAAATATACCAGGAGCGTGGCGCAGTTGTTGCGCGCGATGTCAGAACGGCATTCCACGCCCATTTGCTCGGCGATGGAAAAACGGGTGGCCATTTCACAGTCGCACTGAACGCTCAGGATGGCCTTCTCGAACGGGCAGCGGGCGTTGTCCATATCTACGGATGACCACCGGAAATGAAGTCTTGCAGGATAGCCGCGGAAATCACCCGTCGCACTATTTCTGATGATACTGGCGACTCAGGTCATGCACCGCGTCCACAACCACGGCCACCTTGTCGGGATTGACATGCGGGTGGATGCCATGACCCAGATTGAAAACCAGTCCGTTTCCCTGGCCATAACTTGCCAGGATGGTGTCCACCTCGCGGCGGATGCGTTCCGGCGCGGCGTACAACAGGGACGGGTCCATGTTGCCCTGCAGCGCCACGCGCTGCCCCACGCGCGCACGGGCATCGCCCAGATCGGTGGTCCAGTCGATGCCGAGCGCGTCGGCTCCCGAGTCCGCCATGGTTTCGAGCCATTGGCCACCGTTTTTGGTAAACAGGATTACCGGCACGCGCCGGCCTTCGTGCTCGCGCGTGAGGCCCTGGACAATCCGCTCCATATAGCGCAGCGAGAATTCTCGGTAATCCCGCGGCGTCAGCACGCCGCCCCAAGTGTCGAACAGCATCACGGCTTGCGCGCCGGCGGCGACCTGAGCGTTAAGGTAGGCGGCCACCGCGCGCGCCAGCACGTCGAGCAACTGATGCATGAGCTTTGGTTGGTCGAACATCATGGATTTGACGAGACCGAAATCCTTGCTGCCGCCGCCTTCGACCATGTAAGTCGCTAGCGTCCAGGGACTGCCCGCGAAGCCGATCAGCGGGACCCGGCCGTGCAGTTCGCGCCGGATCAGGCGCACCGCATCGATGACGTATTTCAGCTCCGATTCGGGGTCCGGGACCGGAAGCGCCGCGACATCGGCGGCGGTGCGTACGGGTTTTTTGAACTGCGGACCCTCACCCTCGGTGAAATAAAGCCCGAGCCCCATGGCGTCGGGAACAGTGAGAATGTCGGAAAAAAGAATCGCGGCATCGAGCGCGAAGCGACGCAGCGGTTGCAGCGTCACTTCGCAGGCGAGTTCAGGCGTGGTGCAGAGCGTCTTGAAATCACCGGCCTTCTCGCGCACCGCGCGGTACTCGGGCAGGTAACGTCCCGCCTGGCGCATGACCCATACCGGCGTCACGTCCACGGGTTGGCGCAGTAGCGCGCGCAATAATCTGTCGTTTTTCAACTCAGCCATGATATAAAAAATGAACCGCCAAGAACGCCAAGTTAATCATCGATCAGAAACCCTTGGCGCTCTTGGCGTTATTGGTGATCTGATTTTCTTACGCTAATGGCGCGGGAAGGTCGGAGGCGCCCATCAGGTACATGTCAATGCCGCGTGCCGCCGAACGCCCTTCGGCAATGGCCCAGACGATAAGCGACTGTCCGTGCTGCATGTCGCCGGCTGTGAAAACGGCCGGGATACTCGTCATCCAGTTTTCGTCGCGCCACACGTTGCCGCGGTCGGTGAATTTCACCCCAAGGCTCTCCAGCATGCCCGGGCGTTCCGGACCGGTAAAACCCATCGCGAGCAGCGCCAGATCGCAGGGGATCGTAAAGCTGCTGCCCGGAATTTCATTGATGATGCTGCGTCCGTGTTCGCGCACCATCTCGACTTTGACGAGCTCCAGTGCCTTCACGCGGCCGGCGCCGTCATCGATATACCGCTTGGAGGAAACCGAGTACAGGCGTTCCACGCCTTCCTCGTGCGCGGAAGCGGTGCGAAAGATAAAAGGCCACTGCGGCCAAGGGTTGTCCGAGGAACGGATCTCAGGGGGGCGCGGCATGATTTCCAGTTGGTGCACACTCTTCGCGCCCTGACGATTCGCGGTACCGAGACAATCGGCGCCGGTGTCGCCGCCACCGATGATGATGACGTGTTTGCCTTTAGCGGTGATTTCCCGCTCCGCCGGAATCACGTCGCCTTCGCAACGGTGGTTCGATTGCGTCAGGTATTCCATGGCAAAGTAAACGCCATTCAATTCCCGCCCGGGAACCGGCAGGTCACGCGGGGCGCAGGCGCCGCCCGCTAGCAGTACGGCGTCGAAATTCTTGCGCAGTTCCTCCACCGGCGTGTTGACACCGATATGGGCGTTGGTCTTGAACGTCACGCCTTCGGCTTTCAGCTGTTCCAGCCGCCGGTCGAGCACTTTCTTTTCCATCTTGAACTCGGGAATGCCGTAGCGCAGCAGGCCGCCGGGGCGGTCGTCGCGTTCGAACACGGTGACCTCGTGACCGGCACGTCGCAGCTGCTGTGCGCCCGCAAGCCCGGCGGGGCCGGAACCAACGACAGCGATTTTCTTGCCGGTCAGCACATTCGGCGGTTCGGGTTTTATCCAACCTTGCTGGAAGGCATGATCGATGATAGCCAGTTCGATCGCCTTGATCGTCACCGGGTCGTCGTTGATGCCGAGCACGCACGCACCCTCGCACGGCGCCGGACACAGCGAGCCGGTAAAATCCGGGAAGTTGTTGGTCGCATGCAGACGGTCGATCGCCTCCTGCCACTGGCCGCGGTAAACCAGGTCGTTCCAGTCGGGAATGATGTTGCCGAGCGGGCAACCCTGATGACAGAACGGGATACCGCAGTCCATGCAGCGCGCGCCCTGTTTCTTGAGCTCGTCCTCGGGGAACGGACGCATGACCTGCTTCCAGTCCCGCACCCGTTCGGCGACGGGTCGGTAAGGCTGTTTGGCGCGGTGAAACTCGATAAAGCCGGTGATCTTACCCATGCGCCGCTTCCATCACCGCCTGCTCTTCCGAGATGCCGTTTTGCCGCGCCTTGGAGATGGCCGCGAGAACGCGCTTGTAGTCCTTGGGGGTCACCTTCACGAATTTCGCCTGCTGGGCCTTCCAGCCGGCGAGAATCTTTTCCGCGACCGTGCTGCTGGTGTAATGCGCGTGGCGCTTGAGCAGATCCTTCACCAGCTCCACGTCCTCGGCCGAGGTCATGGGATCGATGTCCACCATGGCCAGATTGCAACGGCGCTTGAAATCACCCGCGGCGTCTAGCACGTAGGCCACGCCACCGGACATGCCGGCCGCGAAATTGCGCCCGGTGCGGCCGATCACGACGACGCGTCCGCCGGTCATGTATTCGCAGCCGTGGTCGCCCACGCCTTCGACGACCGCATGCACACCGGAATTGCGCACTCCGAATCGCTCGCCCGCCACCCCGCGGAAATAGGCTTCCCCCGACGTCGCCCCATAAAGTGCGACGTTGCCGATGAGGATGTTCTCCTCCGGTACGAAGCTCGCCTGGCGCGGCGGATAAACGATCAGCTTGCCGCCGGACAGCCCCTTGCCGATGTAGTCGTTGGCGTCGCCTTCGAGCGTGAAGGTGATGCCATTCGGCAAGAAGGCACCGAAACTCTGGCCGGCGGAGCCGTTGAAATGGATGCGGATCGTGTCCTCGGGCAGACCCTCGGCGCCATAACGACGGCTTACCTCACTGCCGAGTATCGTACCAACCGTGCGGTTGACGTTACGGATCGGCAGGATGATGTCCACGGGCTTCTTGGACTCTAGGGCTTCACGCGTCAGCGGGAGGATCGTCACCATGTCGAGTGAGTTCTCGAGTCCGTGATCCTGTGCCCGCACCTGGCGGATGGCCACGTCGGGACCGGCCGGCGGCTGGTATAGGATCTGCGTGAAATCGAGGCCGCGCGCCTTCCAGTGATCCACGGCTTTTTTCACGTTCAGGCGGTCCACGCGCCCGGTCATTTCAGCCAGCGTGCGGAAGCCGAGCTGCGCCATCCATTCGCGCGCCTCCTGCGCCACGAAGCGGAAGAAGTTCTCGACGTGCGCCGGATCGCCGGCGAATTTCTTGCGCAATTCCGGGTCCTGTGTGGCAATACCGACCGGACAGGTGTTCAGATGACACACACGCATCATGATGCAGCCGAGCACCACCAGCGGGGCGATGGAGAAACCGAATTCCTCCGCGCCCAGCAGCGCCGCGATCACCACGTCGCGGCCGGTCTTGAGCTGGCCGTCCACCTGCACCACGATGCGATCGCGCAGCTTGTTCATCACCAGCACCTGCTGGGTCTCGGACAGACCGAGTTCCCACGGCAGGCCCGCGTGCTTGATCGAGGTCAGCGGGCTCGCGCCGGTGCCGCCGTCGTGGCCGGAGATCAGCACCACGTCGGCATGTGCCTTGGCGACACCGGCAGCGACGGTACCCACGCCGACCTCGGAGACGAGCTTCACATGGATGCGTGCCGCGCGATTGGCGTTCTTCAGATCGTGAATCAGTTGCGCTAGGTCCTCGATCGAATAAATGTCGTGATGCGGCGGCGGTGAAATCAGGCCGACACCGGGCGTCGAGTAACGCACCTTGGCGATCCACGGATATACCTTGTGTCCGGGCAGCTGCCCGCCCTCGCCGGGCTTAGCGCCCTGCGCCATCTTGATCTGCAGGTCGGTGGCATTGACCAGATAATGGCTGGTCACGCCGAAGCGGCCCGAGGCCACCTGTTTGACGCGTGAGTTCTTGACCGTGCCATAGCGTTCCGGGTCCTCACCGCCTTCACCGCAGTTGGAGCGGCCGCCGATACGGTTCATGGCAATCGCGAGCGACTCGTGGGCCTCCTGGCTGATCGAGCCATAGGACATGGCGCCGGTCGCAAAGCGCTGCATGATGGACTCAACGGATTCCACTTCCTCGATCGGGATCGGCCGGTCGGCCGGCTTGAACTCAATGAGCCCGCGCAGCGTGGCCAGATGTTGCGCGCCGTTGTCGCAGGCGCGGGAGAATTCCTTGAACATCGCGTAGGAGTTGGCGCGCGTGGCGTGCTGTAGCTTCGCGATCGTGTCGGGATTGAGCATGTGGTACTCGCCGTCGCGACGCCACTGGTACTGCCCGCCCCAGTCGAGCTCCGGCGGACCCACCGGCCGGTCAGGATAGGCGCGGTGGTGGCGCAGACTGGCCTCCTGCGCCACGACGTCGATGCCGATGCCGCCGACGCGCGAGGCAGTCCAGGTGAAATACTTGTCGACAAACGACTTGTCGAGACCGATGGCCTCGAAAATCTGCGCGCCCCGATAAGACTGTATGGTGGAGATGCCCATCTTGGAGATGGCCTTGACCACGCCTTTGTTGAGCGCCTTGATGTAATTCTTAACCGCCGTCGCCGGATCCACGCCATTGAGCAGTCCCTGGCGGATCATGTCGTCGAGCGTCTCGAAGGCCAGGTACGGATTCACCGCACCCGCGCCGTAACCCAGCAGCAGTGCCATGTGGTGCGTCTCACGTGGCTCGCCGGATTCAACGATCAGACCAACCTTCACGCGCGTGCCCGCGCGTACCAGGTGATGATGCACCCCGGACGTGGCCAGCAGCGCCGGAATCGGCATGTGCTGCGCGTCCACGCCACGGTCGGACAGAACAATAAAGGCACAGCCCTGGGAGATCACCTCGCTTGCTTTCATGCACAATTCTTCCAGCGCGCGCGCCAGCCCCGGCCCGCCGGAACCAGCCGGGAACAACATGGGCAGGGTGACAGTCTTGAAACCGGCGCGATCGAGATGGCGAATTTTCGCCAGCTCCTCGTTGCCCAGGATCGGCGTCTTCAGCTTCAGCATGCGGCAGCTTTCGGGACCGGGCTTGAGTAGATTCCCTTCAGGGCCGAGCGGCGTCTCAATCTGGGTCACCAACTCTTCACGGATCGCATCGAGCGGCGGATTGGTCACCTGCGCGAACAGCTGCTTGAAGTAGTCGTACAGCAGGCGCGGCTTTTCCGACAGCACCGCCAGCGCCGCGTCGTTGCCCATCGAACCCACCGGCTCCTCGCCCTTCTGCGCCATCGGCGCCATGAGGATGCGCAGGTCTTCGTGGGTATAACCGAAGACCTGCTGGCGCTGCAGCACGCTGGCGTGATCCGGCTCCGGCACTTGCGGCGGCTTGGGCAATTGATCGAGCGGGACGAGGTTTGTCTTCAGCCAATCCTTGTACGGATGCGCCGAGGTGTAGCGCTGCTTGAGTTCAGCATCGTCAATGATGCGGCCCTCACGCGTATCCACCAGGAAGATACGGCCCGGGTGCAGGCGTTCCTTGATAAGCACGTTCTCCGGCGGGATGTCGAGCACGCCGACCTCGGAAGCCATGACCACCAGGCCGTCTTTCGTCACGTAGTAGCGCGACGGACGCAGACCGTTGCGATCGAGCACGGCGCCGATGACGGCTCCGTCGGTGAAGGCGATCGAGGCCGGACCGTCCCACGGCTCCATCAGGCAACCGTGATATTCATAGAAGGCCTTGCGGTCCTCGTCCATCATCTCGTGGCCGCTCCACGCTTCGGGAATCATCATCAGCACGGCATGCGGCAATTCGCGTCCCGCCATGTGCAGGAATTCGAGGACGTTGTCGAAGGTGGCCGAATCCGATCCGCCCTCGATCACGATCGGGAGGATTTTCTTCAGGTCATCGCCAAAGAGAGGCGAAGCGCAAAGCGCTTCACGCGCGCGCATCCAGTTGATATTCCCGCGCAAGGTATTGATCTCGCCATTGTGCGCGATGTAGCGATAAGGATGCGCCAGCGGCCAGGACGGAAAGGTATTGGTCGAGAACCGCGAGTGCACCAGCGCCAGCGCCGATTCCACGGCCGGATCGGTCAGGTCGGGAAACAGCAGCTCGACCTGGGTCGGCGTGAGCATGCCCTTGTAGATCAGCGTGCGCGCCGAGAGGCTTGGGATGTAGAACAGCGAACGTTGCTTGAGGTCCGAATTCCAGACCGCGTGTTCGATGCGCTTGCGGATGACATAGAGCTTGCGCTCGAAGGTCTGATCGTCGGTGACGCCGGAGGCGCGGCCGATGAAAACCTGGCGGAAGGCCGGTTCGGCCGAAACCGCCGTCGGACCGAGCGACGAATCGTCGACCGGCACGTCGCGCCAGCCGAGTAGCGTCTGCCCTTCCTCTCGTACGATCCCGGCCAACAGGGATTCGCAGTGGCGGGCTTCCGCCGCCGCGCGCGGCAGGAAAACCATGCCCGTGCCGTAACGACCGGCGGCGGGAAGGGAAATGCCGAGTTTGCCACACTCTCGTTGCAGAAACGCGTGCGGTATCTGTATCAGGATGCCAGCGCCGTCGCCGGTATTCTCCTCGCAGCCGCAGGCGCCGCGATGCATGAGGTTCCGGAGAATCGTCAGCGCGTGCGTAACGATCTGGTGCGAGCGGCGGCCTTTGATGTCCACGACAAAACCGACACCGCAGGCGTCGTGTTCGTATGTCGGGTCATAGAGGCCCTGCTGCGTCTTGTTATGCTGTTCCAATTCGTTCACCGCTTTCATTCACCGCTGGCGACGCTGTCCGGCGCCATTGTCCCGCACCGATCCGTGTTCGTGTTTTCGCTCGCCAGCGAGGGTCTCGCCCAGATCAGGGGAATTCGTTCTTTTGCCCGTGAAAATCACGGAAAATCAGGAGCAAAAGGGGCGAAAAGTATACCGGCCTGCCGGGGCCGGTTCAATGGAACCAGTCACAAAAGGGCCCTTTTAAGCCTCGGAAAGATGAAGGGATTGACCGAAAATGCCTTTCCCGCCGTCAAACGCCGGGGTTGGAGAGTCGTGTGTGCTCGCGCAAGGCGTAGCGGTCAGTCATGCCGGCGATATAGTCGGCGACGATCCGGGCCCGGCCGGCAGGATCATCCTGCGCTTGGAGCTTGTCCTGGTATTGGGTCGGGAGCAGCCGTGAGTCCCGCATGAATGCCGCGAACAAGTCGTGCACAACCTTCACCGCTTCGCCCATCATTCGGGTCACCTGTTCGTGTGCGTACAGGTGTTGTCGCAGAAAACGCTTCAACTCGCGGGATTTTTCCGCCACCGCGGGAGTGTAAACGATGAGGGGCTCAGGGTGGTGGCGGACGTTATCGATATGCTCGATGCCGGAGATTTCAATCAGGCGGCGGCTGTTCTCGATAAGATCGGTCACCACTTGATTGATCATGCGCCGTACGGTTTCGTAAATGGCTCGTCGCGGAGCGATATCCGGATAGCGCCGCCGCACCTCGGCATGCTGCTCGGCAAACAGTGTGACTCCCTGGAGCTGCTCAAGCTTCAGCAAACCGGATCGCAGTCCGTCGTCCACGTCGTGATTGTTGTAGGCGATCTCGTCGGCGATGTTGACCAGCTGTGCCTCAAGGCTGGGCTGGGTCTTTTCCAGAAATCGTTTTCCCAATTCACCCAGTACGCGCGCGTTTTTTGGCGAGCAATGCTTGAGTATACCTTCGCGTGTTTCAAAGGTGAGATTGAGCCCGGGGAATTCGGCATAGCGTTCTTCAAGAACATCCACCACCCGCAACGACTGCAGATTGTGCTCGAAACCGCCATAATCTCGCAGGCATTCATTCAGCGCGTCCTGGCCTGAATGGCCGAAAGGCGTATGTCCCAGATCATGCGCCAGGGCGATGGCCTCGGTCAGGTCTTCGTTAAGCGATAGCGCGCGGGCGATCGAGCGTGCGATCTGCGCCACTTCGATCGAATGCGTCAGACGCGTGCGGAACAGATCGCCCTCGTGGTTGATGAAAACCTGGGTCTTGTATTCGAGACGGCGGAACGCGGCGCTGTGGATGATGCGGTCGCGGTCGCGCTGGTATTCGGAGCGGTTTGCAGGCGCGGGCTCAGGATACTGTCGCCCGCGCGAGGTGGCATCCTGCGCGGCGAAAGCTGCCAGCATTACGCCGCTTCCCGCATGCTGGCCAATGTTCCTTCAAGCTCGGCGCGCGGATAATCGTCGGTGACCACCGCCTCGCCCAGGCGTTTGAGCAGCACCAGCCGCAGGCGGCCGTCGAGCACCTTCTTGTCCACCGCCATCAGTTCCAGAAAACGCGCTGCGGAAAGCGTGCCGGGGGCGCGCACCGGGAGTCGCGCCCGGCTGATCAGTTTTTCAACACGGGCGACATCGGCGGCGGACAACCATTTGAGTCTTCGCGACAGATCAGACGCCATCACCATGCCCACGGCAATGGCCTCGCCGTGCAGCCAATTCCCGTATCCCATACCGGTTTCGATCGCATGACCGAAGCTATGGCCCAGATTAAGCGTGGCACGCACGCCGGATTCGCGTTCATCCGCGGCGACCACCTCGGCCTTGTTCCGGCACGAACGGTGAATCGCATAGGCCAGCGCCTCGGGGTCGCGCGCGAGCAACTTGTCCAGATTAATCTCGAGCCAGGCAAAAAACTCGGGGTCGCGAATCAAACCGTACTTGATGACTTCGGCCAGACCCGACGAGAGTTCGCGGTCCGGCAGGGTATTGAGCGTGTCGGTGTCGATGATCACGGCACGCGGCTGGTAGAATGCGCCGATCATGTTCTTGCCGAGCGGATGATTAACACCGGTTTTGCCGCCGACCGAGGAGTCCACCTGTGACAACAACGTCGTGGGCACCTGGATCAAAGGCACACCACGCTGATAGCTGGCCGCGGCGAATCCGGCCATGTCGCCAATAACACCCCCACCCAGCGCAATGATGGTGGTGCGCCGGTCACAACGCGCCGAAAGCAGTGCATCGAAAATACGGTTCAACACCTCGAGTGATTTGTACTGCTCGCCATCAGGCAGCACCACCTCGACCGGCTTCAGGGAAGCAACGTGCGTGCGCAGCCTGGCGAGATACAACGGCGCCACGGTCACGTTGGTGACAATGGCCACTCGAGTTCCCGGGATATGCCGCGAGTACAGTTCGGGCTGACCGAGCAGGCCGGCACCAATATAGATCGGGTAGCTTCTGTCCCCGAGATCAAGAGGCAGCGTTTTCATCGGTTTGCAGGGCTTCCAGTTTACGGGCAATCTCGCGCGCTACGCTCGCCGGCGAACGGTGCGATGTCTCGACCACGATATCCGCCGTCTGCCGATATATAGGTTCGCGCGACTTGAGGATTTCCTCCAGTGTCTTGCCACGGTCGGTGGTTTGCAGCAAAGGGCGGTGACGGTCGCGGCGCGTGCGCTGCAACAGCGTCTCGAGCGGAGCGTGCATGTAAACCACGACGCCGCGGCTGCGCAGCGCACGACGGTTGACATCCGACAGGATGGCACCGCCACCCGTGGCGAGTACCACATTGGATTTGCGCGTCAAATCGTCGAGGACTGACGACTCGCGGCCGCGAAAACCGGCCTCGCCCTCGATTTCGAAAATCAGTGGAATGCTCGCCCCGGTGCGTTGCTCGATCTCGTGATCGGAGTCCTGAAATTCCTTGTCCAGCAACTCGGCGAGATGGCGTCCGATGGTGGATTTGCCCGCGCCCATGGGGCCAATCAGAAAGATATTGTCTACCCGGCTCATGGCCGCAGGTATGCCAGCATCGCGGCCATAAATCAAGCGGGCCGGCCGCCTGAAGGCGGCCGG
>NZ_JBAVEJ010000245.1:0-1569 GCF_049587675.1 Sulfuricaulis sp. | reverse complement strand
GAACAACTCGGCGCGGTCCCAGCGCCCAAGCCGGCGCCCGGCGCCGTCCCGCCGACGGCGCTTTCGGCGCGCTGGGAACTCGACCCCGAAACCAAGCAGGGACCATGGGCGCTGCGCCCGCATCAGCCGCTGTTTATCCTGGCGGTAGTTCACACTGACAACAGCAACGACTCGCCCCAGTCGCCCGCGCACCCGCAGCCCTTTAGTGCGCCGCTCCAGGATAACGAGGCGGAGTTTCAGCTGAGCTTCAAGTTCAAAGCCGCCGAGAACCTCTTTAGCCTCTTTGGTAGCCAAGCGGATCTGTGGCTTGCCTACACCCAACAGAGCCAATGGCAGGTCTACAACCACGAGCATTCCGCGCCGTTTCGTGAAACCAACTACATGCCGGAGATGTTCCTGTTGTTTCCCACGCGCTACGACCTGCTCGGTCTCACCGGCCGTTTCGTCAGCCTGGGTCTGGTGCACCAGTCCAACGGCCGCGCCAATCCGCTGTCGCGCAGTTGGAATCGCGTATACACCCAGTTAGGTTTCGAGCGTGGGAACTTCGCCTTGCTGGTTCGTCCCTGGGCTCGGATTCAGGACAGTGCCGGCGACGACGACAACCCTGACATCATGCGTTACATGGGCTATGGCGATGTCACGGCAATCTACCACTGGGGCCAGCAGGAGTTCTCGGTGACCGCGCGTTACAACGCCGGCAACGCTTCGTCCACGGACACCTGGAGCTTTCCGATCCAAGGACGCCTCAGGGGCTACGTCAAGATCACCACCGGTTATGGTGAAACCTTGATCGACTACAACTGGAAGCAGAACACCATCGGTGCCGGCATCGTGCTGGTGGACTGGCTGTAGCAAGGGCTCGGCCGCAGGCCAATTGAGAAAAGAGCCAGTGCGTCGCAGGGCAGGCCGCCAGCCGCTTCTCACATGGTTCAGGTTGCCGTGCCCGACGGCGGTTCGTTACACTTCCCGCAATCTCACGGCCGAGACTCGACGATGCGTGCCCTCCTGACGATGATGCTGTTGGCAAGTTTCGTTGGTTGTGCCACCTATTATGACTACCACCTCGACCGCGAGTATGGCCCGGTCGACCCGGCCCGCTACGATCGGCCGTCCACGGCGCGCGCCGACATCGACTTCGGGCGTGACGTCAAACCGATTCTCGACAGTCGCTGTGTGGTCTGCCACGGCTGTTACGACGCGCCCTGCCAGCTGAAGCTTTCCGCCTACCAGGGCGTCACGCGCGGTGCCAGCAAAGACATCGTGTACGATGCCGCGCGTCTCATTGCCGCGGAGCCGACACGCTTGTTCATGGATGCCAAGAGCAATGCCGCCTGGCGGGGCAGGGGTTTCTACCCCGTGCTGAACGAGCGCGCCCCGAACGCCGCAGCCAACCGCGAGGGGAGCGTGATGTACCGCATGCTGGCGCTCAAGCGCGCTCACGGTCTGCCGGCGGGCGCGTTGCTGCCGGCGAAGGACTTCGATTTCTCGCTCGATCGCAAACAGCAATGCCCGCAGATCGAGGAGATGGACGAGTTCGAGGCGAAGTTCCCGCAGTGGGGCATGCCGTTC
>NZ_JBAVEJ010000244.1:0-45330 GCF_049587675.1 Sulfuricaulis sp. | reverse complement strand
GTGCAACTTGATGTCGGTCGGTCTGACTGTGTTTTTACGCATGTTTTCCTGTCTGCTCGAAAAAAGGCCGTTAGTATAGTCGGCCGGCCAATACCAGGGCCAATATCATGAACCGGTAATGGTAACCAATTGTATCCGCCCCGTCCCCGAGGGCTCGCCCTCATCGCCAGCTCGGACCAGTTCTGACTCAGGGCGGTCCAATTTGCTATCCCTCGGCTCCGTAACAGGGATGTCCTCGTAGCACTCCGGATTTCTGACATAATTGTCATATTTATGACACATTTATGATATGAAATGGCGTCCCAAACCAAGGGTCATTGCGCCCGGACACTTAAATCATGCGGGCCAAAATCCTCATTGTCGAAGACGAATCCGCCATCCGGCAGATGGTATGCCTCGCCCTCTCTCAGTCGAGCTACGACTGCATCGAGGCAGCTGACACCACCGAGGCACAGGCAAAAATCCTCGCCGACATGCCTGATTTGATCCTGCTCGACTGGATGCTGCCGGGACTGAGCGGCGTCGAATACTCCCGGCGCCTGCGGCGTGAGAAACTGACACGCGACATCCCCATCATCATGCTCACGGCGCGCACGGAAGAACACGACAAAGTCGCCGGGCTCGACAGCGGCGCCGACGATTACATCACCAAGCCGTTTTCCACGCGCGAGCTGCTGTCACGAATCAAGGCGCTGCTGCGTCGCACCGCTCCGCACGCCGCCCAATCCCAGGTGGAAATCGGCGGCCTGATGCTCGATCCGGTCACGCATCGCGTCAGCGCGCGCGGACAGTATCTGGAACTGGGACCCACGGAATTCCGCCTGCTGCAGTTCTTCATGACCCATCCCGAACGCGTGCATTCGCGCGAGCGTCTGCTTGACAGCGTATGGGGCAGCAACGTGTACGTGGAAGAGCGCACCGTGGACGTGCACATCCGCCGCTTGCGCAAGATACTGACTGCCACCGGGCATGACCGGTTGGTTCAGACGGTGCGCGGCGCCGGCTACCGTTTCTCGACGCAGGACTGAAGCATGCATCCCGGCCTGTGGCGTGAAATCTGGATTCTCGTCACCATAGCCGTGCTCAGTCTATTCTTCGGCGTGCTCACCGGACGCCCGTTCCTGATCGCCGCCTGCGGGTTCGGTTTCTACATTGCCTGGACCCTGCGCCACCTGCGGAATCTACATCGCTGGCTGCTCGACCGCCGCGCCGGTGACATGCCGGAGGCTGGCGGCTTATGGGGCGAGGTTTTCGACGAGATCCACAAGCTCGTCAAACAGGCCTCGCGCCGGCAGGATCAGCTGAGCGGCATGTTGGCGCGGTTCCAGAATGCCGCCTCGGCGATGCCCGATGCCGTGGTGGTTTTGTCGCAAGCGGGCGACATCGAATGGGCGAATCGTTCGGCCGCGACCCTGCTCGGAATCCACTATCCGCACGACGTTGGCGTGCGTCTGCTCAACCTTCTGCGCGTTCCTGGTTTCGCCCAGTACCTGGAACGCGGCGAATACGCCGAACCGCTGGAGATCACCTCTCCGGATAATCGCGAAGTCCACGTTTCCATCCAGATCACGCCGTTCGGAAGCAGCCAGAAACTAGTCATGGGACGCGATGTCACCCGGCTGATGCGGCTGGAACAAATGCGCCGCCATTTCGTGGCCAATGTTTCACACGAGCTGCGCACGCCGCTCACGGTCCTGGGCGGTTACGTCGAGACACTCCAGCAGATGGACCAGATCAGGATGGAAGACCTCAAGAAACACCTTTCCATCATGCACGAGCAGTCCCAGCGCATGCAGCGCCTGGTGGACGATCTGCTCATGCTTTCAAAATTGGAAACCGCGCCACCACGCACACAGGTCGAGCCAGTAGACATCGCCGCGCTCCTGAAGAGTCTCGTGGAACAAGCGACGCTGTTGAGTGGCGAGAACCGCCACGACATCACGCTGGAGGCCGATCCCTCGCTCAAGTTGCTGGGCAGCCGTGAGGAACTGCACAGCGCTTTTTCTAACTTGATCAACAACGCCGTGCGTTACACTCCTGCCGGCGGCAAGATACGGTTGTCATGGCGCCCCACGGATGACGGCGCTGAATTCGCCGTCACTGACACCGGTGAAGGCATCGCACCCGAACACATTCCGCACCTGACCGAACGGTTTTACCGCGTGGACACGGCGCGCTCGCGCGCCTCGGGCGGCACCGGCCTGGGGCTGTCCATCGTCAAGCACGTGCTGCTGCGCCACGAGGCCAAGCTCGAAATCGAAAGCGAAGTCGGCCAGGGGAGCACGTTCAGCTGCGTGTTTCCGGCGCAGCGCGTGGAACGCGGTTAACAAAAAATTTAACCCCCGTTTAACATGCGTTTCACTATGCGCGCCTATTCTTGCGCAAGGAACTCTACTCTGAACCATACCCCTGCCGATCCGCCGCATCGCGATCAATCCCATCAGACCGGAACCCAGGAGTAACAGGCCGCCGGGCAGGGGGACGGCGGTCGGCGCCGGCATCATGCCGTCGTATTTTCCCCGCTTGAATTCAAGCCAGGTGTGCACATCGGGTTTCCCGTTGAGATCGAAATCCCAACTGACGCGCAAATCCCGAAAGTAATCTTGCGTGACCGTCGGGTTCTGGGATTTAACAGATTTAACGGGCTTGAAGTAAGTTTGCAGAGCATAGTTGCCGCTGTCGGATAATCGATAGACCAAGTCGTCGGGCATGCCGAACAGACGATGAACGCCGCGGTTGCGAAGCGCAAAATCAACCGCCGTGCCGCCCGCGAAAGTGTATCCGCCGCGGGTATGCGACCTGCACATATAATATGATGATCTCAACGACCCGCTGCTTTGACACAAGGAGCCGCCCGACCCTGTCTCGGCATCGGCAATTCCTGGCAGGCAAGTCTGATCAGATCGCGAATCTTGCGCAGCTCGCAGACCCGCCGGTTGAAGGCCTCGCAGGAAGCCGAGTGCGCGTAGGCCCAGGCCTTTTCTTCCGGCATCACCTGATTGTCGACGAAGGCGTTGATGAACTCATCGGAAAACTCATGTCCCTGGCTCATTCGATTCTCCGGATTTGTACTTCCTCTACGGCGATTCAATGCGCCAGGGATTCTAGTGATGCACTGTTACGAACGGATGACAAAATACCGGGGGGTCGATATTCCTATCGAGACAAATATCGCCATCAACGAAACAGGCGATGCCATTCCATCACGGCAAATCGTCGCCGGCCCGTTAGGTCGGGTTTGAAAACAATGAGTCCCTGCAGGAGGCAGGGACGTCAAGCCTTAGGGGTAGGCTGAGGGGAAGGGAATTCCTCTTCTAGGGGTTCCGGCTCATAGACCGGGGCAGCATGACTCCGCTGCCCCGGCGATTTTCCTCTATTGCTTCCACTACTAACTCATCTAACTTCACATGCCTATCTGCTATCACTGCACACTTCTTTCGATAAGACTTAACCCGTAACCTTTCTCAAGGAGGGCAGCATAAGCTCATTCCATGTCGGACAGGTTAAGAATCCAAGAAACTTTCTTGACAATGCATCGGCCGGATTCATGGGTGGTCGCACTGTTGGCGGAAAGATTTTTTCCGACGTCATCACCCTGTCATCCTAGGATGGCAGGGTGATGCCAACGATTCCTTAAATTCACAAGCGAGGCTGCGTTTATGACCGATACCAAGATACAAAATGTCTCCCTGAAGCTTTGTCAATCGGATGTTGAACGAGTCAGAACCATCGCACGGCGGTTGCGCGTCAGGGAGTCAGATGTCATTCGATTCGCCTTGCGACAGGCCTTCGCCAAACTTGCGCCGTTGCATGATCAAAACGCCCGCGGACGCGATCTGATACCCGTTTTTCTCGAATGCGGCCCGGAACTTGCCTATCACTTCGATCTGGACTCGCGGACTCTCGAGTCCATCGTCAACGGCGACCTCGACGATCCGCGGAAGAAAGTCGATGCCCATGACATCGAGATTCTGGCTGTCTCGCACATGATGCCCGGTTACCATTTTGAATCCAAGCTCAAGGGCATCCCCCGAATCAAGACCGACCGCCTTGATTCCTCGGAACCGCTGCAGCAATACCTGCACGAAAAATATATCGGGCGGCACAATGCCCAGCAAACACCCGACACGCTGAACGTTTCCATGCAAATTCCCCTGTAGTCAGCCGGAAACACCGGATAGCGCCAATGCCGCCGCGCACGTGACCGCGCGGATCGAACAAGTGGCAATGATTTATTTCTGACTGGAAAAACGGTAACCCGCCGTCCGGACGGTCTGGATCAGATCGTCATGCCTGCTGACCGCCAGCGCCTTGCGCAAACGCCGGATATGCACGTCCACCGTGCGTTCCTCGACGTAAACGCCTCCTCCCCAGACGCTGTTCAGCAGCCGCTCGCGGCTGTGCACGTTCTCGGGATGCGACATGAAAAAGTGCAGCAGGCGAAATTCCGTGGGGCCGAGCTTGATGCTTTCGCCATGCACCAGAATCCGGTGGGTGACGGGGTCAAGCTGCAAACCGGCAATTTCGATCGTCTTATCGTCGCTGTGCGGCGCCGCGCGCCGCAGCAGCGCCTTGATCCGGGCCGCCAGTTCGCGCATGGAAAACGGCTTGGTGATGTAATCGTCCACGCCGCTTTGCAGTCCCCGGACCTTGTCTTCCTCCTCGGTACGGGCGGTTAGCATGATGATCGGGATATCCCGCGTGAGTTTCTCGGCCCGCAAACGACGCGCGTACTCGACGCCGCTGAGGCCCGGCAGCATCCAATCAAGCAGGAGCAGATCGGGGATCATCTCCAAAATTTTCGCCTGGGCTTGGGTGGTGTCGGCCGCTTCCAGGCAATCATAATTTTCTTGGGACAGAGCCATGCACACCATCTGACGGATGGCGGCTTCGTCTTCGACAATCAGGATTCTGGGTCGCATGACAGAATACAGATGCAGTGGTTATTGAACGTGCAGCATTTCATACCAGCAACATGACAAATTGATTACCCCCAAGAACTTCATGACGGACGCAGCACATTGATCATCCCACCACGGGCGGCGGCTGAATGTTGTCACCAATCCGTCGTGCTTGTATCAAACGCGTGTCATCACGCGTCGCTAAGCTCCTGCCTCGAATCTCTCAACCCATCAAGGAGCTATACCCAATGAAGCGCGTACCCCTGTTAAAACCATGCATGTTCGCCGTGGCCATGGCCACGGCATTCGCCCCGCTCGCCGCCCACGCCGACGATGAAACCGACTTCGGTCTCAAGGTCGAAAAACTTCTCAAAGCACAGTCCGAAAAATTGTTCGGTGTGGAAAAGCCGCTCGGGGCCTCGGCCTCGGCCACCGTCGGCGTCTATCGCACGCCGTCGCAATCGGCTTACGATCAGGTGCTGGTCGCCAATGGCCTGAAGGTGCAGTACCTCACGCGCAATGCCGCCAACAACACCGATCAGATGGCGTTCTGGCCGAGCGCGGAGAATCCCACGCACCTTATCGCCTGCATCGAAGAGTTCAGCAATCCGGCGCCGATCGGTACGTACCCGAGCGGACTGCCGAAGCTCTATCCTTCCGTGGAGCGCATCCGCCTGTCCGACGGCCAGGTCGACACAGTACTACGAGGCATGTCGTCGTGTGACGGCATCCGCCACACCCCGTGGCACACTATCCTGGTGACTGAAGAGCGCAGCGACGGCGGCGCCTATGAGATTCTGGACCCGCTTGCCACCTCCGAGCTCACGCTCACGGCGCGCGGCACCAGCAATTTCATCGACAGCAACGGCAATCCGGTGCTTGGCCAAGCCGCTTATCGTGGCGCCCTTCCGACCATGGCCTGGGAAGGTCTGGCGGTTCTGCCGAGCGGTGTCGTGATAGCGGGCGATGAATTGCGTCCGGGCAGCCCGGCCAACACCGACGGCGGCGCTATCTTCAAGTTCGTTCCCGCCATGCCGAGGCTTGTTTCGGGCACGATCGCCAATCTCTCCGAGTCGCCGCTCGCGGCCGGATCGTTGTACGCCATGCAGGTGTCGTGCGTGAACAATACCCAGCAATTCGGCCAGGGCTGCGAGATTGGTAATGCCGGCTGGGTGCCGGTGAACGCCGCCACGGCGCGCACCAATGCCAATGCCAACGGTGCCACCGGCTACTACCGTCCCGAGGACCTGCACCAGGATCCGATGTACCAGGACGAGACCAACCCGGATGCGGTGCGCTTCTGCTGGACCAATACCGGTAACGAGGACGGCAAGAACTACGCCGAGGTCATGTGCGGCGTGGACAGCGCCCCGCTCACCGCTAGCAACACACAACGTTCGGTGGCGGTGAATCGCTTCGTCGAGGGTGATACCGACTTTAACTCCTTCGACAACCTCGAGTTCCAGCCGAAAACCGGAAACGTCTACGTGATCGAGGACCACGACAACGGCGACATCTTTGCCTGCCTGCCGGATGGCATGGACCGCGACATTAAGACCGACGGCTGCGTGAAGATCCTGTCGGTGAAGGACAGCTCGGCCGAACCGACCGGCTTCCTCTTCGATGCCTCCGGCACGGCTGCCTATGTCTCGATCCAGCACAGCGACGACACCAACATGCCGCTGGTCGATGACTATCGGACCGACGACGTGCTCAAGATCACGGGCTTCAAGCTGAAAAAGCAGGGCTGGGGCTGGTGATCTAAAGCGTTGAGAACACGCGCCCGATAGATTCTCACTGCCAATACATACAGGAAGATATCCCCATGTCACTGTCAGCTCAGCTCGTTAACCTTTTCAATACCGAACCCGCCGCGGGCGCCAAGGACCGGAAGGCGGCGAATACTGGAGCCGCGCCGGAGGCCACGTGCGACGCCGTGGCCGCGGCTGATATTCCGCGCCTAACCCACCCGGCGGATAAAATCCCTCAATCCAGTCCCGAGACCGGTGAAGCGACGGAAGATATCTCCGCCTAGACCAGAGCGGCTATTGAAACGAGTTCATCGTCCACCATCCAGGGTAACAACTTGTGGGCCCATGTTGCCGATATACTCACACCGGCGCTGGTGCGCGTGCTCACCGGCCTGTTGATCGTGGCGCTGTGCCTGTGGATGGGTACCGGCATTGTCAATGTCGTGCTCGATCTGCGGCAGTCGCTGTCCAGCAACTGGGCCGGCGTGGCGGAGCGCACCATCATCGACACTCTCATCATGCTGGCGCTTCTGGAGGTCATCCGCACGCTTCAGGCTTACTTGAAACTCGGACGCGTGCGCGTCACATTCATTCTGGACACCGCCCTGGTGGTGCTGATCGGTGAGCTGATGGGCCTGTGGTTCAAGGAGTATGCGCCGGAGAAGGTGCTACTCGGGCTGGGAGTTATTGTCACGCTTGTGGCGCTGCGCATTGTGACGGCGCGTTTCTCGCCTGAGCGCAGCGGTGAAGCCGTCTGATGTCAACGACTCCTCAGACCGGCTGACCGATCTCCTTCAGTCGCTTGCGCTGCACCGTCACCCACACGCGTAGGCGCTCGGAAATCTCGTTGCGCACACGCCGGAACACCGTGAGCTGCTCGGCCCGGCTTCCGGTCACGGCCGCCGGGTCCTCGAATCCCCAGTGAATGCGCTGGTTGTCGCCCGGGAAGGTCGGGCAACTGTCGCGCGCACGATCGCAAACCGTGATGATGTAGTCGAACTGCTGACCGAGGAAACGTTCAAGCGGCTTGCTCTTATGGCCGGCGATGTCGATGCCGGTCTCCCGCATCACCTCGACGGCCAGTGGGTGGAGTTCCTTCGGCTCGGTGCCGGCACTGTGAACCTCGAAGTCGGCGCCACCGACGGTACGCAACAGACCTTCGGCCATCTGCGAACGAGCGGAATTGCCGGTGCACAGGAACAGGACGCGGATCGGGTAACGCATAGCAACTCCTTGTCTACCACCTTGTCTACCGGGGTCAAATCGAGGCCGTTAATATATTCGCTTGACAGTATATATGTCCAGTCATATATTTACGACATGATCACAGCCGATAAATTCTTCCCCACCCTGGCCGATCCGACGCGTCTGCGCTGCCTGTTGCTGCTCGCAGCCGAGGGAGAATTGTGCGTCTGCGAGCTCACCCACGCACTGGACGAGTCGCAGCCCAAGATCTCGCGCCATCTGGCGACGCTGCGCGAGACCGGGATCGTCAGCGACCGGCGCGAGGGACTGTGGATCCACTATCGCCTCAATCCAGATTTGCCAGCCTGGGCGCGCGAAATTCTGAATACCGCAAGCCGGGCAAACACCACGGCCAAACCGTTCTCACAGGACCGCAAGCGCCTGCGCGGCGCACCGACCCGGCCGCCGATTCGCTGCTGCGCATGACGGCCGGCGTCATCTGACGCAAAAAGATTTCACCCGGACAAACCATGTTCGAAGCGCTCGCCAACTGAATAGCCCATACACGAACATCGGTATACGACACATGGAGCAAGCAAGAACTGAAACCGTGAGCGGCGGCGCCAACATCAAATGGTTCGCCGGACTGGCGTTGGCGACCTTCGCATGGATCGCCGCGTATGCGAACCTGGCACCGTTCGCCGACGGCATGGTGCGGCTCCTTTCCGTTGATCCGCAGACACACTTCGGCGAGGCTATGCGCTTTTTCTTCTACGACACGCCGAAAGTATTACTGCTCCTGACTGGCGTTGTGTTCGTCATGGGCGTGATCCATACCTATATATCCGCCGAGCGCACGCGCGATCTGCTCTCCGGAAAAAGGCTTGGCCTGGGCAACACAATGGCGGCCGGTCTCGGGATCGTGACGCCTTTCTGTTCCTGCTCCGCCGTGCCGCTGTTTATCGGTTTTCTCCAGGCCGGCGTGCCGCTCGGCGTGACCTTCTCCTTCCTGATCTCCGCGCCAATGGTCAACGAGGTCGCGCTGGCGCTGCTCTTCGGTATGTTCGGATGGAAAGTGGCCGGCCTTTACCTGACGATGGGTCTTTCGGTCGCCATCGTCTCGGGCCTGGTTATCGGCAAGCTCGGCCTGGAGCACCAACTGGAGGACTGGGTGCGCGCGATCGAGTCGCGCGGCGCGGCGGCCACGGCCGAAGACCCCCTCGCCTGGCCCGAGCGAATCCAGGCGGGTATCGCCCACGTGAAGGAAATCGTGGGCAAGGTCTGGCCTTACATTCTCGCCGGCATCGCGCTCGGCGCCGGCATTCACGGCTACGTCCCCGAGGACTTCATGGCCGGCATCATGGGCAAATCGGCGTGGTGGTCGGTGCCGGCGGCGGTCCTGATCGGCGTGCCCATGTATTCCAACGCCGCCGGTGTGATTCCCGTGGTGCAGGCACTGCTCGCCAAAGGCGCGGCGCTGGGAACTGTCCTCGCCTTCATGATGAGCGTGATCGCGCTTTCGGCGCCGGAAATAATCATTCTGCGCAAGGTGCTCAAGCCGCAACTGATCGCCGTCTTCGTGGGCACGGTGTCCGTGGGGATTCTGCTCGTCGGGTACGCATTCAATTTGCTCCTGTGACAACCGAGCTGCGTGTTCAATCTGAATTTATTTAAGGGGCATGCCGTGGCACAAACAGAGCTTCACCCTTCCATTGTTTCACTCGTGTCCCTCGCCGCCATGATCGCCTCGAATCACCCGGATCAGGGTCTCTGCCAGCTCGACAAGCTGCGCGAGTATGGCGTCACGCAGAACCAGATCGACACGGTGCTCGAGATCGCGCGCCATTTCCGCGACGAAGCCGCGCGCAAACTGGATGCGCGCTTCGATGAGGCGCTGAAGAATGCGACCGCAGCGCCAGCGCCGATTTCGAAGCAAGCTGTCGACAAGCAAGCCGGCAGCTGCTGCACCCCGACCAAGAGCGGGATTTCCTGCTGCTGACCACGAGGGACACGAACATGAAAACCATCAAGGTACTCGGTACCGGCTGCGCCAACTGCAAGGCTACCGCGAAACTCATCGAGGATACCGCACGCGCTAAAGATATCGCGGTCAGTATCGAGAAGGTCGAGAACATCGCCGACATCATGGCCTATGGGGTGATGTCCACGCCCGGCGTGGTGATCGACGGAAGAGTGGTGCACGCCGGCGGCGTGCCGAACAAGAGCGCGGTTGAAGGCTGGCTAGCGGGCTGAAGGAAGCATGAATAGATTCATTACCAAGCCATCGACGGTAAATGCCACCGCAGTCCGTTCCGCGGCAGGCTCCGAAGACCTGGCCACGGCGCTCAATCGTGACTGTCTGTGCGTAACCGTCAACCGCGACACGCTGCGGTGCGATCTTGACGCCGACGGTGCCAATGCCGACCTCTATGACAAGATTCTCGCCACGCGGCCGAATCTTTTCTCGGCCACGGCGGTTTTCGTGACGCCGCAACAGGTCGAGCGCATGCACGAGATCATCCGCGCGGTCGAAACCGTGGTGGCGCTGCCGGCGTATCGCGAGGCGGTGCTGGCCGAGGCGCCGGAGATCGCCCGCTTCGACCCGGGACCGCGCGGCGTGTTCATGGGTTATGACTTTCATCTCGGGCCCGCCGGACCGCAGCTCATCGAGATCAACACCAATGCCGGTGGAGCGCTGCTCAACGTGGCGCTTCAACGCGCTCAGTCCGCCTGCGGCGAGACGATGAAGCCGCTGATACCGGCACCGGCGCGCGTCGGCGCGCTCGACGATACATTCCGTCAAATGTTCCTGCGCGAATGGCAGCTGCAACGCGGCAAACAGCCGCTCACGAATATCGCCATCGTGGATGACGCTCCCCGGGAACAGTACCTCTACCCGGAGTTCCTTTTGTTCGAACGACTGTTCCGCCGTCACGGACTCAAGGCCGTGATCGCCGATCCGGCCGAACTCAGAATGCACAACAGCAAGTTGTGGCACGAGAATCAAGCAATCGACCTCGTGTACAACCGCCTGACCGATTTCGCCCTGCAAGAACCGCGGCACGCGCTCCTGCGCCAGGCATATCTCGAAGGCGGCGTCGTGCTCACGCCCCATCCGCGCGCGCATGCACTCTATGCCGACAAGCACAATCTCGTCGCGCTCACCGATGACGCGCGGCTGCGTGCGTGGCAGGTTCCGGAGCCTGTCGTCCACACACTGCTGACCGGCATTCCGCACACGGTACGGGTCACGGCTGCCGGTGCCGAGGCATTATGGGCACAGCGGCGAACGCTCTTTTTCAAACCCGCCGCCGGTTACGGTGCCAAGGCCGCCTATCGCGGCGACAAGCTCACGCGGCGGGTGTGGGACGAGCTCGTTTCCGGCCGTTACGTCGCGCAGGAACAAATTGCGCCGAGCCAGCGGCGGCTGCGGCAGGACGGAACCGAAACCTCGCTCAAGCTCGACATCCGTAATTACGTCTACGACGGCGAGGTGCAGTTGCTTGCCGCGCGGCTGTATCAAGGGCAGACGACCAACTTCCGCACTCCGGGCGGGGGGTTCGCGCCGGTGTTCTGCCCGTCGCCGGAAGGAAATCCGCCGGCAAACCTGATCGCCTGCGGCACGCGCAAAGTCTGCAAATAAATTCTGATTGCTAATAAAAGGAAATCGAATGTACCAACGCAAAGCGAAGATTCTGTTTCTGTGCACTGGCAATTCCTGCCGATCGCAAATGGCCGAAGGCTGGGCCAATCATCTGGGAGGCGAATGGCTGGAAGCGACATCCGCCGGCATCGAGGCGCACGGCAAGAACCCACGCGCGATCGCCGTCATGCGCGAAGCCGGCGTGGATATCTCGCGCCAGGAATCCACGCGCGTGACGCCGGAGATGCTGGCACAGGCCGATCTCGTGGTCACCGTCTGCGGTCATGCCGACGAGCACTGCCCGGTGTTGCCGCCGGGCGTGCAGAAAAAGCACTGGCCGCTGGAAGACCCGGCCAAGGCCACCGGCACGGAGGACGAGATCATGACCAAGTTCCGCGCCACGCGAGATGAAATTAAGAGCCGCGTCGAAGGTTTGATCGGCGGACTGAAAATGATGGCGCGCTGCGATGAAAACACCTCACCCGCCAAAGGAGGGCGATCATGAGCGCTCAATGTGAAACCACCGCAAAGCGATCCGCGGGCGCCGAGATGGGTTTTTTCGAACGTTATCTCACCATCTGGGTGTTTCTGTGCATCGTCGCCGGCATCGGTCTCGGGCGGCTGTTCCCGCCGGCGTTTGAGGCCATCGGTGGCCTCGAGATCGCCCGCATCAACCTGCCGGTCGCAGCGCTGATCTGGCTCATGATCTTCCCGATGCTGCTCAAGGTGGATTTCGCGGTGCTGCATCGCGTGACGGCGCACTGGAAGGGCATCGGGGTGACGCTGTTCGTGAACTGGGGCGTAAAACCGTTCTCCATGGCCCTGCTCGGCTGGCTGTTCATCGGCTGGCTGTTCCGACCGTGGCTGCCGGCGGAGCAAATCAATTCCTACATCGCCGGGCTGATTTTGCTGGCCGCCGCGCCCTGCACCGCGATGGTGTTCGTATGGAGCCATCTGACACGCGGCGAGCCGAACTTCACGCTGACCCAGGTGGCGCTCAACGACGTCATCATGGTCGTCGCCTTTGCACCGATCGTCGGGCTGCTGCTGGGCCTGTCTTCCATCACCGTACCGTGGGACACCTTGCTGCTGTCGGTCGCGCTCTATATCGTCGCGCCGCTCGCGGCCGCCTGGCTCGTGCGCCGCGCGATCCTGCGCCACGAAACTGGTTTGGCGCGGCTCGCACAGACCATCAAGGTGCTGCACCCGGTTTCGCTCACCGCCCTGCTCGCCACACTCGTATTGCTGTTCGGCTTCCAGGGCGGGCAGATTGTGCGCCAGCCGCTCGTGATCCTGCTGCTGGCGGTGCCGATCCTGATCCAGGTGTTCTTCAACTCGGGGCTGGCGTATTTCCTCAACCGCGCACTGCACTCGCCGCATTGCGTCGCCGGTCCCTCGGCGCTGATCGGCGCGAGTAACTTCTTCGAGCTCGCGGTGGCCACGGCGATTGCGCTGTTCGGCTTCGAGTCGGGCGCGGCGCTGGCAACCGTCGTGGGCGTGCTGATCGAGGTGCCGGTGATGCTCGCCGTCGCCAATTTCGTCAACCGCTCGCGCGGCTGGTACGAAGCCAAGCCGGGCATTCTGAGTTACGATGAGTGTTGCCCGGCCACCCACATACATCCGCCGGGAGTGTAGCCCGTGGGCGCGGCTGAACCGGCCGTCATCGGGAAGCAGCTGCGCCGCGCCTGATCCGGTTACGCGCGCGGCAGCGCGTGACGCCGCTGAACCACAACCGCCGCAACTCCCTGTCGGCGGTGCCGTCTCTTCCGGCGGTTCATCTCACGTATCCGATAACATGAGCACGCCATCCGACAACCACGCCCATGATTACGATCATTCCGGCGTCGACATGATTGATAAATATCAATACTCATGGTTTTTTCTGAAAACAAAACGCGCTTCACAAAAGCAGGATTGATCCAGGTCAATATTCCATCACGCGAACAACTCTAGATTACTCATCGTTATGTGCAATCAAAAGGAGGTTCACCATGACTGAACGTAAACCACAAGATTTTTGGCCGCCATTGGCCGCCGGGGCGGGGCTGGGTCTGACATTGATGGGGATGTTTCTATTCACCGGGCACGGCCTCGGCGCAAGTGGTTTCTTCTCCCGTCTGCTGACATGGCTGAGTGCCTTGGCGGCGCCCGATTGGACCGAGATGAATTCCGATCTCGGCAACTACCTGGGCGCGGCTCATCCGATGAACTCATGGATCAGCTGGGAAATCGCCGGCGTGGCCATTGGCGCCTTGCTGGGCAGTCTCATCGCGCGGCGTTTTCGTATGAAGATCGAACGCGGACCGCGCACGGGCGTGGGCGCGCGAATGTGGTTCGCCGTGGCCGGCGGCATGCTCAGCGGTTTCGGCGCGTCGCTCGCGGGTGGCTGCACCAGCGGCTTGGGCCTGTCCGGCGGCGCGGTACTGGCGGTAGCGGCCTTCGTCTTTCTGATCGCATTTTTCGCCACCGGCTTGCTGGTGGCGACCCTGTCACGGAGGATTTGGCAATGAACTTTCCGCTCGAAAATTCAGGCAACTTGATTGTTCTGGCGACCGGCATCCTGTTCGGCTATTTCATCGAGTCCGCGGGACTCAACAGCCCGCGCAAGTTGACCGCCCAATTCGCGCTGCGCGACTGGACCGTGTTCAGGGTCATGTTCGTCGCCATCGTCGTGGCAGCGATCGGATTGTGGCTATTCGACGTGGCCGGCTGGCTGCGCTTCGACGCCCTGAAAGTCCCCACCATGTTCTTCTGGGCCATGGCGCTGGGCGGCGCGATGCTGGGTGCGGGGATGGCCATCGGCGGATACTGCCCCGGCACTTCCGTGGTCGGCCTGTTCTCCGGCCGCTTCGACGCCCTGTTCTTCATGCTCGGCATGCTGATAGGCATGATGGTGTTCGCCGTGTTCTACGACTCGCTGCAGCCGTTGTATCAGATAGGCAAGGGGCCGGAGAGTCAGACCCTCGCCGGACTGACCGGTTGGCCGACCTGGCTGTTCCTGCTGGTGCTGGCCAGTCTCGCGTGGGGCGGTTTCCGTCTCGGCGCCTGGTTTGAATCCCAGCGCGGCGGGACGATCAGCGCCAAAGACCTGGCGGGTTCCGGCAATTAGAACTTGATCGGCGATTTTCATGTTGTCTTTCTCTTGCGCATGGCCGCGTCCGTCGGGGTCGCGTCTTCCGCGTGCGGCAGGGGCATGACCTGAATATCTGAGTGTGAGCGCGACCGAAACCGCGCTGACCGCGTATCTCGTCGTGGCGGGTGGACACCCGGGCGACGAATTCCTGTGCCTTGTCGTCAAGGAACTCGACAGAGATAACTCGTCACCAACGCCGAGTGCTGCCCTGCCTCCGCTGTGTCATTCAGCCGGTGACATATTCAGGAGCTCGTTGGTTCCCGGAACGAACAAACTTCTTGATTTTGCGAGGTTCGCGACAGACGATGCTGTCATACAACTGTCACAATGCCTTGGCATGATGCGCTCCGCATTCAACACTTCACGATTTTTCAATATTCGGAGACATATACATCATGCACATCTTATCCAGACATCTTAAAAACACGGCGGTAGCCGGCGCGGTGGCGCTCGGCATGATCGCCGGTCTTGCTCAAGCCGCCGAAACCATAAACGGCGCGGGCGCGACCTTCCCTTATCCGATTTACGCCAAATGGGCCGAGGCCTACAAGGCCAAGACCGGCACGAGCATGAACTACCAGTCCATCGGCTCGGGCGGCGGCATCAAGCAGATCACGGCCAAGACCGTGGACTTCGGTGCCTCCGACGCGCCGCTCACGGTGGAAAAACTCAGCGAGATCGGCCTGATGCAGTTCCCCATGGTCATGGGCGGCGTGGTGCCGGTCGTGAACCTGGAAGGCGTGAAGGCGGGCGAACTGAAGCTCACCGGCGCCGTGCTCGGCGACATCTATCTCGGCAAGATCACGAACTGGGATGACGCCGCACTCAAGAAACTCAACCCGGGCGTGAAACTGCCGAACGGCAAAATTACCGTCGTGGCGCGCGCCGACGGTTCGGGCACCACCTTCATCTTCACCCACTATCTGTCCAAGGTCAGCCCAGCGTTCAAGGAAAAGATCGGCAACAATACCTCGGTCGCCTGGCCGACCGGCGTGAGCGGCAAGGGTAATGAGGGCGTCGCTTCCTACGTGCAGCGTCTCAATGGATCCATCGGTTACGTCGAGTACGCCTACGCGCTGCAGAACAAGATGACCTACGCCCAAATGGAGAACAGGGCCGGCAAGTTTGTAAAGCCCGAAAGCGAGACGTTCCAGGCCGCGGCCGCGGGCGCCGACTGGAAAGGCACGCCGGGCTTCAACCTGATGCTCACGGACCAATCCGGCGAAAAGAGCTGGCCGATCACCGGCGCCACCTTCATCCTGGTTTACCTGAAACAGGAAAAACCCGAGACCGGCAAGGAAGTTCTCAAGTTCTTCGACTGGGCCTATCATCACGGCGGCAAGATGGCCGAGGAACTCGACTACGTTCCGATGCCGGCCAGCGTCGTGAAACTGGTCGAGGAAACGTGGAAAAAAGAGATCAAGGACGCGAGTGGCAAGGCTGTCTGGACCGACAGCATGGTCCAGAAGTAGAATTTGCCTCACTTAATATTTCCTGTATGTGGCGGGGTCCTTCGGGACCCCGCTTTCTCTTCATAATACCGACATACCATGAACAGCGGTCGATCACACATCACCGACACCGCCAGCGGGCGGCAACGCATGATGGACCGATATTTTCAGGTCATGGCCACGGGCTCGGCCTGGTTGGTGCTGGTGATTCTCGTCGGCATCATTGTGTCGCTGTTTATCGGTGGGTGGCAGGCGTTCACTGCCTTCGGACCTAAATTTTTCATCACTGACGAGTGGAATCCGGTCACCGAGCGCTTCGGCGCGCTCGTGCCGATTTACGGCACGCTGGTGAGTTCCCTGATTGCCTTGTTGATCGCGGTGCCGATCAGCTTCGGCATCGCGCTGTTTCTTACGGAAGTCGCGCCGTACTGGCTGCGGCGTCCCATCGGCACGGCGATCGAACTGCTGGCCGCCATTCCGAGCATTATCTACGGCATGTGGGGCCTGTTCGTTTTCGCCCCGGTCATGTCGCTGCACGTTCAGCCTTGGCTGCAGGCGCGCTTCGGCGACAGCGCCTACATTGGCGCCCTGTTTCAGGGCGCGCCGCTCGGCATCGGCATGTTGCCGGCCGGCATCATCCTCGGCATCATGATCATCCCCTTCATTACCGCCATCATGCGCGATGTGTTCGCGACCACGCCCAAGTTCCTCAAGGAATCGGCCTATGCCGTGGGCGGCACGCACTGGGAAGTGGTGTGGAACGTGGTGCTGCCCTACACCCGCGTGGGCGCGGTGGGTGGCATCTTCCTGGGTCTCGGTCGCGCGCTCGGCGAAACCATGGCCGTGACGTTCGTCATCGGCAACACTCACCGGCTGAGCCTCTCGCTGTTCGAGCCGGGCAACTCCATCGCCTCGACGCTGGCAAACGAATTCACCGAGGCCGTGGGCGACATGCACACTTCATCGCTTATAGCGCTGGGACTGGTGCTGTTTCTGATCACGTTCATTGTGCTTTCTCTGGCCAAGTTCATGCTTCTGACCCTGGAATCGCGCGAGGGCGTCAAGACATGAGAAACTCGACCGCTATGGACTGGCGCTATTTCCGGCGACGTACCGTCAATATCGTGAGCCTTTCAGGTTCGGTACTGGCTACCGCGTTTGGACTGATATGGCTGTTCTGGATCCTGTGGACCACGTTCAGCTACGGATTTTCGGCATTCGACTTGAGCATGTTTCAGCAAAATACGCCGGCGCCCGGGAGCGCCGGCGGACTCGCCAATGCGATCGTCGGCAGTCTCATCATGGTCGGCCTGGCCACCGCGATCGGCACGCCGATCGGCATACTCGCGGGCACCTATCTGGCGGAATACGGCGGCCGCACGTTCGTCGCCAGCGTCATCCGCTTTATCAACGACATCCTGCTGTCCGCGCCCTCAATTATCATCGGACTGTTCGTCTATGAAATGGTGGTGGTCAGTCTCGGCCACTTCTCGGCGCTGGCGGGCGCGCTTGCGCTCGCCATCATCATGCTGCCGGTGGTGATCCGCACGACCGAGGAAATGCTGCGCCTGGTACCGAACACCCTGCGCGAGGCGGCACTGGCTCTCGGGGCACCGCGATGGAAAATGATCTCACTCGTGGCCTATCGTGCCGCCCTCTCCGGCATTCTCACGGGCGTGCTGCTAGCCATTGCGCGGATTGCCGGCGAAACCGCGCCGCTCCTGTTCACGGCCCTCAATAACCAGTTCTGGAGCACCAACCTGATGCAGCCCATGGCGAATCTGCCGGTCGTGATTTTCCAGTTCGCCATGAGCCCCTATAAAGAATGGCACGCGCTGGCCTGGGCCGGCGCGTTGCTTATCACCTTGAGCGTGCTGGCCTTGAGCATCGTCGCGCGCACTCTGTCGCGCAAGGCCAGGATGGAGCACTGAATGATGAACGATACGTCTTCTGTTCTGAACGCTGAAAGCAAGATTCAGGTGCGCAACCTGAGCTTCTTTTACGGCAAGTTCACGGCGCTGAAGGACGTCAGCCTGGACGTCGCTACGAACATGGTCACGGCCTTCATCGGGCCTTCCGGCTGCGGCAAGTCCACGCTGCTGCGCTCCTTCAACCGCATGTACGAGCTCTATCCCGGTCAGCGCGCCACCGGCGAGATCCTGCTCGACGGCGAGAACGTGCTGTCGCCGCGCACGGACCTCTTCCGTCTGCGCGCGCGCGTCGGCATGGTGTTCCAGAAACCGACGCCGTTCCCCATGTCGATTTACGAGAACATTGCCTTCGGCGTGCGCCTGTATGAAAAACTCTCGCGCTCGGAAATGGACGACCGGGTGGAATGGGCGCTGCAGCAGGCGGCCCTGTGGGACGAGGTCAAGGACAAGCTGCGCCAAAGCGGCATGAGCCTGTCCGGCGGCCAGCAACAGCGACTGTGCATCGCCCGCGCCGTTGCCGTGAAACCGGAGGTAATGCTCCTCGATGAGCCGGCCTCGGCGCTGGACCCGATCTCAACCCTGAAGATCGAGGAACTGATATACGAACTCAAAAAGAACTATACTATCGTCATCGTCACGCACAACATGCAGCAGGCCGCGCGCGTCTCCGATTTCACGGCCTTCATGTACCTGGGTGAGCTGGTGGAGTTCGCCGGCACCAACACCATCTTCACCAATCCGTCCAAGAAACAGACGGAAGACTATATTACCGGGCGCTACGGCTAAGCCGCGCCGCTCGCGAGGAATCACGCCATGGAACAGATGCACACGCACATTTCCCGCCAGTTCAATACCGAGCTTGAGGACATCCGTTCGCGCGTGCTGCAGATGGGCGGCCTCGTCGAGCAACAGATTGAACATGCCATGGATGCTCTCATCAAGGGCGACACCGCGCAAGGCGAAGCCGTGATCATGAACGACACCCAGGTCAACAAGTTGGAAGTGACCATTGACGAGGAATGCAGCCAGATTATCGCCCGCCGTCAGCCGACCGCGAGCGACCTGCGGCTGGTGGTGGCTGTCATCAAGACCATCACCGATCTCGAGCGCATCGGAGACGAAGCCGAGAAGATCGCGCGCATGGCCGTGCGGCTCGCGGGCGAGGAACGTCCCAAAAACAATTACGCCGAGATCCAGGCGCTGGGCGGTTACGTGCGCCACATGCTGCACGACGCGCTCGATGCCTTTGCCCGCCTCGATATCGAAGCAGCATTGCGCGTGGCACGCGAGGACCAGAAGGTTGACCAGAAATACGACGGCACCATGCGCCAGCTTATCACCTACATGATGGAAGACCCGCGCACGATCTCACGCATGCTCAACGTCATCTGGGCGGCACGGGCGCTCGAGCGCATCGGCGATCATTCAAGCAACATCTGCGAATACATCATTTATCTCGTCAAGGGCAAAGACGTGCGTCATACCAGTCTTGACCAGGTGGAAAAAGAAATCCTGGGCAAGATCAATTCCTGACACACGGATAACACCGGTCATCGCGCCTGCATGGGTGCGGGATGGCGCCTAGCTCACGACAGTGACAGATATCGTCACGCGCACCTTTCTCCGTTCGCCCAAGGTCCGCTCACCGGAATCCGCGCTTTTAGTGCTCCATCTTTGCGACAACCTCTAGCTTGATTTTGCCTGTTTAAGCCCCACATCAACAATCGAATACCGTCGTATGTTGGCGGTATAATATTTTTCAATCTAAATCTTCATGGGCATTCACCCGATGCCCGCGGGAGGCAAAGTGGCAACCGTTGATGTAACACAGGAAAATCTGCATCAGATCGTCAGTGATAATAACCTGGTCATCGTGGACTTCTGGGCGCCGTGGTGTGGTCCGTGCCGTTCTTTCGCGCCGGCTTATGAAGCCGCGTCGGAAAAATATCCGGATGTCGTGTTCGCCAAGGTCAATACCGAGGAACAACAGGCGCTGGCCGGTTACTTCCAGATTCGCTCGATTCCCACCCTGATGATCTTCCGCGAGAAGATCATCATCTTCGCGCAGCCCGGCGCACTGCCTGCCTCCGCCCTCGACCAGGTGATCGAGAAGGCCAAAGCGCTCGACATGGATGAGGTGCGGCGCGACATCGAAGCGCAGAGTAAGGCCGATAAATCTGCCTGAAACGGCGCCAAACCGGTTGCGGTCCACGCGATCCGGGGTATCCCTGCAACGCTGTCATATAAGTGTCATAATACTGACGTAATTTGTCTGTAATATTCTGTGCTCCCTTTTGGCCAACCTATGAATATTGCCGAACTCAAACCGTCGGAAGATCTGCGGTCGCCGGAACTATATATCAACCGGGAGCTCAGTCTGCTCGAGTTCAACCGGCGGGTGCTGGAGCAGGCCAAGGATCCGGCCACACCGCTGCTGGAGCGGCTCAAGTTCCTGTGCATTTCCAGCACCAACCTCGATGAGTTTTTCGAAATCCGGGTGGCGCGTCTGCACGAACAGGTCGTGTCGGGGTCGGTGCAGGCCGGGCCGGACAACCTACTGCCGCAGGAGGTGTTGAAGCAAATCAATGCCGCCACCCACCGGCTCGTGGAAGATCAGTACCATACGCTCAATGAGCTGCTCATTCCCGAGCTGGCGCGGCAAAACATCCGCTTCGTGCGGCGCACCGAATGGAACGCGGATCAGGAAGCCTGGGTCAGACACTACTTCGAGCACGAGCTGCTGCCGGTATTGAGCCCGCTCGGCCTCGATCCGTCGCATCCCTTCCCGCGGATTCTGAACAAAAGCCTCAACTTCATCATTTCGCTCCGCGGGGTCGATGCATTCGGCCGCCGCGGCGGTGTCGCCGTGGTGCAGGCGCCGCGCGCGCTTCCGCGTCTGATTCCTTTGCCCAAGGAATGTTCCACCGGACCCCATGACTTCGTGTTCCTGTCTTCGATCATCCATACCCATGTCAACGATCTGTTTCCGGGCATGGAAGTCACCGGTTGTTATCAGTTCCGTGTCACCCGCAACAGCGAACTGTTCGTGGACGACGAAGAAGTGGATGACCTGCTGCGCGCGGTCGAAGGTGAATTGCCGTCGCGCCGCTATGGCGATACCGTGCGTCTGGAGGTCGCCGACAATTGTCCACCGGACATGGCCGGCTACCTGATGAATAAGTTCGAGCTAACCGAAGAAACCCTCTACCAGGTCAACGGTCCGGTGAATTTCAGCCGCCTGCTCGCCATCTACGATCTGGTGGACCGGCCGGACCTGAAGTACCCCGCCTTCACTCCCGGGTTCCCGAAAAAACTCGTGCGCAACAAAAACCTGTTCGAGGTCATCCGCCAGGGAGACGTCCTGCTGCATCATCCTTTCGAGTCGTTCGTTCCGGTGATCGATTTCGTGCGCCAGGCCGCCGCCGATCCCGGTGTCCTGGCCATCAAGCAAACGCTATACCGCACCGGACCGAACTCGGCCATGGTGGACGCCCTGATCGAGGCGGCGCGCGCCGGCAAGGAAGTCACGGTCGTGATCGAGCTGCGCGCCCGTTTCGATGAAGAAGCCAACATCAGCCTGGCGACGCTGCTGCAGGAAGCCGGCGCCCACGTGGTATACGGCGTGGTCGGTTTCAAAACGCACGCCAAGATGACCCTGGTGGTGCGACGCGAGCGCACGCGCCTGCGCCACTACGTGCACCTTGGCACGGGCAACTACCATGACCGCACCGCCCGCCTTTACACCGATTTCGGCCTGCTTACCTGTGACGAGGCGATTGGCGACGATGTGCACAAACTGTTCTTACAGCTCACCAGCATCGGCCGCGCCAGCAAGCTTCAGAAACTGGTGCAATCGCCATTCACCCTGCATAAATCGCTGCTGGAAAAAATCGAACGGGAGGCCGGGCACGCGCGTGCCGGCAATCCGGCGCGCATCATCGCCAAAATGAACGCCCTGGTGGGGTCACAGATCATACAGGCCCTCTACGCAGCCTCGCAGGCGGGAGTCAATATCGACCTCATTGTGCGCGGCATCTGCTGCTTGCGACCGGGCGTACCGGGCGTCTCGGAGAACATCCGCGTTCGCTCCGTTATCGGCCGTTTTCTCGAGCACACCCGCGTCTATTGGTTCCAGAACGACGGGAATCAGGAGATGTGGATGGCAAGTGCCGACTGGATGGATCGCAACTTTTTCCGCCGCGTCGAAACCGCCTTCCCGATCGAGAACAAATCGCTGCGTGAGCGAGTATATAAGGAAGCGCTGGCGGTCTATCTGGCGGATAATACCCAAGCGTGGGAGTTGCTGAGCGACGGCAGTTACCGGCGCCTCGCGCCGCAGGACCAGGAACCAATATCGGCACAGGACACCCTGCTCGAGGAGTTGGCGGAAATTTCTTGAGAATTAATATTCACGGGATGGGTGTCCGGATTATATTAGTGTGATTGAAGGCTTAGAGTTTTCCCTGTTTGATCAAATGGACAAGTGATGGATTCAGCCGCGCGCTGGCGAACCTGTCGCTCGATGCGTTTACCGAAAGCCCGGCGTGTTCGGCGCAGGTCATACGACTGCTGCATGTTAAGCCAAAAACTCAGGTGTGGTGCCGAAGTAACGCGCGAGCCGAAGCGCCGTGTCCGCCGTGATGGCCCGGGTGTTATTCAGGATCTCCGTGGCGCGACGTGCCAACGTCCGTATGGGTCGCATGTTTTTCATCGGTCAATCTTGTCAGCGGCGAACCCGTCTGCCCTCATACTGGCGAACAATACCCAGGCGTGGGAGTTGCAAAGCAACGGCAGTTACCGGTGCCTCTTGCCCGACGGCCAGGAATCGGCTTCCGCCCAGGCCAATCTGCTGTGCGAGCTGGCCGAAAATCCCTGAAACCGGGTCACTCGAAACGCAGCCGCGTCCGCGCCGTCTTGAGATAACCGGTTTCGAGTGCGAGGTCGGCGCGTGTGAGCGGGTTCTTGGTGAGCCACCCGCGCGGAAAACGGACATCGATCGTGCGTTTCTTGGCGGTAAGTCGGAACGCTGGCAGCAAAGCGTCGCTACGCCGCCGGTGCAGCAGCACCGCGAGACGCAACAGTATCCCCAGCCGACGGGCTTTTTTCGCCTGACCCTTCGGCAATGTTGCGAACTCTTCCGCGGGAAACTTGCGCCGGTGCGCGCGAATCAGCAGCGCCAGCAAATGCTGCTCGGTGCTCGAAAACCCGGGCAGATCGGAATAGCGCGCCAGATAGGCGCCGTGCTTGTGATAGCCGCTATGCGCCACGGCAAGACCGATTTCGTGCAGACGCGCCGCCAGGGACAATGCCTCGACGTCCTCCGGAACGAGTTTCCAGTGTTCCGCCACCTGTTCGAAGCAGGCGCGTGCCGTGCGCTCTACGCGCTCGGCCTGCGGCTTGTCCACGTGAAAACGGGCCGTGAGAGCACGCAGGGTTTGTTCGCGCGCATCTTCATGACGCAGACGTCCCAATAAGTCATAGAGCAGCCCTTCACGCAGGGCGGCACTGGCGATGTGCAAGTGTTCGATGCCGAGCGCCTCGAATGCGGCAAGCAGAATCGCGACGCCGCCGGGCAGCACCGGCGCCCGGTCGGCACTGAGCCCCGGCAGATCGAGAGCGTCGACATGGCCGGCGCTGATCAGCGTTTCGCGTAACCGCCCGATGACCTCGGGGGTAATATCGTCGTCCTTCGTCCAGCCGCACGCTTGCGCGACAGCGCCGACGGCACGGATGGTCCCGGAAGAACCGTAGACGCGTTGCCAGCCTTGTTGAAACTGGGCCTCGACAGGAGCCAGTTCCAACCGCGCCGCCGTCTCGGCACGACGCATGGCCTTTTCGGTGATCTTGCCATTTGGGAAATATTGCCGGCTGAGGCTCACGCAACCCATATAAAGACTTTCCATCGATTTGGGCTCGGAGCGTTCACCCAGAATTAGCTCAGTGCTGCCACCGCCGACGTCCAGTACCAGGCGCGTGCCCTCGTCAGCGAGTTCCCGCGCCACGCCTTGATATATCAATCGGGCTTCTTCACGTCCCGAAATCACCTCGATCGGATGGCCGAGCGCCAGCCGCGCGCGACGGAGGAATTTCTGGGCATTGCGCGCGCGCCGCAGGGTGTTGGTCCCGACCGCACGCATCGTGCCGGCGCGCATGTCGCGCAAACGCTCGCCGAAACGTTCCAGACAATCGAGTGCACGCCGCTGGGCGTCCTTGGATAGATGACCGCGCTCGTCCAGCCCAGCACCGAGACGCACCGTTTCCTGAAGACGATCCATGACGTGGAGCTGGCCGTGCACCACGCGCGCCACGATCATGTGAAAACTGTTGGAACCGAGATCCACCGCGGCCACGGTCTGCGTCCCTGCCGTGCGGCGAACCGCCGTGGCGACCGAGGGCACAAGGCGCAGTGCGCGCGCTAGCGGCATGGAACTCCCGCGGACAAGTAGTAACGAATGGGAAGCATGAAAAGAAGAGCGATGGCTTTCATGATTTCATTGTAGCAGTCGCAACGCTTCTGCAGGTAAAAAGATGCCATCATTTCAGATGTAACGATCCGTCAGCACGAACGCCCAGGTCAGAATCACCAGCGCCAGAGAAATATACACGGCGGCTGAACCCATATCTTTGGCCCGACCTGAGAGCTTGTGATCCTTTTTGCTGATGCGGTCGACGGCGGCCTCGAGCGCAGAATTGAGCAACTCGACGATCAGCACGATCATCAGGCTCCCGATCAGCAACGCACGCTCCACGCCGTCCCGGCCAAACCACGCTCCCAGCGGCGCGAACACGACAAACAACATCACCTCCTGACGGAAAGCCGATTCGCGACGCAGCGCCGCGCGCAACCCGGCCACGGAGTACCCTGCGGCGCGCGCGATACGACCCGCATCGGTCATGCTCAACAGCAATTTCTTGCCCAGACCCACGCGTGCAGAAGCTCGTGATTATTCGGTTTGTTATGCATGAATTTATTGTCATTGAATTGAAACACCCGGATATGACAACCACGTGACATTTTCGTCCGGTTTTCGTCAAAAAACCTTAACGTCCTGCATGCATAGTTCGTGCGGCAAACAGGAATGAAAAACGATATGTCAGTCACCTCCGTCCAATCGAGCACGGCAACGTCGCCCGCCAAGAAAACCGAAGGCCGTTTGCGTCGGTCGGTCGGATCGCGGCGTCGCGTTCGGCCCTCGTCACCGTCGTCACGCGCCGATAACCGACGTCCGCCGATCCTCCATTCCGGTACTCCCCTGAACCGCCGTGACCCGCTTCGGTTCCGCACGGTTTGGATCTCCGACGTACATTTCGGCACGCGCGCGTGCAAAGCCGAATTTCTGCTCGACTTCCTGGAGCACGCCCGTTGCGAACGCCTGTATCTCGTCGGCGATATGATCGATTTCTGGAACCTCAAGAGCGGCTGGTACTGGCCGGCGAGCCACAGCCAGGCGCTCCAGAAAATCATGGAAATGGCGGCGCGCGGCACGGAAGTGATCTACGTGCCCGGTAATCACGACGAGCTGTTCCGCGATTACGCCGGTTCGGTATTTGGCGGCGTGCAAGTCGTGCAGCAGGTCATTCACGAGACCGCCGACGGACGCCGATTTCTCGTGATTCATGGCGACGAGTTTGACAGCATCGTCAAGCACAGCAAGTGGCTCGCAGTTCTCGGCAGCGGAATGTACGACTTCCTGCTCTATGCCAATCGCTGGGTTAACTTCGTCCGGCGCCGTCTGGGCCTGACCTACTGGTCACTCGCCGCTTACCTCAAGCACAAAGTGAAGAACGCCGTCAACTTCATCAGCCATTTCGAACAGGCGCTGGCGCGCGAGGCGCGGCGGCATCGTGTCGACGGGATCGTCTGCGGCCACATTCACAAGGCGGCGCTCGAGTACGTCGGGGACATCCTGTATGTCAATGACGGCGACTGGGTCGAGTCCTGTACCGCGCTGGTCGAGCGTCACGACGGTTCGCTCGCGGTGCTGCACTGGGCCGACGAGTGCCGGTGGTTGCTCGAGGAAGGCAGAGCGCGGGCGGAAGCCCCTGTGATTGAGGAGGCAGCATGAATATCGTCACCATCACCGACGCCTGGCGCCCGCAGGTCAACGGCGTCGTCAACACCATCGTCCGCACCAACGAGCAACTTGGGACACTGGGTCATATGACGCACGTCATTTCACCGCAGGATTTCCGCACCGTTCCGCTGCCGACCTACCCCGAAATACGCCTTGCGCTTTTTCCGGGGCGGCGGGTCCGCGCGATGCTTGAGACGCTCAACCCGGACGCGGTGCACATCGCCACCGAGGGGCCCCTCGGCCTGGCGGCGCGCGCCTGGTGCCTCGAAAACCGATTCCCATTCACCACCGCGTTTCACACGCAGTTCCCGGAGTACCTCTGGCTGCGTACGCGAATCCCACTGGCGCTCAGCTACCGTCTGATGCGCTGGTTTCACGGACCGGCCAGCACGCTCATGGTGGCCACGCCAACCCTGCATCAGCATCTGACGAGGTGGGGCTTCCGTAATCTGGGTTACTGGTCGCGCGGCGTGAATACCGAGCTGTTTCGCCCGCGCACCAAGTCTTACCTCGATGCCAATCGGCCGATTTTTCTGTACATGGGGCGCGTGGCCATCGAGAAGAACATCGAGGCCTTCCTCAAACTCGATCTCCCGGGAACCAAATATGTCGTCGGGAGCGGTCCGGACCTGGAGACGCTTCAGCGCAAATACACCGCCGTGCGCTTTACCGGCTACAAGTCCGACGAGGAACTCGCCAAACATATCGCGGCCGCGGACGTATTCGTATTTCCGAGCCGCACCGATACTTTCGGGATGGTGATGATCGAGGCCCTGTCCTGCGGCATTCCGGTGGCAGCGTATCCGGTTCAAGGGCCGTTGGACGTGATCGAACACGGCGTCACCGGCTGCCTCAGCGACAATCTGCGCGAAGCCGCGCTTGAGGCACTCAAACTCAATCCCGAGCGCTGTCGTGAGACGGCCATGAAATATACCTGGGAGGCTTGCACGCGTCAGTTCCTCGGTCATCTGGAGACCGCACGCCGCGACAACCCGGCGGCACTCGCCGCCAGTCGTCCGGCGGGCTGAATCAGTCCGCGTGGGGGCCGGCGAGCCGGCGCTCCAGCCGCAAGAACGGCTCGATCAGATTTTGGGTACGCGTTTCGAGATAACGGCGCTGAAAGCGTTGAAACAGTTGGTGCACTTGCCGCTCGCTGTGTTGCGCCAACCGGCGCAAACCGGGAATGACATCAAGCTCATTCGGGGGTTTCGATCGTTCCCCATGAGCGGTCTCGATCGCCTCACGCGCCTGCTGCGCCCCCGCCGCTTCGGCCAACTGCACGAACAGGCGCCGGCGCACGAAACCGTCACACAGTGCGCCGGCCTCGTCCTGAAACTTTTTGAGTCGCTTCACCCCAGCACGCGCTCCCGGAAGGCGCGGACTCGAAGGCTCGATAAGATAGCGCAGACGCTTGGCCTGAATACGCGCGTCATGGATAGCTTCGGCATCGGCTGCCGAATGTACCCGGGCAAGATCGGCGGCGACTTTGGCGGTCTGGACGCGTATATGATCGGCCATGACTCCGCCATTGGATGACTTGTTCCGACTGACCGCGAGTGCCTGGCGCAGGTGCTGTACCAGGGCGGTGAAATCGGTCAGCACCTGCGTCCGCAGCTGCGCGTAGGCGGCGTCACGCATTGCTTCGAGCCGTTTCCGCAACCACTCGTGGGCGGCGTCCTCCGTCGCCGGCAACGATGACTGGATGTCGAGCCAGGCGAGGAACACTTCGGAGTCACGGCCTGCGTTCGTGGCGCGCACCACGCGCTTGAGCTGGCGGCGCCTTTTTTTCGGCAATTTCCTGAGACAGGATCGATAGGCCCGCAGAACACTGCGCAGGCGTCGCAACGCGACTCGGAAATCGTGCAGGGCTTCGGGGTCGGGATCGCTCGCCACACGCTCGGCAGCTTCGCCAGCGGCGTTGAGATATCGATGCGCCAAATGTACCGCAACGTCGCCCGCGGGCTCGCTTTGCCAGCCGCGAGGGCGTGCCGAGCCCGGCTTGGTTGATGCATCAGGCTTTGTGGCCATACAAACAGCGAGCGGGATCAGCCGTGCTCTTTTCCAAGCCGCCAGCACCAGTACAAGTCATCGGCAAGGCCCGTGACGCAACACGCATCGGTCTGATCAGAGTTTGTCGAGTAGTTTGGGAATCAGCATCCATTCCAGCACGCCGCCGCCGGCTGCCGGTGCTTCGTCGAACCGGATCAAACAGGCCGCACCCTTGCGCAATGGTGTGAATGTCGATTTCTTGCCAGTGAGCAGCCAACTCGCCAGGAAACCGAGATCGGGCTCATGCCCCACCAGGACGACGGAGGCATCCTGGTGCTGTTCCCGCAGCCAGTCGAGCAGTTCCTGTTCGGAACCCCCCGGCGAAAGCGGCATCAGGTCGACGACGGCCATATTGTCATATCGTCCGGCGAGGATCTCTGCGGTTTCACGGGCACGGATCAGCGGGCTCGAGGCGATCACATCGATCGCCGGGACAAGCCTGTGCAGCGCCTTGGCAGCCCGTCGCATGCGCTTACGTCCGGCGTCAGTCAGCAGACGCCGCACGTCCCTTTTCGCTCCCAGGCCCAGCAAAGAACGTGCCTCGGCTTTGGCGTGACGGACAAGCAGGATATACATGATTATTACAGTATAACGAAAATCGCATGTCAGTTTTGTTACACTTAAAATATATCGAGAACCGGCCGGAAACCACGATCGGTTCTGACAAACTGTAAGGACGCATCCATGTATATTAGGAGAGCCATGCAATACCACGACAGCCTGCAACGGTTTATGTTTGAAAACGAGCCCATCCGGGGCGAGATCGTGCACCTCGACGCAACCTGGCAGGCGGTGCTCGAACGGCGCCAATATCCGCCACGCGTGCGCGAGGTGCTGGGCGAGCTGATGGCGGCCGCGGCGCTGCTCACCTCCACGCTGAAATTCGACGGCCGGCTCATCATGCAGATACAAGGCAAGGGGCCGGTCAGCCTGCTGGTGGTCGAATGCACCAGCGACCGGACCATGCGCGCCATCGCGCAGTGGCAAGGAGAGATCCCGGATGCGCCGCTCGCCGCGCTGGTGGGTGACGGTCGCCTCGCGGTCACGATCGATCCGCTGAAAGGCAAGGAACGTTACCAGGCGATTGTCGCCCTGGAGGGGCTGACAGTGGCCGAGGCGTTTGAAAACTATTTCGCCCGCTCCGAACAGCTCGCCACGCGCCTATGGCTCGCCTCCGATCCGCAACAGGCGGCGGGCATGCTGCTGCAACGCCTGCCGGACGCCGAACCGTCCGACGACGACGCCTGGGTGCGTGCCGTGCATCTCGGCTCGACCATTACGCGGGAGGAACTGCTGGCGTTGCCGGTACGCGAGATCGTCCATCGCCTGTATCACGAAGAGGACATACGCCTGTTCTCACGCATGCCGGTCAGCTTTCGCTGTTCCTGTTCGCGTGAGCGGGTCGAGGCGGTGTTGCGCATGCTTGGACGTGACGAAATCCACTCGATTCTTGACGAGCAAGGGGCAGTCAGCGTGGATTGCGAATTCTGCGGTAGCCGCTACGAATTTGACCGCATTGACGCGGAACAGCTGTTTACCGCGCTCCACAGCGTCCCGGCCACGCCGACGCGCCACTAGCCTGCCGCCGGTGGGCTTTTTTCCCGATAACCGTGTATAATGCGCGGCCTTTTGGCCGTCACCCCCCACAGTAAACGGTAAATTCAATGATTCAGAAACTGCGCAACATCGCCATCATCGCCCACGTCGACCACGGCAAAACCACGCTCGTCGACAAACTCCTGCAACAGTCGGGTACTTTCGCCGCGCACCAGCAAATGGGTACGCGCATCATGGATTCTAACGACCTGGAGAAGGAACGCGGCATCACCATCCTGGCCAAGAACACCGCGATCCGCTGGAACGATTACCGCATCAACATCGTCGACACGCCGGGCCACGCCGACTTCGGCGGCGAAGTCGAGCGCGTGCTGTCGATGGTGGATTCCGTATTGCTGCTGGTGGACGCCGTGGACGGACCGATGCCGCAAACGCGCTTCGTCACGCGCAAGGCATTCGCGCAGGGCCTGAAACCCATCGTCGTCATCAACAAGATCGATCGCCCCGGTGCGCGTCCGAACTGGGTGCTGGACCAGACCTTCGACCTTTTCGACAAGCTCGGCGCGACTGAAGAGCAGCTCGACTTCCCGGTGGTGTACACCTCGGCGCTGAACGGTTACGCCGGACTCACGCCGGACGTGCGCGAGGGCGACATGACGCCGCTGTTCGAGACCATCATCAAGCATGTCGCGCCACCCAAGGTCGACCCCGAAGGCCCGTTCCAAATGCAGGTCTCGAGCATCGCCTATTCGAGCTACGTCGGCGCCATCGCCATCGGCCGCATCACCCGCGGCAAGGTGAAAACCAATCAACCGGTCGTGATCATCGACCACGACGGCAAGACCCGCAACGGCAAGGTCCTGCAAGTACTCGGCTTCATGGGACTGGAACGCACCGAAGTGCCCGAGGCCGAGGCTGGCGACATCATCGCCATCACCGGCATCGAAGGCCCGCGCATTTCCGACACCCTGTGCGATCCGAGCAAGGTCGAGGCGCTGCCGCCGCTGTCCGTGGATGAGCCGACGGTGACCATGACCTTCGAGGTCAACAATTCCCCGTTCGCGGGACAGGACGGCAAATATGTCACCAGCCGCCAAATTCGCGAGCGGCTCGAACGCGAGCTGATCCATAACGTCGCGCTTCGCGTGGAAGATACCGGCAGCCCCGACAAATTCCGCGTCTCCGGACGCGGCGAGCTGCACCTGGGCATCCTCATCGAGAACATGCGGCGCGAGGGTTATGAACTCGGCGTGTCGCGCCCGCAAGTCATCACCAAGCAAGTGAGCGGCGAGACCCACGAACCGTACGAGCAGCTGACCGTGGACATCGAAACCCAGCATCAGGGCGCGGTCATGGAACAGCTCGGCCAGCGCAAGGGCGACCTGCTCAACATGGAGCCGGACGGCAAGGGACGCGTGCGCCTCGAATACATGATTCCGGCGCGCGGGCTCATCGGCTTTCAGACTGACTTCCTCACCGCCACCGCCGGCAGCGGCCTGATCTACCACGTGTTCGATCACTACGGCCCGGAGAAGAAAGGCGTGGTCGGCGGACGCATTAACGGCGTGCTGATCTCGAACGGTGCCGGCATGAGCGTCGCCTACGCGCTGTTCAATCTGCAGGAACGCGGGCGCATGTTCATCGGCCCGGGCGAGGACATGTACGAGGGCATGATCATCGGCATTCACACGCGCGACAACGATCTGGTGGTGAACGCGATGAAGGGCAAGCAGCTCACCAATATGCGCGCCTCGGGCTCGGATGAGAACGTCATCCTCGTGCCCCCGATCGAGCTCACGCTCGAACGTGCCATCGAATTCATCGATGACGACGAGCTGGTCGAGATAACCCCCAACCACCTGCGCCTGCGCAAGCGCTTCCTCAAGGAAACCGACCGCAAGCGTGCCGATCGCGCCGCCGCCGGCTGATTTTTGATTTTTATCGATACGGCGCGTGGCCTTGCCATACCGCGTCCAGGAATTCCTGCACGGAAAGTAGTGTCTCTGTTAGGCTGATCAACTCGCTTGGGCTATGCTTTGTTCAACGCCTCCATAGGTAAAGAGGCCTCTATCTGACACCCAACCCGTTATCGGAAGGAGGTGGTTATGAGAAGACGGCTTTATTTCCTGCTGCCGGATGTCAAAAGCGCCAGGCAGGTGTTCAAGAAACTACTGCTGGCCCGCATCGAAGATCGTCATATCTTTTTCCTGGCCAAGGAAGGCGTTGAACTGAGCGACCTCCCTGAAGCCACCATGCTGCAAAAAAGCGATGAAATCCACGGATTGGGAGTCGGCCTGGTGGTCGGCGGCGCCACCGGCGCGCTCGCCGGCGTGGTTGCCATGATGTTCCCGCCTTCGGGACTGGTTATGGGTCTCGGCGTGATTCTGGCGATGAGCCTGATTGGCGCCATCGTCGGCGTCTGGGCCTCGGGCATGATCGCCTCGGATGTGCCCAACACTCGTCTTGAGAAATTTTCCAAGGAAATCGAGAGCGGAAAAATTCTCTTGATGGTGGATATTCATAAGCACCAGATCGAGGAAATCACCGGCATGCTGAGGGAACAGCATCCAGACGCCGCTCCGCGCGGACGCGATCCGACCATACCGGCGTTTCCCTGAAATCCGGACATTAGCGCCTGAAACAAAACGCCCCGCTCGCGGGGCGTTTTGTTTCAGAGCGACGGAACTCTGCATCGCGTGCGCGCGGACGGGGGAATGGATTATGCTTGGCGCACTATGTCGTCATTCTCATCCCGACGCCCATTGCCTGTCCCCGGCATTTCCCGTCTTCCCGCAAGCATTGCGGTCAGCATGACAGGCGACGACAACGCAAGGGCCAGCGCCGAGGAACTGGCGCGCGAGCTGAAGCTGCCATTTGTAACGACAGCGGAGGCAGATTTCGATTTGCTGCTGGTCGTGACGCCCGAACGTCTGGAGCTCCGCGACAATTCCGCCAGGAGCGGAATTGGGCGCGCTTCAGCGCGGCCCGAAGGGCGGCGCGCCAGGGATGGCGCGCATCACAACCACGACCCGCAGATGGGGCCGGTGTGCGTGGACTTTTCGCATCTCGATCTACGCCCCTACAGTCCCAATCTTTCGCGCCGCCAGCCGCTGGCGCGCGCGCTCGGCAAGAAGGCGCAATCGGTGGTGGATGCCACGGCCGGTTATTGCCAGGATGCGTTGTTGTTCGCGCTCATGGGATATCGCACCACCGCCATCGAGCGCTCGCCGGTGATCATGGCGCTGGCGCGGGACGGTCTGCGGCGCCTGACCGCGCGTTCCGGCATCACGCTGGACAAGCGATTGCGGTTGATCGAAGGGGATGGACGCGTGTTGCTGCCTTCGATAACGCCGCCCGAGGTGATCTATCTCGACCCCATGTTTCCGCCCAAGCGCAAAAAATCCGCGGCGGTAAAAAAAGAGATGCGCCTGCTGCGCGACCTGGTGGGCGATGATCCCGATGCAAAGGAGTTGCTTGAGATCAGCCGCCGCGTGGCGTTGGACCGAGTGGTGGTGAAACGTCCGGACGACGCCCCGCCACTTGCACCCAAACCGAGCATGAGTCTCGCGGGCAAACTGGTCCGTTACGACGTTTATCTTACCCGTCACTGACCCGCGCATGTCCGAGCCGCTGTTTTATGCCGAACATCTTGCCGATCCCGGCGCCACTCTGACGCTCGCGGGCGACGAGGCACGTCATGCCACGGCCTCACGCCGGCTTCAGGTTGGCGAGACACTCTGGCTCTTTGACGGACGTGGGGGTCTCGTTCGCGCCACTCTCCTGCATATAACAGCGCGCGGACGCGCGCTCGACCTGCGCATCGAAGAGCGACGCGTTGAACCGCCTCCGAAACCGGCGATTCATCTTGTTTGCGCCCTGCCCAAGGGGGATCGACAGGGCACATTGCTCGACATGGCCACCCAGCTCGGCATGACCGAGTTCACACCGCTGGCTTGTGAACGCAGCGTGGTGCGGCCCGGCGCCAACAGCGCCGAGCGATGGTGGCGAATTTGCCTGGAAGCCTGCAAGCAAAGCCGACGGTCCTATTTGCCGATCTTGCAAGCTTCGGCCACACCTCAGGAAATGGTGGCACGGGAAGCGGGCCGGGCAAACAGCGTTTGGATCGCCCATCCTTCAGCGACGGCAGTCGCGGTTTCACGCGCCGTCGAGCAAAATGCCTCGGCTGACGTGACCATACTGGTCGGACCCGAGGGCGGTTTTACGGAAGAGGAGGTTGCACGGACAACCGGTGCCGGCGCCAAACAAATTGCGCTGGGTTCGGCGATACTGCGGATTGAAACGGCGGCGGTGGCGCTGGTGGCGGCCTTTTCTCTGGCCGCCGGATCGCGCGCACTCTAGGCAGGGCGGCGAAAAGCCGAGATCACCGGACCAAGAAGCTCATGATCCTCGGATAGCGGCTTCGCGGCGGTGCGCGGCTCCTGGATATCGAGCGGTTCGGGCACATGGATGCCGAATCCCTGCGCATAATCCACACCCATCTCCCGCAGTTTGGCGAGTATTCGGTCATTCTCCACGTACTCCGCCGTGGTGCGGATGCCCATCACATGGCCGATGCGATTGACCGCCTCGACCATGGCATGGTCCACCTCGTCTTCGATCATGTCGCGCACAAATGCACCGTCGATCTTGATGAAATCCACCGGCAGGTTTTTGAGATACCCGAACGACGACATGCCGCTGCCAAAATCATCCAGGGCGAAGCAGCAGCCGAGCGACCGCAGTGCGGCGATGAACTGGGTGGCGCGTTTCCAGTTGGCGATGGCCGCGGTTTCCGTAATCTCGAAACAGATCCGGCGCGGCGACAGACGCACGGCATGGAATTGGCCCATCACGAAGTCCAGAAACCCGTCATCGCTGAGAGACTGGCTGGAGAGATTGACCGCGAGACCTTCTTCCTGCGGATGATCCGCCAGCCATGCAAAGGTGGTTTTCACCACCCAGCGGTCGACCGTGCTCATGACACCATAGCGTTCGGCGGCAGGGATAAACGCCATGGGCGGCACCAGTTCCCCCTTCTCGTCGATCATGCGCACCAGCACTTCGCGATACGGCGGGGTCCCGGAAGAAACGACCAGCGGTATCACACGCTGGAAATAAAGCACGAAGCGGTTTTCATCGAACGCCTGCATGATGCGGGATACCCACTCCATTTCTCCGTGCCGGATCGCAATCTCGCGATCATCGTCCTGGTGCAGCCAGATACGATTGCGGCCTTTCTCCTTGGCCATGTAACAGGCGCCGTCGGCAGCGCTCAGCACCGTGGAGAGCGTACCGCTGCGCGCATGAATTCCAACAAGACCGATGGAGACTCCCACGCGGAAGGTCTTACCCTGCCAGGCAAAGCGGAATTCCTCCAGCGACTGAAGCAACTTGTGGGCAATCTGTTCAGCCTGCCGTAGGGAGCAGCCTTCAAGCAGGATACCGAATTCATCGCCGCCAAGCCGCGCCAGCGTATCGCTGTCGCGGATCAGGGGGTGCATGAGCCCGGCGACCTGTCGCAGGAGTTCGTCTCCCGCGATGTGGCCGCAGGTGTCATTGATCACCTTGAACTGGTCGAGATCGAGGTAGAGCAATGCGTGGCGTTTGTTCTGTTCCTTGGCGCTCGCGAGCAGTCGTTCAAGCAACAACTCGAGTTCGCGCCTGTTGACAAGCCCGGTTAGCGGATCATGGCTCGCCTGCCAGCTGAGCTGGTTCTGCATACTGCGCTGTTCGGTGACGTCGCGGAACACGAGAATCGCGCCAACGTCCTCACCGGCGCTGTTGCGAATCGGCGCGGCCGTGTCCTCGATGGCCAACTCTATGCCGGAACGGCTGACCAGCAGAGTATGCTTGTCCAGGCCGACGATAGGGCTGTCGAGAACACCGAGCATCGCCGGATGTTCCAGCGGCTTGCGCGTGGTTTCGTTGATGATGTGATAAATCTTTCTCAACGGCTGGCCGCGCGCCTCTTCGCTGCGCCAACCCGTCATCTGCTCGGCCGCGGGGTTGAGGTAGCTCACCTTGCCTTGCGCGTCGGCGGCGATCACGGCATCGCCCACGGAATGCAGGGTAATCTCGGCATGTTCCTTTTCCTGCGCCAGCGCGCTTTCAATAAGGCGCGCGCGGCGGACGACATAGCCCGCAATCAGCAAACCGAATGCAATGGCGACTGCTGTCAGAAACATCATGACCAGATAGGCGGAGCGGTATTCATCCGACGCCTGTACCGCCGCGGCCCGGCTCTCGTTGCGTTCCATGTCAACCATCTTGTCCAGCCGGTCCAGCATCTCCCTCTGGCGCAACAAGTCGTGATTCAGAATCTCTTCCCGGATACCATCAGTCTGTTCGTGCGTGATGCGGTCAACCAGCCTCGAATGCAGCGGTTGGTACTCGCGTACCTGCTCCAGCACTCCATCCAGGGCGATTCGTTCTTTTTCGGTAAGGCCGAGCTGTATCAAATGGTCACGCAGCTGGATAAACTCGCCCGCCATATTGGTGAACCGCTGGTACTCTTCCTCGCGCTGGAACGGGTCGTCCATGATGAACATGGCATAGGTGCTTAGCGCGCGCTCGCGGACAATGTGGCGCATCGAGAAAATGATATCGGTCTTGGCGTTGTATTTTCCGGTGATTACGTCGAGGTGATGATGGATCGCGGCCATGCGCGTGAGGCCCACGGCCGCCAATGCCACCATGAGCGCCAACATCAGAACGAACCCCGAAATGATGAGGTATCTGGAATTGTGCCGAATCATCAATAAATCCGGGCGTGCGACCGGCTCTTGTTCTGGTTATTCGCTGACAACGTTAGACGGCGCGCTGGATCCGGCGATGCTGGCCGGCGTCATTTCGCGAAAGTCGCGCCAAAACAAGCTGTTGTCCCCTTCCCTTTGTGGCTAGAAGGCTGCAAGAGACATGCCAGCAATATGGTTATTGCGGGTAAAACTCGGAAAGCAGAACCTTGAAAGAAATGAATAATTTACGGAGTGTGACGAATTAGGACACGGCTCACAGCGCGATGGAAAAAGCCGATAAAACGACGGCGCACGCCGACAGCTGTCGCTGACTGGCTGTTGATTCCCGAATAGTCCGGAATTGTCGTCGGGGGAACCAGAAAGGGTCAGGCGTTATAAACCAGATTGACCAGGCTGAAATAGGCGTCCATGCCGACATCGCCGAAACTCACTCCGGCACCGTTGTCGGCAATCCGACGGATCTTGGCGGGGATACGATGCTGCTTGGTCTCGCCACCGGCGGTCAGGGTCAGCCCCAATTCCACGGGGGCATTGAAATAAGGCAGTCCTTGAGGCATGCCTTCGATAAAGGCGCCGTTCAGGCTGATGTCGCGCACCGTGCATATCATCACCTGCGCCTGGTAGTTCAGTACGGCATCGATCACTACCGGTACCCGTTGGCTGTCGCGTCTTTCGTTCATTGTCTGATTACACTCCCCTTGCATAGCCGGCGGGCCTTTCGACGCCGGAGTCCTCCAACTGGCGCGCGGCCGTGGCGGTTTTGTTATTAAAAAACCTGTATATAACAGCTATAAAATACCCGGTTATGCCAAGGCTGTCGACGATCATGTGTAACAGGTCGCTGCCGTTACACTTTTACCACCTGTCAGCGGCACTTAGTTATCAAAACACCCCTATTCCGGGACCAGCCAGGACAGGCCCGTGCGGGCGGCCGGATGCTGCCGCAGCACATCAAGGAGTTCCGGCAACAACCGTCGCAGCGTCTCCTCCAATTTCCAAGGCGGATTGACCACGACCATGCCGCAGCCGTTAAGGCGGAAACTGGAATCTTCGGGATAAGGAGCGAATTCCGCCAGCAGCATCTTGCGAATTCCAGTGGCCGCCAGTACACGATGGAATCGTTCGATCGGAGGACGGGCCTTGATGGGATACCACAAGGCGAAGATGCCAGAGGACCAGCGATCATGCGCGACTTTCAGACCTTCCACCACCTGCTCGTATTCCCTGTCTGATTCGTACGGCGGATCGATCAGGACCAAGCCACGTTTTTCCTTGGGAGGCAGATACGCCTTTAGACCGGCGTATCCATCCTGACGCTGCACCACGACCTGCCGGTCGCCGGCAAATCTGGCTTGCAGCAGCGCGCACTCATCCGCTTGCAGCTCCAAAAGCACCATGCGGTCAATTGGCCGCATGAAAAATCGCGCGATCGCGGGTGACCCGGGGTAATAATGCAGCGTTCCATCAGCATTGCTCGCGCGCACGGCAGCAAGATAATCCGCCAGTTCAGGCAGCGGATTCATGTCCCACAAGCGCCAAATGCCGTCACGGTACTCACCGGTTTTCTGCGCCGCCTCGCTGGTTAGATCATATCGTCCCGCGCCGGCGTGCGTATCGACGTAACAGAACGGCGTGTCTTTCCGGTGCAAGGACTTGAGCAAAAGGGTAAGCACGATGTGCTTGAAGACGTCGGCAAAATTGCCGGCGTGGAAGGCGTGGCGGTAATTCATCTGGAGCGAAGACCGCGAATCGCGGATGGGCGCCGGTTAGCGGGCGCCTTCCTTCAGCCACCCCGCCGCGCGTTCGGCGAAATAAGTCAGAATGGCATCGGCTCCGGCGCGCCTGATGCAGAGCAAGGATTCCAGCACACAGTCACGCTCATCAAGCCAGCCATTTTTCGCGGCGGCCATGAGCATGGCGTATTCGCCGCTTACCTGATAGACGAAGGTCGGCACCCCAAACCTGTCCTTTACGCTTCGTACGATATCGAGGTAAGGCATCCCCGGCTTCACCATCACCATGTCCGCGCCTTCCTCGATATCGAGCGCGACTTCGCGCAGCGCTTCGTTCGAATTAGCCGGATCCATCTGGTAACTGTACTTGTTGCTCTGGCCGAGATTCGCGGCCGAACCCACGGCGTCGCGAAACGGGCCATAGAAATTCGAGGCATACTTGGCCGCGTAGGCGAGGATGCGGGTATGAACATGGCCGGCTTTCTCGATCGCGTCGCGAATCGCACCGATACGTCCGTCCATCATGTCCGAAGGCGCGACCACGTCGGCGCCCGCCTCCGCGTGCGACAACGCTTGCCTGACCAGCACCGTCACGGTAGCGTCGTTCAACACATACCCTGCGCCGTCGATGAGCCCGTCCTGGCCATGTGAGGTATATGGATCGAGGGCGATATCGGTAATAACGCCAAGTTCAGGAAATTTTTTCTTGAGCGCGCCAACCGTGTGCGGCACGAGGCCCTTGGGGTTGTACGCCTCCTTGGCCTTGTTGTCTTTCTTCGATGCTGGCACCACCGGAAAAAGCGCGATGGCCGGTACGCCCAGTTTCAGGAGCTTTTCCGCCTGCTTGAGCAGCAGATCCGGCGTGACACGGCTGATGCCCGGCATGCTTGGGACCGGCTCCGAACGATTCTTGCCTTCCATGACAAACACCGGCTGGATGAGGTCGTCCGCGGTGAGGCGCGTCTCGCGCATGAGCCGGCGTGAAAAATCATCGCGTCGCATGCGCCGCATGCGGGTGCGCGGAAATTTACCTGTTTCACTTGTCATGATGCCGCTTGTTACCGCTGGAAGGTTTAGCCTAATGCTAGCCTAGTCGTCTGCCGGGTGAAATGGCGGATGTCACTAAGAAACCAAAGCACATGGGCCAGCGGTACCGGCACATATGAGTTACCTGACCGGGAATTACTTGACCTTTTTGGCCTTGGAAACCGGTTTATGTGCTTTCTTCGGTTTAGGCTTGGGAGCGGCTTTTTTCACTGCCGCTTTCTTCGGCATAGCTTTTTTTGCCAAGGGCTTGAGCTTCGTCGCCGGAACTACCGCCTTGGCCTTGGGAGATGCTTTTGCCACTTTAGCCGCAGCCTTGGCAGCGGCTGTCTTGGCCACCGCTGCGGCCTTGGCCTTAGCCGCCTGCCTGGCAGCTGCCGACTCTATCTTGCCCATCACATCCGCAAGCGGCCTGATCTGGGATTCGATGATATCCGTGACATTCTTGAAGATGGCGCTCATCGTCCCTACACCGCGAACGGTGCGCAGCTTGCCCTGGGCCTTGTAATAATTGACCAGTGGCGCCGTTTGCTGCTGGTAGACCTTGAGCCGGTTGGCAACTGTTTGCTCGTTATCGTCGGAGCGGTGCGTCAACGCACTGCCGCATTTGTCGCACTTGTTGGCGGTTTTCGGCGCCGAGAAGTAGATATTGTAGATCGCGCCGCAGGAGCCGCAGGTGCGCCTGCCAGTCAGACGCTTCAACAACACGTCGGTATCGACATCCACCAGCAGTGCGAGCTGCAGTGGCTGGCCGAGGCGAGCAAGCATCGCATCGAGCGACTGGGCCTGCGGAATATTGCGCGGAAAACCGTCGAGAATGAAGCCGATCTTGGCGTCGGGCTTGGCCAGACGCGCCTGGATCATGCCCAGCACGATCTCGTCCGTGACAAGCTGTCCGGAATCCATGGCCGCCTTGGCACGTTTGCCCAGATCAGTACCGGCCGCAACTTCGGCCCGCAGCAGATCACCGGTAGACATTTGCGGAATTTTATACTTCTCAACCAATAACTTAGCTTGCGTTCCCTTGCCGGAACCCGGCGCTCCCAATAGCACGATTCTCATGGTTCTCTCGCTTAAAGTTCCTGGTGGGTGGCGTGTTCTTCGGATTTTCCCCAGTTTAATCACTGGGGCGCGTAAACTACAATTTTGCCCACCCCGGCGTCAATGGCCCCCTATAAATGGGGCCTATCGCCCGATTCATCTTTCCAAATATTCCAAGGAGGGAAAGTTGGTTAAGCTCGTTTCACCAGTGCGCTCCTAGCGTGAAAAACCCCGTGAGTGAACCACCTACAATCCAGCCGATGAATATTCCGGACTTCACAGACAGCGAACTTTGGACGGTGCGCAGCGCGCTGAAAGAGCGCTATGGCAAGGAGATCGAACCGCAACTCGCTGACACCGAGGTGATGCTTGGTGGCGAGGCCGACGGCATGGCCTGGTGCCCGACCCTGTTCTGGTCCGCCAAGGGCGCCAACTTTACCATCGTGAAACTCGGCCCCGAACGCTACCGGGCCTATTTCTATTATCATCCGGAATACCAGCTCGGAACCGGCATCGACAGCCACGATAATATCGGCGACTGTGTGGTCAGCGTACTGCAAGTCGAGGCCGACCATATTCGCAAGCAGAAAATCAGCATCGATCAGAATCCGGCGAAGACCGACGGGTCGCCGGACAAACCGGACACTTCACCACTCTTCTGGGGAGACTAATACGTATGGCAAAAAGTAAATCCAAAAATGCGTTCTACGCTCAGTCGGGCGGCGTGACCGCCGTGATCAACGCATCTGCCTGCGGCGTGCTGGAAACCGCGCGCAAGTATCCGAAAAAGATCGGCAAGGTCTACGCCGGCCGCAACGGCATCATCGGTGCACTGACCGAAGACCTGATCGATACCAGCAAGGAATCCGCCGCCGCCATCAAGGCGCTGCGCCACACACCTTCAGGTGCCTTCGGCTCCTGCCGCTTCAAGCTTAAGAGCCTGGAGCAGAACAAGGCCGAGTATCAGCGTTTGATCGAGGTGTTCAAGGCGCACGACATCGGTTACTTTTTTTACAACGGCGGCGGCGACTCGGCCGACACCTGCCTCAAAGTCTCGCAGCTTTCCGAAACTCTGGGCTATCCGATCCAGGCGATTCACGTGCCCAAGACCGTGGATAACGATCTGCCGATCACCGACAACTGCCCGGGCTTCGGCTCCGTCGCCAAATACATCGCCGTCAGCACGCGCGAGGCGAGCTTCGACGTGGCGTCCATGGCCAAGACCTCGACCAAGGTTTTCATCCTCGAGGTCATGGGGCGGCATGCCGGCTGGATCGCCGCCGCCGGCGGCCTGGCTTCCACCCCGGACACCGAGATTCCGATCGTGATCCTGTTCCCGGAGGTCGCCTTTGATAAGGATAAATTCCTCGCCAAGGTCGACGCCAACGTCAAGAAATACGGCTACTGCACCGTCGTCGTGTCCGAAGGCGTGAAAAGCCCGGATGGCAAATTCCTCGCCGATCAGGGACTCAAGGACGCCTTCGGTCACGCGCAGCTCGGAGGCGTCGCGCCGGTGGTGGCGGGCATCATCAAGGATGGTCTCGGCCTCAAGTATCACTGGGGCGTCGCCGATTACCTGCAACGCGCGGCGCGCCACATCGCCTCGAAGAGCGACGTGGACCAGGCCTATGCCATGGGAAAGGCCGCGGTGGAGCTGGCCGTCAAGGGCAAGAACTCCGTGATGCCGACGGTCGAGCGCGTGTCGAGCAAACCTTACAAGTGGAAAGTCGGCGTTGCTCCTCTTAATAAGGTTGCGAACGTGGAAAAAATGATGCCCAAGGATTTCATCACCGACGACGGTTTCGGCATCACCGCCAAGTGCCGTACCTATCTCGAGCCGCTCATCCAGGGCGAAGATTATCCGCCGTACAAAAACGGCATGCCGCAGTACGTGCGGCTCAAGAACGTGGCGACGAAAAAGAAGCTCGGCGAGTTCAAGTTATAATTTTGTTGAACCACCAAAAACGCCCAGGAAACCCAGATATAAATTTTGTTTTCTCTTGGCGGTAAAAGTTCTTATGACACTGGAAAAGGCAACGGAATTGCTCAAGGTCCAGGCGGATTTCGGCGGGTTCTACAACGCCAATTCGGCCAAGCTGATACTTGCCGAAGTCAGCCGCGAACACGGCCAGGCGGCGGTGGACCGGTTGGTCCGCGAATTGAACCTCGACAAGGTGTTCGGCTTCGAGGCGGGCATGCATTTCGAAGGCGGACTGGCGATAAAAAAGTGAAAGTTCCGTCGAGATTGATTTTTATCAATGTTGCGATTCGTTCGATTCAGTTACTTTCAGTACTCGTTCTCAAACAACGCGCCAAGCGGCGCAGCAACGTCCAACTTGCAGGAGAATAAACATGTCTGACAGTCTGATCTTTGCACTTGCCTGCGCCGCCGCGGCCATTCTCTACGGCGTGGTGTCCATCAAGTGGGTCCTGGCCAAACCCACCGGCAACGATCGCATGCGCGAAATCGCCGCCGCGATCCAGGAAGGCGCTTCGGCCTATCTCAATCGCCAGTACACCACGATAGGCGTGGTCGGCGTAATCCTGTTCGGCGTCATCTACTACTTTCTCGGCGCACTCACCGCCATCGGCTTCGCCATTGGCGCGATTCTCTCCGCCGCGACCGGCTTTATCGGCATGAACATCTCGGTGCGCGCCAACGTGCGTACCACCGAGGCGGCGAAGGATGGACTTAATGCGGCACTGCAGGTCGCGTTCCGTTCGGGGGCCATTACCGGCTTGCTGGTAGTGGGGCTCGGACTCATGGGGGTGGCCGGTTACTACGCGATTCTTCAGCATCTTTCTCCCGACGCCGCTCAATCCACCCTGATCGCGCCGCTGGTGGGACTGGCCTTCGGCGGTTCGCTGATCTCGATCTTCGCGCGTCTCGGCGGCGGCATCTTCACCAAGGGCGCGGACGTGGGCGCGGACCTGGTGGGCAAGGTCGAGGCTGGCATCCCCGAGGACGATCCGCGCAACCCGGCGGTGATCGCGGACAACGTCGGTGACAACGTCGGCGATTGCGCCGGCATGGCCGCCGATCTGTTCGAGACCTATGCGGTAACCATCATCGCGACGATGCTGCTCGGAAGTCTGGTGTTGCCCAACTTCGGCAATGCCGTGATGTATCCCCTGGTCCTCGGCGGTGTATCCATCATCGCCTCCATCATCGGCACCTTCTTCGTCAAGGTAGGCAAGAATCAGAAAATCATGAACGGCCTGTACCGGGCCGTGATCGTTTCCGGGGTGCTGGCCGCCATCGCCTTCTATTTCGTGACAGACAAAATGATGGTCGGCAACGGCTCGTACAGCACCATGCAGATTTACGGCGCGGCGCTTATCGGACTCGCGCTCACCACCGCCATGGTGGTCATCACCGAGTACTACACCGCCACCGAGTTCAGTCCAGTGCAGAAGATCGCGCAGGCCTCAACCACGGGTCATGGCACCAATGTCATCGCGGGCCTGGGCTTGTCCATGAAAGCCACGGCGCTGCCGGTCCTCGCGGTGTGCGCCAGCATCTGGGGCGCGTATGAACTCGCGCAACTTTACGGCATCGCCATCGCCGCAACGTCGATGCTGTCGATGACCGGCGTCATCGTGGCGCTCGACGCCTACGGCCCGGTCACCGACAATGCCGGGGGTATCGCTGAAATGGCGGGTCTGCCGAAAAAGGTGCGCGACGTCACCGATCCGCTCGATGCCGTGGGCAACACCACCAAGGCCGTGACCAAGGGCTACGCCATCGGTTCGGCCGGCCTGGCGGCGCTGGTACTGTTCGCGGACTACACCGACGCGCTCAAGCACGCCGGCAAGGCGGTCGAATTCAGCCTGTCCAACCCCAACGTGATCATCGGCCTGTTCATCGGTGGCCTGATCCCTTACCTCTTCGGCGCCCTCGCCATGGAGGCCGTGGGGCGTGCGGCTGGCTCGGTGGTGGTGGAGGTGCGCCGCCAGTTCAAGACCATCAAGGGCATCATGGAAGGCAAGGCCAAACCGGACTATTCGAAGGCCGTGGACATGCTGACCAAAGCCGCGATCAAGGAGATGATTATCCCGTCGATATTGCCGGTGCTGGTACCCATCGTTATCGGCTTCACCCTCGGACGCGAGGCCCTGGGCGGCGTGCTGCTCGGTTCCATCGTCACGGGCATCTTTGTCGCCATCTCCATGACGACCGGCGGCGGCGCCTGGGACAACGCCAAGAAGTACATCGAAAACGGCAAATTCGGCGGTAAAGGTTCGGACGCGCACAAGGCCGCCGTGACCGGCGACACCGTGGGCGATCCCTACAAGGACACCGCGGGACCGGCGATCAATCCCATGATCAAGATCATCAACATCGTGGCATTGCTGATCGTGCCCCTCTTATAGAGTGCTCGCTCTGCGCGCTTCGGCTCGCTCCCTTTTCCCCTTGCGGGAGAAGGGGTGGGGATGAGGGGTAAATACAATCTGATAATAAGGGCCGGCAACCACCGGCCCTTTGTTTTGCTAGCCTCGGCTTGCCACGCAAACGAATGTTGCGTTGTTAAGGCGCAACACTTGCATCATATGGATAAAGGCTCGGAACAGAATGCTTAACTCAAGGCAACATTCAGCGTAGCCAACTCTGCTGTAAAACGCTGCTTTAGAGTTTCGTGAAATTCCATAGCGCGATTAATGTCTGGTTGATCGAACAATATCTTCCCATGCCTAGCAACGATCTCTTTAGCGCCACTAGTTTTCAACAATGAACCAGCCTTCCCTAGCGTGTTATCGACGTCACGGATGCGTGCTCGAATAACACTAGGGGGCGTACCTGGAGCTACTCCCCAGAAGTGTCCTGCATCACGGAAATGTTTCGGCATCTCTGGGTTCTTCAGCCACTCAAGAAACACAGGATGAGAAAGAATGTCTGCTACTGCGTTGGCGAGGGCTCTCTCTGCCGTACCTCGCATTCCTTGCTCGACCCCGCTTACTTCGCTTGCTTCAATTAGTCCTACCGTCGTCAAACGGTAGGTACGATATCTAACCTTTTCAAACAACCCAAGCCCGACTAGACCGCCTCGCACATATTTTCCTTTCACGCTTGCTCGATCCAA
>NZ_JBAVEJ010000243.1:0-39533 GCF_049587675.1 Sulfuricaulis sp. | reverse complement strand
GTCCGGTGCCGTAACCAGCAATGCCAGCACGAATGACGCTGCGGAAAATCGCGACGATGCGCGCGACCCGATCGAGGGATTCAACCGCGCGATATTTACGTTCAACGACAAGCTGGACCGGTACTTCATCAAACCGATCGCCAAGGGTTACCGCGCGATCACGCCCAAGCCGGTGAAAAACAGCATCTCCAATTTTTTCAGCAACCTGCACGATCCGCCGATCATGCTGTACAACCTGCTGCAGGGCAAACCCAAGCAGGCCGCCTCGGACCTGGGACGATTTCTCGTGAACTCCACCGTCGGAATCGCGGGTCTGTTCGATGTGGCAACCAAAATGGGACTTGAGAAGCACACCGAGGATTTCGGACAGACCCTGGCGGTCTGGGGCGTGGGCGAAGGGCCTTACCTGGTGTTGCCGTTCTTCGGGCCAAGCAATCTGCGCGATGGCCCATCGCTGCTGCTGGTGGATTGGCAGACCTATCCGCTGACTCACTTGGAAGATCGCGACACGCGCTACGCGCTGTTGTTTGTGGAGGTGGTCGAACGGCGCGAGCAGTTGCTGGATGCATCCGACATTCTGGAACAGGCGGCGGGGAAGGATCAGTATGTTTTTATGCGCGAGGCCTATCGCCAGAACCGCCGCAATCAGATTTATGACGGTAACCCGCCGCAGGCCGCGCCGCCGCCGGGTCTGTTTGAAGAGGACGAGCCGGCGCCAAAATCGCCTACGCCGTCCACGCCGGGTGACGCGACTCAGTCAAGATAGTCGTATCCTAACAACGTCAGGAATTGCGGCAGCGGTTCAGTGCTGATGAACTTGTCGAACAGCTTTGCGGCAAGCTCGTATTTGCCGGCGGCGTATGTTCTTCCCCCAAGCGAAGTCCGAATGCGTTGGAGCTGCTCCGGGATCAACCGGCGTGCCAGGTCGAGCGTGACTTTGCGTCCGTCGGCGAGCACGCCCTTGGGGCTGTGTATCCAGTGCCACACCTGCGAGCACGATATTTCCGCAGTTGCGGCGTCTTCCATGAGGTTGTTAATCTGCACGCAGCCGGTGCCGGCCAGCCACGCCCCCATGTATTCGATGCCGACGCCGATATCGTAGCGCAACCCGGCTTCCGTGATCGGCGACTGCGGCGAGAATGCCAGCAGGTCGGCGGCGCTCACGCGTACCTCTTCGCGCTTGCGATGAATCTGGTTCGGCGTGGGCATGAGCCGGTCGAAAACCTCTTTCGCCAGCGGCACCAGCCCCGGGTGTGCCACCCAAGTGCCGTCGTGACCGTCATGGGCCTCGCGCTCCTTGTCGGCGCGCACCTTGGCGAGCGCGGCTTCGTTCGCCGCCGGATCGGTTTTGATCGGGATCTGGGCCGCCATGCCGCCCATCGCATGCGCGTTGCGCCGGTGGCATGTCTGGATCAGAAGCTGCGAATACGCGCGCATGAACGGCGCGGTCATCGTCACCAGTCCGCGGTCGGCAAGGATGAAATCCGGGTTGAGGCTGAACTTCTTGATGGCGCTGAACAGATAATCCCAGCGGCCGCAATTGAGACCGGCCGAGTGCTCGCGCAGCTCGTACAGCATTTCATCCATCTCGAACGCGGCCAGAATGGTCTCGATCAGCACCGTCGCCTTAATCGTGCCGCGCGGAATGTTCAGCCGTTGCTGTGCCCACACGAACACCTCGTTCCACAGGCGCGCCTCGAGATGGCTCTCTATCTTGGGCAGGTAGAAATATGGCGCCGTGCCGTTCTCCAGCATCGTCTTGGCGTTGTGAAAGAAATACAGCCCGAAATCGAATAATCCGCCCGAGACCGGCTTGCCATCGACCAGTAGGTGTTTCTCAACCAGGTGCCAGCCACGCGGGCGGACGAACAGGACCGCCGTGGAGTTATTCAGCCGGTATTGTTTTCCCTCCGGACTGTCGAAGCTGATCGTGCGCCGGACGGCATCGCGCAAGTTGATCTGCCCCCGGATCAGGTTGTCCCAGGTCGGGGTCAGCGAATCCTCGAAGTCGGCGAGGAACACGTTGGCGCCGGAATTGAGCGCGTTGATAATCATCTTGCGGTCGACCGGGCCGGTGATCTCCACGCGCCGGTCCGCCAGTTCCGCCGGCACGGGGGCGATGGTCCAGTTGGCCTCGCGCACCGATTTCGTTTCGGGCAGAAAATCCGGTTTGACGCCGCGGTCGAGCTCGATCTGTCGCTGCGCGCGCCGTGCCAGAAGCCGCTCCCGTTCGGGCTCGAAGGCGCGCGCGAGGCCGGCGACGAAATCGAGCGCCTCCGGGGTCAGGATGCTGGCGTAATCAGCGGGTACCTCGGCCCGGAGGGCCATGCCTGCGGGGATGGATGAAGACTTGGCCATATCGCGCCTCGGTCAAGTTAGTGAGATGTTCTTCTCTGTTTTATCTGCCAGTCACGGCCGATTTGCAAGCCTGATCGGGTAATTGATCCTCCGGTCCGGGCAGCAGGGCCGGGTGACGGAGCAAACCCGTGTTTATGGCGCTTTATTTGTCACAGACCTCTAAATAACAGCGGATTTTCCGGCCCAGCCCCTTCATTTCCCCGGGTATCAAGGGTAAAATCGCGCCCTTTCGCAAACCTTGCAGGGCCTTGTCCGGTCGGACCGGGTCTTAAACGGATAGAGGAAGCACGAATGGTAACAATACGTCTGGCCCGTGGCGGCGCGAACAAGCGCCCTTATTACCGCATCATCGTCGCGGACCGTCGTCGCGCGCTCAACGGCAACAACATTGAACGCATCGGATTTTACAATCCCTTGGCGTCCGCCAAGGAACAGAAAATACACGTCGACATGGCGCGCGTGGAGTTCTGGTTGAGCAAGGGAGCCAAGCCGACCGAACGCGTGGCGCAGCTGCTGAAGCAAGCCAGCGCCTCCTGACGTCACATGGCCGATCCGTCACGCCCTGACGGTTTGGTGCTTTTCGGCCGGATCAGCGGCCTCTTCGGTGTGCAGGGCTGGGTCAAGGTGTTCTCCCACGCCCGCCCGCGCGAAGCCATCATCGGTTATTCGCCCTGGCTCGTGAAAATCGGCGGTGACTGGCGCGAGATCGCGGTTGAAGAAGGGCGCGCGCAGGGCAAGGGCGTTGTCGCCAGGCTGACCGGTTATACCGATCGCGATCAGGCCAGCACTCTCATCGGTGCCGAGATCGCGATTACGCTATCGAAGTTGCCGCCGCTGAAGAAAGGCGAATATTACTGGGCGCAACTCGTCGGGCTTGATGTGATCAACCTTGCCGGCGAGAAATTCGGAAAGGTGGACTACCTGTTCGATACCGGTGCGAACGATGTGATGGTAGTGCGCAACGGACGCGAGCGATTGCTTCCGGCAACGGCGCAAGTCATTCGCGAAGTGGATCTCGAGACAGGGGTCATCCGGGTGGACTGGGACGCGGACTTCTAGCCCATGAGAATTGACGTCATCAGTCTGTTTCCGCCGATGTTCGAGGCCGTGACCGGATACGGCATCACCGGCCGGGCGATCAAGAACGGATTGCTGAGCTTGCGGGTGTGGAACCCGCGCGATTACACGGAAGACCGGCACCGCAGCGTGGATGACCGGCCTTACGGCGGCGGCCCGGGAATGGTAATGATGATCGAGCCGCTGGCGCGCGCTATCAAATTGGCTCGCGGCGAGCAGGCAAAAGGCGCGAAGGTGATTTATCTTTCGCCGCAGGGACGCAAGTTGGACCACGCGGGCGCGTTGGAGATGTCGCGGCGCGAAGGAATGATTCTCCTCGCGGGCCGCTACGAAGGCATCGACGAGCGCCTGCTCGAGAGTGAAGTGGACGAGGAATGGTCGATCGGCGATTATGTCCTCTCCGGCGGCGAACTCGCGGCGATGGTTGTGATCGACGCCATTGCGCGTCAGCTTCCCGGCGCGCTGGGCGATGAAGATTCGGCGCAACAGGATTCTTTCGTGGAGGGTCTGCTTGATTGCGGGCACTACACCCGGCCGGAAGAGTACGCGGGGTGCAAAGTGCCGGAGGTGTTGTTGTCCGGCGACCATGCCAGGATCCGCCGCTGGCGGCTGAAGCAGTCGCTGGGACGAACGTGGTTGCGGCGGCCGGATTTGCTGGAACGGTTGTCCTTGAACAATGAGCAGAAACAGCTGCTGGAAGAATTCCGGCAGGAACATCTTAAAGAAGAGTCAGGAGTCGAAAAATGAGCAAGATCATGCAAGATTTGGAAACGCGAATGATGACGGACAAGAAAGTTCCGGCATTTGCGCCGGGAGATACCGTCACCGTGCACGTCAAGGTGCAGGAAGGCGAGCGCGAACGCCTCCAGGCCTTCGAGGGCATGGTAATCGCGCGCCGCAACAGCGGCTACAATTCCTCGTTCACGGTGCGCAAGACCTCCTACGGCGAGGGCGTGGAACGCGTGTTCCCGCTTTACAGCTCGGCTATCGCTAAGATCGATGTCAATCGCAAGGGCGACGTGCGCCGCGCCAAGCTTTACTATCTTCGCGATCTGGCCGGCAAGGCAGCGCGTATCCGCGAGAAGGTCTGAGCTGTTGTCATGTCCGCGAAGGCGGACATCCAGGTAGTGAATGGTCAATAGCCGCCGAAAGGCGGCTATTGACTTTGAAAAGCTAATTGCGGGTGGCTCCGCCCCTGCACCCTGGGTTCCTTTCTCTTGCTTGTCCAAGAGAAAGGAACCAAAGAGAAGGACACCCGGTCGCTTCGCCGCGCCAACATCGCGCGGTTCCCTGCGCGTCTCGCTGCGGCCGGGCGCGATCCTAACTCGCCGGGCGCTGAACAACGCGCCTCGGGCTCGATCAAAAGTCTCGCGACGACTCCCGGCCTGGCTCGGTGCTCGGCTCGCTCCGACGGGGTTTTAAAACCCCAGTCAGTGGCGTCGCCTATCCCGTCCGTGGATAATGAGGACATGCGGCGCAGGGAAAACTCTACACAGGCTAAAGGATACGATGCCGTCATATCCACGCCCGTGGGACGGATCGGCGTGATACTGGAAAACGATGCGCTGGTCGATGTCAGTTTTCTGGGCGAGACAACGGCCCTACATGCTCCGCGCACGACCGCGGCGAAAAAAGTTTGCCGCCAGCTCCAGGCGTATTTCACCAACCCTAACGCTTCCTTCTGCATTCCGCTAGCGCTGTCGGGCACGGCCTTTCAGCAGCGTGTGTGGCGTGCATTACAACGGATTCCCGCGGGCCGGACGCTCAGTTACGGCGTGCTCGCAAAGAAACTCGACACCTCGGCGCGCGCTGTGGGCAATGCCTGCCGCGCCAATCCCGTCCCCATCGTGATTCCCTGCCACCGCGTCGTGGCCGCGAATGGCGCCGGCGGTTTCATGGGTAAACGATCGGGAAGCGCGCTGCGCCTCAAGCACCGGCTGCTGGAGCATGAGCACGCCGGATAAGGACATCATCGAGCGCTTCTGCGATGCCATCTGGCTGCAGGAGGGGTTGAGCGCTAACACGCTCGACGCCTATCGCAGCGATCTGGAAGGTCTGAGCCGCTGGCTGGCGCCGCGCGGGACGGCGCTGACGACCGCTTCGCGCGGCGATTTGCTTGATTATCTCTCCGGTTGTGTCGGCAAAGGCGCGCGTCCGCGCACCACGGCGCGGCTGCTTTCGAGCTTGCGGCGTTTTTACGGTTATCTCGTGCGCGAGGAGCGTATCAAAACCGATCCCACGGCACTGATCGATTCGCCCAAGATTGGCCGGCCCTTGCCCAAGTCGCTCACCGAAGAACAGGTCGAGAAACTGCTCCAGTCGCCGGACGTCGCGACGCATTACGGCCTGCGCGACCGCGCGATGCTGGAGACGCTCTACGCCACTGGCCTGCGCGTATCGGAACTGGTTGGAATGACGCTGTCGCAGGTCAGCCTCACGCAGGGCGTGGTCCGCGTCATTGGCAAGGGTGACAAGGAAAGGCTGGTACCGCTGGGCGAAGAGGCGATCTCATGGATCAGCCGCTATCTCGCCGAAGGCCGGCCCAAGCTGGTGCGCAGCCGCTCGACCGATGCGTTGTTCACCACCGCGCGCGGCGGACCCATGACGCGCCAGGCCTTCTGGCACAATCTCAAGGTCCACACGCGCACCGCCGGAATCCAGACGGCGCTGTCACCACATACCCTGCGCCACGCCTTCGCCACGCACCTGCTCAATCACGGTGCCGATTTGCGCGTGGTTCAAATGCTCCTCGGCCACGCTGACCTTTCCACTACGCAGATTTACACGCATGTTGCTCAGGCAAGGTTGAAAACGCTGCACGAGCAGCATCATCCGAGAGGGTGAGTGCATATAGTTAATGTAGGGCGGGCTGGGAGAATTTTGCCGTAGCCCACCGAACAACCTGTTGTGTCGGCTTCGCCGACGCTGAAAAACTAATTGCGGGTGGCTCCGCCCCTGCATCCTGGGTGACTTTTCTTTGTTCGCGCAAAGAAAAGTCACCTGCCGTGGGTCAGCCACCCACAAGTCGCCTTTAAAGACAAATGCCGCCTGTTAGGCGGCATTTGATCATTCACTACCTGGATCTCCGCTTTCGCGGAGATGACAGCAAACGTAGCTTTCGCGGGGACGACAGCCCTTCAGTGATAAACCGACCGATCCATGCGATCGTGGTCGTCATGGAACACCTCGATGCCCGGCAGGCGCTTGTAACCCAGGACCATGGCGAGTTTGTGAATGAGGGTTTTCCAGTTGAGGGAATCGACGCGGCGGCGCAGCACGTCGTTGAGTTCGAGCGTCAGTTTTTCGTGCTCCCGGTCGAGTCCGGGCAGCTTGTGAAAATAGTACCAGGAGAGATAACTGTAGACCGCGGGCAGGAGCTTGACCAGCCACATCGGCTCAGGCACCGCCAGCCAGACAATGCCGCTGGCTACGCCGGCGAACACAAAGAAAAGCCCGTAGCGGATGAACTTCATGCGGTTGGCGCGATTGTTGTCCATGGTCTCGCGCAGCCGCCGCTCGGCGTCGCGCGACATGATCGAGTGCGTGTAATGAATGTCGCGGAACATGCTCAGTATCCGCAACATGCGCTCGCTGTGGCGCCGCTTGTCGATGAAGGAATCGACCGCCGCCTGCAGACTCTCGCGGAACTGGCGGTAATCGGGTGTGAGCGGCGGCTCCATGAACGTTTCAACGGTGTGATTGATGAGGTAACGCAGCTCGAGCAGGTGCGAGACCATCATCGGGAAACGCAGGTTGGTAAATTTGACGTAGAACGCGTGGAAATTGTCTGGCGTAAGGTCCAGCGCGGAGAAATCCTGCGCAGTTTCCCACGAATGGATCCGGCTTTTACGCCGCTCGTCCATCGACTTGGATACTGTGCGAGGCGATGCCATGTTTTTTTGACGCCTGCGGGAAATCCCTATTCGACCCGAATAGGTTCAAGCATAGCGAAAACGACTGGAATTATCTATGACCTGCCGGGATAAAGGCTGGCCTGGGGAAGGGGTCAGCCGTTACCGAGCATATTCCGCAGGTTAGAGAGGTAGACCTCGGCGCGGCCGAGCATGGCCTGGGGGTCGGGTTCCCGGTCCGGCTCTTCCCAGCGCAGGTCGTCGGGCGGCAGTTCCTTGAGAAAGCGGCTGGGTTCGCAGGCAATCACCTCGCCGCCACGCTTGCGCCGTTCGACGAACGAGAAGGTGAGTGTCTGGCGGGCGCGGGTGATACCGACATAGGCCAGGCGGCGTTCTTCTTCCACGCCCGAGTCCGATTGGCTCTGGTGATGCGGGAGCAAGCCTTCCTCCATGCCGACGATGAATACATGCGGAAATTCCAGTCCCTTGACCGCGTGCAGCGTCATGAGCGCGACCAAGTCGCCGGGATTGTCTTCGTTGCCCCGGTCCAGTATGCCCGCCAGCGTCAAGCGCGCGACCAGTCCGCTCAGCGACTTGTCCTCTTCGTCCTGACGTGCGAGCCGCTGGATCCAGGCCACGAGCTCGAGCACGTTTTCCATGCGTCGCTGCGCAATTTTCAGATCGTTGCAGGTGTCCTTAAGCCATTCCTCGTAATGCAGGTCGGCGAGTATGTCGCACACCAGCTTGGCCGGCTCTTCTTCGGCCGCCTTGCCGATCATGTCGGTCAGCCAGTGCGTGAAGACGCGCAGTATCGCCACCTGCCGCGCGGTGAGGCGTCGCTCGATGCCGGCGTCCAGCGATGCCTGCAGCAGGCTCGTGCCCAGCTCACCGGCGTGCGCCGAGAGTTGCTCGAGCGTGGCCGCGCCGATCTCGCGCCGCGGTGTGTTGATCACACGCAGGAAGGCGTTGTCGTCGCCCGGGTTGCACAGCAACCGCAGATAGGCCATGACGTCCTTGATCTCGGTTTTGTCGAAAAACGAGGAACCGCCGCTGAGGAAGTAGGGGATGCGCCGCTCGCGCAGCACGCGTTCGAGAACACGCGACTGGTGATTTTCCCGGAACAGGATGGCGTAATCCCGGAAATCGGTGTTGTGCTTGAACTTGTGATGCAACAGCTCGGATACCACGCGCTCGGCCTCGTGTTCGTCACCGCGAGCCTTGAGCACGTGTACCGGTTCACCGAAGTCGCGCTCGCACCACAAGGCTTTTTCGAAAATGTGCGGGTTGTTGGCGATCAGCGCGTTGGCGGCCTTGAGGATACGTCCGCTCGAGCGGTAATTCTGTTCCAACTTGATCACCTTCAGCGACGGGTAATCCTCTTGTAAGAGCTTCAGGTTCTCGGGATGAGCGCCGCGCCAGGCGTAAATGGATTGGTCGTCGTCGCCCACCACCGTCAGCGCCCCGCGGCTGCCGGCGAGTAGTTTCACCAGTTCGTACTGGCAGAGATTCGTGTCCTGGTATTCGTCCACCAGCAGGTAGCGCACGCGCCGGCGCCATTCTTCCAGCACCTCCGGATGGTTCTGGAACAGACGCACCGGCTTGAGGATCAGGTCGTCGAGATCGATGGCGTTGTACGCCTGGAGGTGACGCTCGTATTCGCCGTAGACCCGAGCCGCGATGTCCTGGATGCTTTCACCGCCGGCCGAGAGCGGCGCCTCCGCCGGCGAGACAAGGCTGTTTTTCCACAGCGAGATCTGTCTCTGCACGGCATCGGCCGGGTTGTTCTTGCCGGAGTACTGGCCGCGCAGCAGTTTGGCAAGCAACGACTGGCTGTCTTCGTTATCGTACAGGGAAAAGCCCGGACGGTAGCCTATGGTCTCCAGGTGGTTGCGCAGGATTCTGAGACCGAAGGTGTGAAAGGTCGAGATCAGGAGTTCCTTGCCGTGAGCGCCGTTGAGCAGGTCGCCAACGCGTGCTTTCATCTCGCGCGCGGCCTTGTTGGTGAAGGTCACAGCGACGATATTGCGCGGGGTGATGCCGTAATCGCGGATGAGCCAGACGATCTTGCGGGTGATGACGGAGGTCTTGCCGCTGCCCGCGCCTGCCAGCACCAGCAGGGGGCCATTGATGTACTGTACCGCCGCCTTTTGTTGCGGGTTCAGTTCAGGCAATTCCGTTGATACATGTTGGGAAATGTCATAACTGGACGGGCATTCTAACCTCTTTCCGCCATGCATGGAAAGATAAAATTAGAAAAAAATATCTTCGGCGACGATCTTCAGCGGCGCAAACGATTGAGAAAATTATGCATCTGTGCTCGTGCCGTGGCGGGTTCGGCGAGCATCCGGCCGATGAGATCGAAGAGGGGAAAGCCGCGAGCGTCGAAGAGTCCGTGAGTGTGGACCATCTCCAGTGTATGAACGCCCTCGCCCGTAAGTGCTTCCTGCCCCCGGGCCAGCCGCCGGCCCACTTCGTGATGGTGCGAGCCGGCGCTGGTCGCGGTGGTGATCAGATCGCCCAGGCCGGCGAGCCGCCGGGGAGTCTGTGGATCGCCGCCCAGGCCGGTCACGATGCTCTCCAGCTCAGCCACGGCCGCCACCGCCAGATAACCCCGCGTGTTGTCCCCCATTCCCATCTCGTCGGCCACACCAAACAGGATGGCATAGACGTTTTTGAGCACGGCGGACCAGGAAATACCCGCGATATCGGTGCTGTGTTCGAGATACAGCGAGGTTTCGGCAAACAGCTCGCGCACGCGCCCGTATATCTCGGCGCGCGTCGTTCCGGCCTGGGCGAATGCCGGGCGGCCATCACGGATTTCTTCCGAGATCATCGGTCCGTACAGGACACCGAAGGCGGAGACCGATCCAAGCGCTTCCGTCAGCGCCTGTGCGGCGGTACGTCCGTGTTTATCGAGGCCTTTGGCGAAACTGAGACACACGCCATCACGGCGCAGACGCGGTCGCAGCCGACTGGCCAGTTCGAAATGGGGGTTGGCTGGCAGGCAGAAAAGGATGAAATCCTGCTGGTTGGCGGCCGATTCGAGCACTACCGTCGGACTTCCCGGGCCGGGGTGTCGTTCCCAGACGGCGAGTGAGTGGCGCGGCCGAAGAAGATATTCCATCGTCCGGCCCATCTCGCCGTGACCGAGGATGAGCACCCGGAATGGACTATTATTAGTTTTTACCGCCAAGGACGCCAAGGACGCCAAGAAAAATGAAATAGGAGTTTAACGGAACTCAAAGTTAAAATCTCGACTTGCTTGCTGTGTGGACACCTTGAGCGCAACCAACCGCATCATCTATATCCCCGGGAAGAATCCCAAACCGCCGGCGGAAGAACACCGGCAGCAGCTTCTGCGCTGCCTGCGGCGGGGCGTCGAGCGCGCCGATCCCGCCGTGGCACAGGAAATCGAAGCCGACAGCAGCTTGTTCCAGTTGATTGGATGGAACTCGCTTTATTACCAGAGTTACAAGCCGCTGGACGAGGACCTGCCATGGATCGATGCATTGCTGAAGCAGGATGGCCCTACGCATGAAGACGTGCGTGAGGCGCTGTCATTCCGGTGCCGTACCGCATGGGTGCTTTACACCCTCGCCGATGTGTTCAATTTTTTAATTCCGCTGCTGCCGGACCCGGTGGTCAAGAACACGATTCGGGAAACCGCGCGATATTTCCGCAACGAGGACAACATCGGGCAACAGGTGCGGGAACTGCTCAAGGCGCCGCTGCGGGAAATGTTCGCCCGGGACGAGCGTGTCCTGATCATCGGCCACAGCATGGGCTCCGTGATAGCCTACGATTCTTTGTGGGAACTGACGCATATTGAGAAAAATCCCGGCCGCGTGGACCTGTTTCTGACCATCGGTAGTCCGCTCGGGATGCGCTTCACGCAGCAGCGTCTGCTGGGCAGGCGTGAAAAGGGAATCCTGCGCTACCCGCGCAATATCCGTCACTGGATCAATATCGCGTCCCAGGGTGATCTTACGGCGCTGGACCCGGATCTGCGTGACGATTACAAGGCCATGCTCGAGTTGGGCGTCGTCGAGTCCATCACCGACGTGGACGGCGGGATCTTCAATTATTTTCGCAACGATCTGGGACTGAACGTGCACCGTTCCTTTGGATACCTGGTCAACCCGCGCATGGGCGAGGTTATTGCGAAGTGGTGGAAAGAGGTGACATGAAATGAGACAGCCGTCCCTGTGGAATCCGGTCGTATGTCTGCTGCTGGGATTATCCTGGTTCTCGCCGGCATCCGCCGCCGACAGGCTCCCGGAGCCAATCGCGGCGGTACTCAAGCAGCACGGCATGTCGGCGCGCGGCCTTAGCCTGTATGTGCAGGAGCTTGGCCAGCCGGAGCCCTTGCTCGCGGTGGCGGCCGACGAACCGCGGCATCCGGCCTCGACCATCAAGGTGCTGACCACACTCGTGGCGCTGGAAAAACTGAGCCCGGCATGGCATTGGAAGACCGAGGCCTATGTCACCGCGCCGGTTCGCGACGGACGGCTCGATGGTGATCTTTATATTAAAGGTTATGGCGATCCGTATCTGGTCATTGAACATTTCTGGCGGTTTCTGCGCACGCTGCGCGCCGAGGGTGTGGAATCGATCAAGGGCGACTTGGTGCTTGACCAGACCTATTTCGCGCGCGAGGCGGAGGATGCCGGCGAATTCGATGACCAGCCGCTGCGCGCCTACAACGTGCTGCCGAGCGCGCTGCTGGTAAATTTTCAGGCGGTGAATTTCCGTTTCATGCCGCAACCGCAGACCAACCGCGTGCAGATAGCAGCCGATCCGCTGCCGGCCAATGTCGAAGTCGAGAACCGGGTCACGCTGGCCCGCGGCCCCTGCCGCGGTTGGGCGCGTAACCTGGGCATGAAGGTCAGGCATAATAAGGATCAGACCCACGTCGTTTTTAGCGGAACCTATGACGCGGATTGCGGCGACAATGAATTGTTTCGCGTCGTGTCCGAACCGGTGCCTTATCTATTAGGAATGTTCCGCTCGCTGTGGACCGATCTCGGCGGGCGTTTCGAGGGTGAGGCGCGCGAAGGCTCGGTCCCGGTCGGAGCGCAGTTGCTCGCCACGGTGGACTCACCGCCGCTGGCCGATATCATTCGCTCCATTAATAAGTACAGTAACAACGTCATGGCCCGCCAGTTGCTGCTCACGCTGGGCGCTTCGCTGCACGGTGCGCCGGGCACCACGGACAAAGGCATTCAGGTGGTGTACGAATGGCTCAAGCAGCGCCAGCTCGATTTCCCGGAGCTGGTGCTGGAAAACGGTGCCGGGCTGTCGCGCGAGGAGGCGATCTCCGCGCGCCACTTGGGCGAAGTCCTGCTCACCGCCTGGCGCAGTCCCTTCATGCCCGAGTTCGTTTCCTCACTGCCGATTTCGGCCATGGACGGAACGCTGCGCAAACGGTTCAATGGAGACGGGTTCGATGGGCAGATGCATCTCAAGACCGGAAGCCTGCGTGACGTGCGCAGTGTCGCGGGTTACGTGCAGGACCGGGCCGGCCGGCGTATGGTGGTAGTGTGCCTGCATAACAATTCGCGCGCCGATAGCGCCGCCGGGCAGGCGGTGCAGGAGGCGGTGATCAGATGGGTTTATGAGCGCCCCTGAGACCTGAATGCATGCAGAAAAAGTCCTTCCATGGACTTTTTCTGCTGGACAGTCCTTATGATATGGTCAATTCTTAGGTTTTCGGCTGACGAGGCGGACGCATAACATGGCAACCAAATACGTCAATGCAGTGATCTCTGAAGAGCAGGGCGACGGCAGCCTGCCGGTGTTGGAAGGCACGCTCGGGCCCAGTGCCGTGGACATCCAGACGTTGTACGCCCGGCATAACCTGCTTGCCTTTGACCCTGGTTTCCGCTCCACCGCCGCGTGCAAGAGCGCCATCACTTTCGTCGACGGCGACAAGGGCATCCTGCTTTACCGCGGTTATCCGATCGAGGATCTGGCCGAACACAGCGATTTCGTCGAGGTGGCCTATCTGCTGATGAACGGCGAACTGCCGACGCCGATACAGCGCAAGCAGTTTGACCATTCCCTCGGCACCCACAACATGCTGCACGAGCAGGTGCTGTCCTTTTACCGCGGGTTTCGCCGTGACGCCCATCCGATGGCGGTCATGGTGGGAGTGGTGGGGGCGCTGTCGGCGTTCTATCATGACGTCATGAATATCCGCGACGCCAACGACCGTCATCTGGCCGCCACGCGTCTCGTCGCCAAAATGCCGATGCTGGCCGCGGCCAGCTATACCTATTCGATCGGACGCCCGCAGCGCTATCCGAACAACCGGCTCGACTATGCTTCGAACTTCCTGCAGATGATGTTTGGCACGCCGGCCCAGGAGTACATCGTCGATCCGGTTCTGGCGCGTGCGCTCGATGTCATTTTTATCCTGCACGCCGACCACGAACAAAACGCCTCGACCTCGACCGTGCGCCTGGCGGCTTCGAGCGGTGCGAATCCCTTCGCCTGCATCGCCGCCGGTATCGCCTCGCTGTGGGGGCCGGCGCACGGCGGGGCGAACGAGGCGGTGCTCAAGATGCTGATGGAGATCGGCTCGGTCGAAAACATCCCCAAGACCATCGCCCGCGCCAAGGATAAAAACGATTCATTCCGTCTCATGGGCTTTGGCCACCGCATCTACAAAAACTTCGACCCGCGCTCGCTCGTCATTCAGGCGCAGGCGAAGAAGGTTCTGGTGCATCTCGGCAAGGACGACCCGCTGCTCGAAATCGCCATGAGCCTCGAGGAAATCGCCCTCAAGGACGAGTACTTCATCGAGCGCAAGCTGTACCCGAACGTGGATTTCTATTCCGGAATCCTGCTGCGCGCCATGGGTTTCCCGATGAATATGTTCACCGCCGTGTTCGCGGTCGCACGTACCGCCGGCTGGACCAGTCACTGGCTTGAACTGCAGGGCGAGTCCCACGGCATCGACCGTCCGCGCCAGATCTACATGGGCCAGACGCTGCGGCATTATCCGGGGAAGAAGTAGTCGCTATGCACAAATTTCTGCTGTTTGCGCTGATTGGGATGATGCTTAGCAGCTGCGCGTCGTATACCGCCACATCCAGCCGCGTGGCGGTCAAGGACGATAGCGCAGCCAACGCCGGCCGCGTGGCGGTTAAGGAGAATAGCGCAGCCATCGTGGTCCGGTTCAGCGCCGGCGACCGTGCGGTGATCGAGGATTACTATCGGAAATCCGCCCCCGCAAAATCATCCCCGGGATCGATGCCCCTGCTTAAGGGCGGATGGTTGCCTGCCGACATCGGGGCGGAACCCCTGCCGCCCGCGTTGGAGCGGAAACTGTCGCCATTACCGTCATCTCATGAGCGCCAGAAGGTCGGTCGCAGCGTTGTTCTCATAGAAAAGAAAACACGCGTAATCGCGGACGTGCTGTACAACACGGTAAAGTAATCCGTTTACTTTATTTCCGAAATCCGTCCGATGAGCGAGCGACGCGCGCGCAGTTCATCGATGAAGTCAGCACAAATCAGTGTGACGCGCGAAAATGTTGCGTCAACGCCCGGCGTTTTTCGTAGGCCTCGCGCGCGATCGCGATGTCTTCCAAAAAGTAGGGTAGTTCTTCCAGCAGCAGCGCTTGCGGGCCGTCCACCAGGGCCTTCGCCGGCACCGGGTGAAAATCCACCAGGACCATGTTGGCGCCGGCGATCACGCCCTGCGCCGTCACGTGCGAAATATCGAGCATGCCGTCGGGCGCGCGATCGCGCGAGCCGACGGAGTGCGACGGATCGATGCACACCGGCATGCGCGTCAGGCGCTTGATCACTGGCACGTGCGCAAAGTCGACGAAGTTGCGGTGCGGATCGCCCATGTTGGTCTTCATGCCGCGCAGCCCGAAGACAATGTTACGGTTGCCTTCGCTCGCCAGATATTCGGCGGCGTTCAGCGATTCTTCGAGCGTGATTCCGAAGCCGCGCTTGAGCAGCACCGGCAGTTCGCGCTGGCGCCCGACGATCTTGAGCAATTCGAAGTTCTGCGTGTTGCGTGTGCCGATCTGCAGCATCACGCCCGTGGGTTTACCGGTTTTATGCAGCGCCTCCTGGATCTCGTGCAGATGCGAATCGTGAGTGATCTCCATGGCGATCGCCTTGATGCCGTATTTTCCGGCGAGATCAAACACCCAGGGAAGACACTCCTTGCCGTGGCCCTGGAACGAATACGGATTGGTGCGCGGCTTGTACGCGCCCATGCGCGTGCATACCTGGCCGTTGTCGCGCAGCGCCTTCAGCATCATCTCGACATGAGTCGGATTGTCCACGGCACAGAGACCGGCGAAGACGTTGAGATTGTCCTGGCTGAATTTGACGCCGTTGTACTCAAAGCCGGTGGGGCGGCTGTCGTCCTTGTGCCGGCCCAGGATGCGGTATTCTTCCGAGACGCGCACCACGCGGTCCACGCCGGGCAGGCTCTCGACCTCGGTTTTGTCGAGCGAGGCGGTATCGCCGATGAGGTATATTTCGGTGAGCGTCTGCAGGCTGCCGACCTCCTGATGCACCCGCGTCTTGATGTTCGGTTTGTGCGCCAGGTAGTCGAGAACCTGCCGGTATTCCGGTGACTTCTCGGTAAGATCGGCTTTAAGGATAACGATCATGCAGCTTTTCCTTTATTATTCGGGACAGCTCAAGGGCGCGTATTCTAACAGAAGGTCCGTTATCTGAAATGAAAGATGCATCATGCGACTGAAGGCCGCTAAACCGCCGCCCTATGCATTGAATCGTGCGGCGCTGGAACAGGAAGTGCGCGTGGATACCTATCGCGCTTCCGGCCCCGGCGGTCAGCATGTGAACCGCACCGAATCGGCGGTGCGCCTGACCCACTTGCCATCGGGCGTGGTGGTGACGGCCACGGAAAACCGTTCCCAGATTCGTAACCGCGAGATCGCTTTCGAGCGGCTGATTCATAAATTGCGTGCGCTGAATCACGTGCCCAAGTTGCGCAAGGCGACCCGCGTCAGCCGGGGTGCGAAAGAGCGACGGTTGGCGGCCAAGAAGCGCCACGCGGCAATCAAGCGCGGCCGCGGCCGGGGGCACGAGGAATATTAGCGTTTGCTCATTCTGCCCGCCTGACCAAGGCTTGCCCGCAGCATTGTCATGCCTGAGGACTTCACGTAGGATGTTTCCACGCCCGACCGGAGTAATACTAGGAGGTGGGCGGTATTAGCAATCAAATAAAAAAGAGGTATGTATGCAGACCGGTACTGTGAAGTGGTTCAATAACGCGAAGGGTTACGGTTTCATCACCCCGACCGACGGCAGTGAGGATGTATTCGTTCATTTCTCCACCATAGAAGGGGATGGATACAAGAGCCTGAATGAAGGACAGAAGGTCGAGTTCGAGCATACTCAGGGACCGAAAGGAAAACAGGCCACGCGTGTCGTTCCCGGCTGACGACTGACGGACTGACGCCGTATCGCCGATTTATCCGGCCCCGACAGCGCTCGGGGAATGTTGTTCTTGTGGGCTTGAGTTCGCTCTGAAGCCGTTGCTTTGATTTTCCCATGTCACTGGAAACGCTCACTGAACTGATCAAGAACTACGGCTACCTCGCCATCCTGATCGGAACGTTTCTGGAAGGGGAAACCATTCTTATCCTGGGCGGGTTCGCCGCGCACATGGGGTTTCTCGAATTGCCGTGGGTGATCGTCAGCGCGTTCGCCGGCAGCTTCAGCGGTGACCAGCTGTACTTCTACATCGGCCGGCATTACGGACCGAAAATCATTGCCAAGCGTCTGTCGTGGCAGGAAGGCGCCGCGAAGGTTTACAAGCATCTGCATCGTCACAAAAACCTGCTCATCCTGTCATTCCGGTTCTTCTATGGATTTCGCAACGTCACGCCGTTTGCGGTCGGTGCGGCGCATATCTCGCGCTCACGTTTTTTCACGCTCAATCTGATCGGCGCGATCATATGGTCCATCACTTTCGCTTCTGCAGGCTATCTATTCGGTGAGGCCTTCCGCCTGTTCCTGGACGACTTCAAGCGCTACGAGCTGTACGTACTGCTCGGCCTCGTGTTGGTGGGCGTTTTGATCTGGTTGGCAACGCTGATTCGCCATCGCCGTCGGGCGCTGGCGCATAAAAAATAATCTTGTGGCCGCGCCACGCGCGGCCTGCTTATCCCTGTTTTTTTTCCAGCGCGACGGCATAAAAACCGTCGGTGTGGTGACGGTGTGGAAAAAGCCGCAGGGCGGCGTCGTTCATCGTCAGCGGCACATGCCGTCGCGCCAGTATCTCGCCTGCCGGCACCGTGATGAATTCGGGATGTGCTGAGAGAAATTTTTCCACGACATCCTCGTTTTCCTCACGCAACAGACTGCACGTGGCATACACCAGCCGTCCACCGGGTTTGACCAGTTCCTCCGCGGCGGCAAGGATACGTTGCTGCATATCCGCGAGTTCCTGCAAATCGATTTCGCGCCATTTGATGTCAGGATTGCGCCGCAGCGTGCCCGTTCCGGAGCAGGGCGCATCCACCAGCACGCGATCGATCTTGCCTTTAAGACGCTGTACTCGCGCATCGTGCTCATGGCTGATCGCGACCATGCGCACGTTGTCGAGCCCCGCGCGCCGGAGCCGTGGCTTGAGCTTCTCCAGGCGTTTTGCCAGCACGTCGAAGGCGTATACCGTGCCGGTGTTGGCCATGAGTGCACCGATATACAAGGTCTTGCCGCCGGCACCAGCGCAAAAATCCACGACCATCTCCTGCCGCTTCGGTTCGAGCATCAGCGTCACCAATTGACTGCCTTCATCCTGTACTTCGAAAAAACCCTCCTTGAAGCATTGGGTCTTGAAAACGGATGCACGGTCGTTGCGGCGTAGTCCGGTCGCGGAATAAGACGTGGGTGTGCACGGAAAGCCTTCCCCGGCCAGCCGTGCCTCGGCTTCCTCGCGCTTGGCTTTGAGCGTGTTGACGCGCAAGTCCATCGGCGCGGGCTGGTTCAGCGCGAGCGACAGTGTCAGCGCTTCGGCGTCGCCGAATTGCGCGCGCAGACGTTCCGCCAGCCAATCCGGCATATTCGTCTGGATCGCAAACGGAAGTGAGGATTTTTCAAGTGTCCGGGCACGCTCGACCATTTCACGCGCATCGCCGCGAAATCCCGTTTCTTCGAGAGCGCGGGCGCTGTAACCATGCGTCAGCAAATAGGCCGCCACGACATCCAGTAACAGCGCGTTGCCGGCAATGTGCTCGAGCAATCGCTTTTCGCGCAGACAGCCGTAGACCGTCTCCGCCACGAAGCCGCGGTCACGCACGCCCATGCCCCGATGCGCCCGGAAATACCCTTCCATTTGCCGGTCGGCGGGCATTTTTCCGCTGAGAATGCGCTCCAGCAGCTCGGCGGCGGAATTGAGCAGTATCGGTTTGGCCATCGGTGATTGAGAAAGTTGCCGCCAGACGTGACGGCAGATTGATTATTTCCCGTAGCGATTGAGCAAATCCTGATAGGCGTCGATGCGCCGGTCGCGGAAAAACGGCCAGATGCGACGCACGTCCTCGGTGCGCCGGCGGCTGACTTCCGCCACCAGCACCTCGGGCCTGTCGGTCGAGGCCTGCGCGAGAAATTCCCCCTGTGGGCCGGTGATGAAGCTCGACCCCCAGAACTGGATGCCGGACGAACGTCCGGAGGGATCGGGCTCGAGACCGACGCGGTTGCATGCCACCAGGGGCAAGCCGTTGGCGATCGCATGGGCGCGCTGGATGGTGACCCACGCCTCACGCTGGCGGGTTTTCTCCGGTTCATCATCGCGCGGGTCCCAGCCGATGGCGGTGGGGTAGAGCAGGATATCCGCGCCGTGCATCGCCATCAGACGCGCCGCTTCCGGGTACCACTGGTCCCAGCACACCAGCACGCCGAGCGTCCCGAGCGAGGTCGCCACCGGCGCGAAACCCTGGTCTCCCGGCGTAAAGTAGAATTTTTCGTGGTAACCAGGATCGTCCGGGACATGCATCTTGCGATACTGGCCTTTCAGGGTTCCGTCGGCATCCAGCACGACCGCGGTATTATGGTGCACGCCGGGCGCGCGCCGCTCGAACAGCGAGCCGACAATCACGACCGCCAATTCCTTGGCCACTTTCCCCAATTCCTGTGTCGTCGGACCGGGAATGGTTTCGGCCAGATCGAAGCGCTTGGTGTCTTCGACCTGGCAAAAATAAACGCCGGTATGCAGTTCCTGCAGCAGGATAAGACGCGCCCCCCGGCCGGCCGCCTCGCGAATTCCGGCAATGGTGGCGGTGAGATTTTTGCCGCGGTCTTCGGTGCAGGCATGCTGGACGAGGCCGACTTTGACTGTTGAGTTCATGGCGCCAATGGTAGCATGTTCCGTTGCGGATTTTATTCCGCCGCTTGACTGTTAACAGATGGATTTCTATCGTTTGTGCCCCAACCATCACTAAAGGAGTGAAGATATGAAGCGGACGACAATGATTCTGGCAACAGCGCTGTTACTGGCGAGCCCTCTGGCCATGGCGTATCAGGCCACCGGTCCGGTGCTGGAAGTGACGGATAGCAAGATCGTGATACAGAAAGGCAAAGAGAAATGGGAAATGGCCCGCGACGCCGGCACCAAGGTGACGGGTGACGTCAAGGTGGGTGACAAGGTGACGGTGGAATATAAAATGACCGCCACCAGCATTGAAGTGAAGAGCGGAGGCAAGGCCAAAGGTAAAGACAAGAAGTAATCGCAGGTTGTCGTATCGAGAAACGGGAAGGTCCGTGAGGGCCTTCCCGTTTTATTTTTTCGCTGTTGTCATTCCCACATAGGCGGGAATCTAGGTGTCATCCCCGCGAAGGCGGGGATCCAGGATTTACATGGTATCGCGCGTTTTGCGCGCGAACTCAAAATCTATTTGCGGGCGGCTCCGCCCCTGGACCTATTTTCTGTCGAGCCGCCTGCGGCGGCATTGTGTGAATGCGGGATGCTCCCGCCCCGCACCCAGGGTTTCTTTTCTTTGCTCGTGCAAAGAAAAGAAACCAAAAGAAAGCACGCCCCGGATGGCGCACTTCTCCTGCGCTCCGCGGCTTTGGGTCCCGGCGCTGAACCGACGCGACATCCTGTCGCGGCGGGTCAGGCGCAGACATCCCTGTCTGCGCCCCCTTCGGGGCGCGCGCCCAAAGCCTGGCGGGGCTCGGGTGCGCCATACGGGGTTTTTTGAAAACACCTCCGCATTAAGGTTGGAGGTGGGTTGCTCTCATCCCCGTCGGAGCGAGCCGAGCACCGAGCGAGGTCGGGGGTTGTCGCGAGCCTCCTGATCGAGCCCGAGGGTGAGGCGGAGTATTCATGGAAGTCCGGTGGACTTCCATGCCGCCGAACGGGCGCGCCGTGGATCGGCGCGCCCTGGGTGGGAATAGGGCACCGCCCGTTGTATGGGCGGCGAAGCGACCGGATGTCTTTCTCTTTGGTGACTTTCTCTTGGACAAGCAAGAGAAAGTCACCCAGGGTGCAGGGGCGGAGCCACCTGCAATTAGCCTTTAACATCGCCGAAGGCGAGTCAACAGAAGAGGGATACAGTGCGGGGAACCGCAATTTGCTCTTCACCATCGCCGGAGGCGATTTGACTTAAAGAACGCCCTCCGGCAACTGCATTGTGATGCAATGCAGACTGCCAAATTGATAAATGAGTGGAAGGCAGTTGATGGCAACGATCTCGCGGTCCGGAAAGCATGTTTTCAGGCTTGCCAATGCCGCCGCGTCGGCCGGGTCTTCATAGATGGGTACCAGTACCGCCCGATTAATGATGAGGAAGTTCGCGTAGGTGGCGGGCAGGCGGTTGCCGTCCTCATCGAACTTAGCGCGTGGCCAGGGCAGAGGCACGAGCCGGTAAGGTTGACCGTCGGCGGCACGGAAGGTTTTCAGCTCATCCTCCATGGCCTTCAGTTCCGTGTAATGCTCGTCTTGGGGGTCGTCACAGCGCACATAGGCTATGGTGCCGCGGTCGCAGAAGCGCGCGAGTGTGTCAATGTGGCTGTCGGTGTCATCACCGGCGAGATAACCGTGTTGGAGCCACAGAATCCGGTTGATGCCGAGCAATCCCATGAGCTGTTCTTCGATCTGTTGCTTCGATAGTTTCGGGTTGCGCGTGGGCGCGAGCAAACAGCGGCTGGTGGTAAGCAAAGTGCCGGAGCCATCCACCTCGATGGAGCCGCCTTCAAGGACCATGTCCACGGTCTGCATCGGGGTGTGGCCGAAAGTATCCATGCCGTAAAGTTTGCGGCTGATCTGGTTGTCGAGCTCGTAGCCGAATTTCCCGCCCCAGCCGTTGAATCCGAAATCGAGCAACATGGGCTCGCCCTGGCACACGACCGTGAGCGGTCCGTGATCGCGCGCCCAGGTGTCGTTCGACGGGACCGTGCGCAGCATAACCCGCCCCATATCCACGTCGGCTTTGGTAAGAATTTCACCAATACGCTCGCGCTGCGTCCGGTCGTAGCAGCAGATCAGTACTTTTTCGCGCAGACTCACCTGTCGCGCGATTTCGATAAATACCGGTTCCACTTGCTTGAGGCGCTTGGCCCAGTCGCCGTGAGCGTGCGGCCAGGTGAGCATGACACCGCTTTGCGGCGCCCATTCAGGAGGGAGGTAGTTGCGGCAGTTGTCGGCCATGGGAGTTTTACACATAAGAATCAAAAAACCGGCGTATGCTAGCGTAGCCATCCGGTCTTCGCCAGACAGGCAATTTTACCGGTTAGTTTGATTTCTGGCGGCAACTGGTTTTGAATGGCGCCTCTTTTTGCCCAACCTGGAGTCGAGATGTCCCTGATTCGCCCCTTTACCGGATTGCGCCCGGCGCCCGGCCGCGCCGCCGATGTGATCGCGCCGCCCTATGACGTGCTGAACACGGACGAAGCGCGCGTACGCGCTGCAGGCAAGCCGTGGAGTTTCCTGCACATCTCCAAGCCCGAGATCGACCTGCCCGCGGGCATCGATCCGTACAGCGCCGCCGTTTATGCCAAGGGTCGGGAGAATTTCCGGAAGATGCTCGACGCCGGCGCGCTCCGGCGCGATCCCGGTCCTTATTATTACGTATACCGTCTCGTGATGGGCGCGCACCAGCAGACCGGCATCGTGGTCGCGGCTTCGGTTCCTGACTACGAAAGCAACCGCATCCGCAAGCACGAGTTCACCCGCCCGGACAAGGAAGATGATCGTGTGCGGCAAATCGAGGCGCTCAATGCCCAGACCGGGCCGGTGTTTCTGACTTACCGGCGGTCATCGGCCGTGGATACGATTATCGACGAGGTCGCGCGCGCTGTTCCGGAAGTGGACGTCACCGCCGACGACGGCGTGTGTCACACGCTATGGGCGATGCGCGATCGTCAGCAGATCGGTGCGATTACCGCCGCCTTCGACGCCATGCCTTGCCTCTACATCGCCGATGGGCATCACCGCTCGGCCGCGGCCTCGCGTGTGGCGGCGGCCAGACGCGCCGCCAATCCGAAGCACACCGGCGAGGAACCGTACAATTATTTTCTCTCCGTCATTTTTCCCGATAACCAGATGCAGATTCTGGATTACAACCGCGTGGTCAAGGATTTGAATGGATTGGAGCGCGAGCAGTTCCTGCAAAAAATCGCGAGCGCTTTCAACGTGAAACTGGAATCGGTGGCGGTAAAACCGGGACGTACCGGCGAGTTCGGTCTCTACCTGAAAGGACAGTGGTATCGCCTGAACATCAAGTCTGAACGCATTCCCGCGAATGATCCGGTGAAGCGGCTGGACGTGAGCCTGCTGCAGGACAGTCTGATGACGCCGGTGCTCGGGATCGGCGATCCGCGCCGTGACAAGCGCATCGATTTCGTCGGCGGAATTCGCGGCCTGCAGGAACTGGAACGGCGCGTGGATTCCGGCGAGATGGCCTGCGCGTTTTCACTATTTCCCACTTCCATCGCCGATATGATGGCGGTGGCCGACGCCGGTCAGGTGATGCCGCCCAAGTCCACCTGGTTCGAACCCAAGCTGGCCGATGGGCTGGTGTCTCATATGCTCGACTAACGCTGGCCGCTGTTGCTGACGGCCGACAGAATCGAATCGAGCACACGCACCGGTAAAATCCGCCGCAGCACGGCAAAAAGTGTCGTCGGAAATGTCACGGCATAGCGCGCCTTGGGCCGGCGCGCCTCCAGCACCTTGATTGCCTGCTTCAACACGGCTTCCGGCGGGAGCGTGAAGGGCATAGGCTTCGGTCCTTCGAGGCGTTTCTCCACGCGCGCATAGTATTCACGATGCACGCTGTGTTCCCGGTCGATGTGGCGTTTGAACGCCGCATGGGCGTTAGCGCGGAAGCGGCTTGTAATCGGACCGGGTTCGATGAGCGAGACATGTATATTCGTCCCGCGCAGCTCCAGACGCATCGTGTCGGAAAGTGCCTCGAGTGCGAACTTGGAGGCGTTGTATGCGCCACGATATGCGAAACACACGATGCCCAGTATCGAGCTTATCTGGATGATGCGGCCTTCGCCCTGGGCTCGCATGGCGGGGACGACCAGATTGGTCAGTTCCTGCGTGCCGAAGACGTTGGTTTCGAATTGTGCCCGCAATGCCGCGCGCGACAAATCCTCGACCGCGCCGGGTTGACCGTAGGCGCCATTGTTAATGAGCGCGTAGAGCCGGCCCTGGGTACGCGCAAGGACCGTTTCCACGGCTGTACGGATCGAACTCGAGGAATCCAGATCGAGCGGGAAGCTCTCAAAACCGGCTGTCGTCAGGGATTCGACATCGGTCGCCTGGCGCGCCGTGGCGAACACCCGGTAACCGCGCTGCTTCAGACCGCGCGCCAGACAGTGGCCGATGCCTGACGAGCAGCCGGTGATCAGCACGCTTTTCTGTTCCATGGAAGTAGGCTCGCTGATATTTGACGGCGCGGCTGACCGCGAAGGTTGCGTCACACCGGAAGTGACTGTAGGGTGTTTATTATCGTAGTTCAATAACATACCCATAGCGATGCCCGACATTCATTCCAGCTTGCTGATCGTGCAAGAGGCGGAACTCGATGGAGAGGTGTTGGAATCCTTTGCGCCGCCCGAACGCCAGCGTAGGTTCACCACGCTGGGGGAAATCCGCAAAGATATCGAGGGATCGGTTCTGGTCATTACCCCAAAAATGGCCCAGGAGGCGCTCGCGCGACGCAAGACCGAAAATGCATCGTCCTCCAAGTTTGCCGTCATTCTCTGGGCGAATAACCCTCAGCAAAAGATGGATCGTGTCCTGCTCGATCACCCGCAGGTGGCGGGCGTGCTGGATGTCACCTGTTCGAAGGAAGTGGTGTATGCCGCGTTCAAATCGGCGACTGCGCTGTTGCGACAAGGGGGCGAGCAGCGCGCGACGCAGATGCTCGAACACGTGCTCGAGATCGGACGCGCGCTGGCCTCGGAGAAGGACCTCGACACGCTGCTTGGACTGATTCTCACGCATGCACGCCATCTGACCGGTGCGGACGGCGCCTCGATCTACACCCGCGACAGCAACGGCAAGCTCTATTTCCGCCTGTGGCAAAATGCTTCCACTCGCGCCACCTCCGATGCCCAGAAAGCCCTGGTCGGCGATTACAGTATCGCCGGCCATGTCGCGCGTCAGGGCAAGGCGGTGATGCTGGACGATGCCTACGCGATTGAACCGACGGCGCCGTATAAATTCAATCCGGCCTCGGACCGCTCCATCGGTTACCACACCAAGTCGCTTTTGACGGTGCCGCTCACGAACAAAGCCAACGAGGTGGTCGGCGTATTGCAGCTCATCAACCGCAAAAACAACCCGGATGCCGTGCTGCGCCGTCCGGAAGATTTTGAAAACCATGTGCTGCCGTTCGATGACTCGGACCGCGCCATTGCCATGGCGCTGGCGGGGCAGGCAGGGGTGGCGCTCGAGAACAGCATGCTGTACGCCGACATCGAGAATCTGTTCGAGGGTTTCATCAAGGCCTCGGTGCAAGCCATCGAGGCGCGCGATCCGACCACGGCCGGTCATTCGTTCCGCGTGGCCGACTTCACCGAGCGCATTGCCGTGGCCGCGGACCGGGCCGACGCGCCCGGCCTGCGCGATGTCAGCTTCACGAAGGAACAATTGCGCGAGCTGCGCTACGCCTCCTTGTTGCACGACTTCGGCAAGGTTGGGGTGCGCGAGAACGTGCTGGTCAAGGCCAAGAAGCTCCAGCCCGCCCATCTTGACCTGCTCAAGCAGCGCTTTCGCTACGCGCGCGCCAGTCTGGAACGGCGCGCCTACCGTCGCCTGCTCGAATTGCACGAGATGCGGAACCGGAATGCCGGAGAATTTGAAGTGCGCCGACGGGAAATCGAGCAGGAACTTGCCGCTGACCGGGCGCGCCTGGACGAGTTCCTGCTACATGTATTGCACGCGAACGAGCCGACGGTTTCGCACGCGGAAGTCAGCGCTGAACTGGCCGAGGTGGTCACGTTCCGTTTTCCGGGCGAGGATGGCGAGGAGCTTCCGCTGCTGCATGACTTCGAATTCGCAGATCTGGCGCTCTCTAAGGGCAGCCTGAACGCAGAGGAGCGTGCCCAGATCGAATCGCATGTCAGTCACACCTACGCGTTCCTGAGTCTGATTCCGTGGACGAAAAATCTGGCGAACTTGCCCGCGATCGCGTTTTCCCATCACGAAAAGCTTGACGGTTCCGGTTACCCGCGCCGCCTCTCGGCCGATAAAATTCCGGTACAGTCACGTATCATGACCATCGCCGACATTTACGATGCGCTCACGGCCGGCGACCGGCCGTACAAGCAGGGTCTGCCGGCGGAGAAGGCGCTGGATATCCTCGCGGCCGAGGCCAAGTCCGCCAAGATCGACACCACGCTTTATCGCGTATTTGTCGAATCCGGGGCATGGCGACTCCAACGCTGAAAGTGTGGTTCGTGGCGCCGGCGAGAATTTCCGGTATAATCCGCGCCGCTAATATGCCATTGTTTCATTTCGTTTCCGGTCTGGCTGAAGGACTCCGCCGCCCAACCAACCAATGACTGCTGCAACCCAAACGCACCCGAAAGGAAATGGCGCGAAACTGCGCGTTGGCGTGGCTGGCGTCGGCTATCTTGGCCGCATTCATGCGCGCATCTATGCCGCCATGCCGGATGTCGAGCTCGTGGGCGTGGCTGATATCAATGAGAAGGCGGCGCAGGAGATAGCCCAGCAACACGGATGCCACGCGTATGCCGATTCACGCGAGCTGCTCGGCAGCGTCGATGCCGTGAGTATCGTGGTGCCGACGGTCTATCACAGCCAGGTGGCGAAACCCTTCCTCGAGCGCGGAGTGCACATGCTGATGGAAAAGCCGATCGCGCCGACCTACCAGGAGTCGGCCGAGCTGGTGAAGCTCGCCGAACGCGCTGGAGTCATTTTCCAGGTGGGTCATCTCGAACGGTTTAACGCCGGGGTCATGGCGCTTGCCGAGCGCGTGCAGAACCCGCGCTTCATCGAGGTCCATCGCATCGGTCCATTCGTCGCGCGCGCCACCGACGTGGACGTGGTGACGGACCTCATGATCCACGACATCGACATCGTGATGTCATTGGTGCGATCTGATATCAAAAGCGTCGCGGCCACGGGTATTGCCGTGATTACCAATCACGTTGACATCGCCAATGCGCGCATCGAATTCGAGAATGGCGCGGTCGCGAATGTAACCGCCAGCCGTGTCTCGAACAAGAAGCTGCGGCGTATTCGCGTTTTCGGCGACCACCAGTATTACGGCCTGGATTACGCCGATCAGAAGCTCGAAGTGGTGCACGCCACGCCCGGCGAGGGCGGGGCCGAGTGGCCCCAGATTGTCACCGAAACGGTCCCTATCACGCCGCGTCCGCCGCTCGACGCCGAGCTGGATTATTTTGTCAAAGCCGTGCGCACCGGAACCCCGCCCGTGGTCAACGGCCACGTCGGTCTGGAGGCATTGCGCGTTGCTCAGTTGGTAAAGGAGAAAATCGCCGCATGCACGCCATAACCAAGAACAAGCCTGTCCCGTTTCTCGATCTTTCTGCGCAGTACAAAAGTCTCGAAGCCGAATGGCTCGCCGCGATCCGCGAGACCGGCGCGCGCGGCAGTTTCATTCTCGGTCCGCATACGCAGGCCCTGGAGAAGGAATTCGCCGAATACGTCGGCGTGAAGCATGCCATCGCGGTGGCGAACGGCACGGACTCGCTGTTCCTTTCGCTGCGTGCGCTTGGCATCGGCAAGGGCGATGAAGTCGTCACCACGCCGTTTACCTTCTTCGCCTCGGCCGAGACCATCGACATGGCGGGCGCGACCCCTGTGTTCGCGGACATCCTCCCGGGCAGCTTATGCCTCGATCCCGCAAGCGTGCGCGCCAAGATCACCGCCAAGACCAAGGCCATCGTGCCGGTACATATTTTTGGTCACCCGTCCGAGATGGGCGAGACCATGGAGATCGCGAAGAAGCACAAGCTTGCCGTGGTCGAGGACTGTGCCCAGTCTTTCGGCGCCCTGCACAATGGCAAGGTGGTCGGCTCGATCGGTGACACCGGCAGCTTCAGCTTCTATCCCACGAAGGTGCTCGGCTGCTACGGTGACGGCGGCATGGTCACGACCAGCTCGGACGCGGTCAATGAACACATCCGCCGACTGCGCAATCACGGCGCGGTGAAGCCCTTCGTCCACACCGAGATCGGCATGAACAGCCGCCTCGACGAAGTTCAGGCTGCGGTACTGCGCATCAAACTGCGGCAAATCAAGGACGACATCGCTGGCCGGCAGAAAGTGGCGCAGGAATACACCCAGCGGTTCACGGGCTCGACCGTGAAAACACCGTCGCTGCCCAAGAACGGCACACACGTTTTCAATCTCTACACCATACGTGTACCGAAACGCGACGCTGTACGCCAGGCGCTCACCGACGCGCAGATTGGCAGCTCGCAGTGCTATCCGCAGGGCCTGCACCTGCAAGAGGTGTACAAGCACCTCGGTTATAAGCCTGGGAGCCTACCGGTATGCGAACACGCCACCACCGAAACACTCTCGCTACCCATCTACCCCGGCATGCCGCTCGATCACATCGAGCGAGTGTGCGAAGTTCTGCTTGGTGCACTCAAGTAGAGCGTCCGGCACTTTTTCCGAAGCCGGGGCATGAAGTTCACGTCATACTTTGAGGCGCTCGCGTAGGACTCCATGGCGCAGCGTATTGTGCTGGATAGGCGGGAATGAAATTTTTGTTCACATGCCCGATTGCCGGCACGCGACGGCATTCGGAATTTTTTGTTTGAAAAGTTTCTTACTTCCCTCGAATAAGCAGCACCGGCTTGGTCGCACTACGCACCACGCCTTCGGCGACGCTGCCCATCAGAAGGTGATTGAATCCATGCCGTCCGTGCGTGCCGATCACGATCAGGTCGGCGGGCCAGGCATCCGCTTCTTGTGCGATCATGTCAGGAACACGGCGGCCGAGTTTTTCGATTTCAAGCAACCGGGTTTCAGCCTTGACCCCCGCCGCACGTACCGCGATTTGCGCCTTGCTCAGGATCACCTCCCCGGATTTGGTTATGGCCTTCTGGATTTCGCCGGGGTCCACGACTTCCTGGTATAAATCGAACGTAACCTCGTCGACCACGTGCACGATGCGCAGTTGGCCACCCGACTCCTTGGTCAGATTGACCGCTTCCTGGAGCGCCAGTTGTGACGTATCGCTGCCGTCTACTGCCACCAAGATGCGCTTGTACATAATGGATCTCCTTCTTCCTTCCGGTGAACCCGGGATGCCGTGATACAGCGTTTCATCAGTCTACAACGGCGTCATGCGTCAGAAGGTGCCGCCGTCCCAGCCCCACATGGAATTTTTGGCGTCGGCAAATTCGATGTAAATCCGCTCCGACGGAATTTTAAGTTCATCATTCAGGAACTGACACAACACCCTGGAGAGCGTCTCGGTCTTGCTCTCCAGCAGCCCGATGGATTTCAACTCCAAGTAGGCGCATGGATGAGCGTCTCCCGCAAACATCATGGGCTCCGCGGGGTCGAAGCGCACCATGACATACTTCTCGGGCTTACCGAGATTCTTTGACACCAGCACGGAAAGCTTTCTCATAATCTCCTGCTTCGCGTCATCCGTCACTTCGCGATTCGTCTGGATTTTCAGATAGGGCATGGTGACTCCTCGTGGATTGCCATGGGGGACATAATAATCCACCATAGCACGATAAATGAAACAGTCTTCACCATCCTGCGAGCGCAACAAGGAACCGATTCTGGCGGTCCTGCGCGAGATTCTCGCTGTTCCCGGCCTGGTGCTCGAGATCGGCAGCGGTAGCGGACAGCACGCGGTGCACTTTGCTCGCGGGTTGCCGCATGTCGAATGGCAGCCGACTGACGTGGTCGAAAATCTTCCCAGCATATCCGCCTGGCGCGACGAGGCCGGACTGGCCAATCTGCGCGAACCGCTGGCGCTTGACCTTTTTTCCGATCGCTGGCCGATAGCTGCGGCACAAGCCGTGGTGTGCATTAATACGATACATATTGTCTCATGGGCGGCGGTGGAAAGACTGTTTGCCGGTGTTGGCCGACTACTTAAGTCCGGCGGCACCCTGTACGTTTACGGACCGTACCGTTACGCCGGCCGATCGCTTGAACCCAGCAACGATGAGTTCGACTGCTGGCTGAAGGCGCGCGATGCGGCATCCGGCGTGCGCCTGTTCGAGGACGTGAACCGGCTGGCGCTGGAAAACGGACTAGCGTTCGCCGGCGACCGGGCCATGCCCGCGAACAACCGTTCGCTGTGGTGGGTAAGAAACTAAGCTGACATTTCGATGAGTGTGTTTTTGAAAAATGTTCGTGGCGAGGAACGGGAGTGAGGTAACGAATTTCGGCTATAGTCTGGATTGAAGGAGAAGTATTCGGTAGAAGCGACCGCCGTTTCAAGGCTCACGGCGGCCGATTGGCCCATGAGAGCTGTAATAGGTCACGTAATGGCAGCACCCGATGCTACATCTGATCGCCAACGGTTTGGTTATGGCAGGCGCCGTTCTCCTTGTCATTTCGCTAAATGCGATCCGCAAGCTGATCGCCGAGCTTCCGGAAGGCACGCTGCGCAATCGCTGGTATCTTCTGAGAACGATGATTATCTCTTTTCTCATCGGATATCTCGGTTACACCTTCGTCTATTGGCAGTCCCACATGTCAACCGGCGACCTCATGGTACCGGCCGTGTTTTTCCTTGGCGGCTGGTTCGTTTGGCTGGTCAGTTACCTGTCATTGCGAACCACCTTGGATATCCGCCGCCTGGTGCTGCTCGAACAGGAAAACATCACTGATCCGCTCACGGGCGTCTTCAACCGGCGCTACCTGGAGCGCCGCCTGGTAGACGAAATCGCGATGGCGCGCCGCTACGATCTGCCGCTTTCCATATTGATGATGGATATCGATCATTTCAAAAGCATCAACGATACCTACGGGCACCTGGAGGGGGATCTGGTATTGCACCGCGTGGCCAAGCTGGCCGCGCACACGGTCAGGGAAGCGGACATCGTGGCGCGCTACGGCGGCGAGGAAATCCTGGTCATCGCGCCCAATACCATGATCAACACCGCGGAAACATTGGCCGAACGGTTACGCGTTGAAATCCAGACCGCCTCGTTGCTGTCTCCGGATGTTCAGACGGATCCCCCGCGGAAAGTTACGGTGAGTATCGGAGTCGCCTGCTTCAATCATGAAATGCGTGGAAGCCGGGATCTGATCAACGGCGCCGACGAGGCGCTGTACCGCGCCAAGGGCGGGGGGCGGAACCGCGTCGTGGTCAACGGCTAGAACTTTCCGTCAATCACTGATGCGATCGGCCCGCGCGGTGATTCTCGCGCGCGCGACGGCCTCGGCCAGATCATGACGGCCCGCGGCAGTCGTATGCTCGGTGAGACCGCGCACGATCTCTCGCACGATGCAGGGTCCTTCGTAAATGAATCCGGTGTAAATCTGGATCAGGTCGGCGCCGGCCACCAGTTTCTCCCAGGCATCGTCGGCATTCTCGATGCCGCCGACGCCAATGATCGGCACATTCCCCTGCAATTGTGCGTACAACTTGCGGATGACCTCCGTGGAAAGTGGTTTGAGCGGTCGCCCGCTCAGGCCGCCGGTCTGGGCGGCCAGGGGTTCCTCCGTGAGGCCGGGCCGGGTAACGGTGGTATTGGTGGCGATCACTGCGTCGAATCGGTGCTCCAGCACCCGGCGGGCAATCGCGGCGATCTGCGTGTCGTCCAGGTCAGGCGCGATCTTGAGCGCGATCGGCACGTAACGTCCGTGTTTTTCGGCGAGTGATGCCTGCTCGGTCTTCAGCGCGCGCAGCAGGGCGTCGAGATTTTCCTCGTTCTGGAGATCGCGCAGTCCCGCGGTATTCGGCGACGAGATATTCACCGCGACGTAATCGGCATGCCCATACACCGCTTGCAGCGCGGAGATATAATCCTCAACGGCCCGCTCCACAGGTGTGTCGCGGTTCTTGCCGATATTGATGCCAATCGGACAGGGCTTGCCCTGCGGCACGAGATTGGTGATCAGGCGGTACACGCCGACGTTGTTGAAGCCCATGCGGTTGATGATGGCCGAGTGGTGTTTGAGGCGGAACATCCGTGGGCTTGGATTGCCGGGTTGCGGTCGCGGCGTGACCGTACCGACCTCGAGAAACCCGAAGCCGAAATCGGAAAGCGGCCTGATGTGTTCGGCATTTTTGTCCATGCCCGCCGCCAAGCCCACCGGGTTGGAAAAGCGCAGTCCCATAACGCTGAGCGGCAGTGCCGGAAGGCGGCGGACGAACAAAGTTCGTATGATGGCGCCCGCCCCGGGCAGACGATAGAAAATACCAAGCAGCGTTAATATCAGTATGTGACTGGTTTCGGCGGGGAGCCGGAAGAGCAGCGGGCGCAGCAATCTATACCAGGCGCAGGAGGCCATATACGTGGCTCCATCATAACTCATTCGTTCCTTGACCGGGAAACGCATGGTGCCTGGGTTTGATTGCCGCCGTGGGACCCATGTTCGCTTGTCAAAGCCCCGTCAGCGTACATCGTTAAGCCAAGCGCGCCGATTGTGTTCCGCTACGTAGGATGCTGTTGGTGGCGCTGGTGCTGCGATATGATGATACCGGCATCCGCCATCGGACATGACATCAGGAGGATGAATATGGCCAGAGCACAGAAGGTCAGTTATTTCGCAATGCAAATCCCCAACCGGGTGGGCGAGGCAGGTCGGATTCTGGCAGGACTGGCAAAGGCAGGGATCAATCTGCTGGCATTCACCGGTTTTCCCAGTGGACGGCACTCTCAGATGGATTTCATTCCCGCCAACGCTACCACGTTTCTGGCGGTCGCGCGCGGCATGAAACTGCGGCTGCGAGGCCGGAAGACCGCGTTTCTCATCAGCGGCACGGACCAGCGCGGCGCCATCGCCAAGATCACGTCGAAACTGGCCACGGCCAAGATTAACGTCACCGCCGTGGATGCGGTTTGCGCTGGCGCCGGTCGTTTCGGCGCCATCCTGTGGGTGAAACAGAAGGACGTGAACCGGGCGGCCCGGGCGCTGGGCGCCTGACCTAAAGTTTCCCGCCGTGCCACTGTCTGCACCCGTTTGCGCGTGCAGCGATTTTCTGTCGTCCGATTTTTTTCTCGGTGGTTTCCCTGTCTCTACGGTAAAATCGCGCCTCTTGCCTCAGCACCGATTCCGACGCGGCGAGAACGGGATTAATCGCACAGAGAGTCTTGAATTTATTCTGGAGTCATCCATGGCCACGAAGATGAACCGTTACAGTTCTCGTATCACGCAACCAAAATCCCAGGGGGCGTCCCAGGCGATGCTCTATGGCGCTGGCCTGACCCGCGAGGACATGAACAAGGCCGAGGTCGGTATTGTTTCCAACTGGTGGGAAGGCAACACCTGCAACATGCATCTCAACGACCTGGCCTTGAAGGTGAAGGAAGGCGTGCAGTCGGCCGGGCTCGTGGGCCTGCGCTTCAACACCATCGGCGTGTCCGACGGCATTTCCATGGGCACGGAGGGCATGTCGTATTCCCTGCAGTCACGCGACATCATCGCCGATTCGATCGAAACCGTGGTGGCGGCGCAGTGGTACGACGCGTTGATCGCGCTGCCGGGCTGCGACAAGAACATGCCCGGTTGTCTCATTGCCATGGGTCGGCTGAACCGTCCGGCAATCATGGTCTACGGCGGCACCATCAAGCCGGGTCACAGCAAGAAGGGCGAAACGCTCGATATTATTTCCGCGTTCCAGAGCTATGGCGCGTCCATCGCGGGCAAGATCGACGAATCGACGCGCGAAGACATCGTTGAGCATGCCTGCCCCGGCGCGGGCGCCTGCGGCGGGATGTACACCGCGAACACCATGGCGAGTGCCATCGAGGCGCTGGGCATGTCGCTGCCGTACAGTTCTTCAATGCCAGCGGTCGAGCCGGGCAAGCTCGAAGAGTGCCAGAATGCCGGCAAGGCCATCCGCACTCTGCTGGAAAAGGACATCAAGCCACGCGACATCATGACGCGCCGCGCCTTCGAAAACGCCATGGTGATCGTGATGGCGCTCGGTGGCTCGACCAACGCTGTGCTGCATCTTATTGCCATGGCGCGCGCCGTAGGCGTGCCGCTGACGATTGAGGATTTCCAGACGGTGAGCAAACGTGTGCCGTTCCTGGCCGATCTCAAGCCTTCCGGGAAGTACGTAATGGAAGACCTGCACAATGTCGGCGGCACTCCGGCGGTGATGAAATATCTGCTTGAGAAGGATTTCATCGACGGCGAGTGCTTAACCGTTACCGGCAAGACGATCGCCGAGAATCTTGCCGCGCTCCCGGGCCTCAAGTCCGGACAGGATGTGTTCATGCCGCTCGAAAAACCGATCAAGCCGACCGGCCACATACAGATCCTGAAGGGCAATCTCGCGCCCGGCGGGTCGGTCGCCAAGATCACCGGCAAGGAAGGCCTGCGCTTCTCGGGGCCGGCACGCGTGTACGATTGCGAGGAGGACATGTTGAGGGGCCTTGAACGCGGCGAGATCAAGAAGGGTGATGTGGTCATCATCCGTTACGAAGGCCCGAAGGGCGGTCCGGGCATGCCCGAGATGCTGACGCCGACATCCGCGATCATGGGCGCGGGATTGGGAAAAGATGTCGCGCTGATCACCGACGGCCGTTTCTCCGGCGGCTCGCACGGTTTCATCATCGGCCACGTCGTGCCTGAAGCGCAGGAAGGCGGACCCATCGCGTTGCTGCGCGATGGCGACGTGATCACCATGGATGCCGCGAGGAACGAACTGAGTGTCGCCGTGAGCGATGTCGAAATGACCAAGCGCAAGACGGCGTGGAAGATGCCCCCCTACAAAGCCACTCGCGGCACGTTGTACAAATACATCAGGAGCGTGAAAAACGCCTCCGAAGGTTGCGTGACGGACGAGTAGCAGGCGTCCCTTGCTTGAAGCGAGTCAATTGGAAGCTAGTGATAGCCATCACCTGCGGATTGTGGCTGGCGCTTATGATCGGCGCCAGTTATTTCAGTTACGAATACAAACCGCCGGTCCGCATCGAAAACTGGAAGCCGGAACCGCCACGATAGGCTGGACGGTCGTTTTACCGATATGAAGCCCAACGGCACCGACGGTTCACCGAATCCGGTTGCCCGCACAATGACAGGTCTGGCGACTGTGGCGGTCAGCGCTTTTTTTGCCGCCATGGTTTTGCGGCATTATCTCCCACAAGGCGAACCATCGCTTGTTCATCTCATTATGGCGATCGGCATCATGCCGCTCATCATGGGGGCCATGATTTATTTCACGCCGGTCCTTACGTACAGCCGCACCGCGGGATGGCTGGTATTGATGGTACCCCCGCTGGCCTTGATCGCCGGGACTCTCGCGTCCACAGGGTTTCTCTGGCGCCGCGACCTGCTTCCCATCCCTGCTGTACTGGCTATGGTTGCGGCCAGCACTTTGCTCGTGTGGATGTGGTACCGCGCCCGCACCATGCTCGGTCGCCCGCATCCCGGGCTGGATTGGTATCGCTGGGCCCTGACCTGCCTGCTGCTGGGATTGATCGCGATTCTCGTTGCCATGTTTTGGCCTGAATACTGGATGGCGCTCAGACGATTCCACTTGCATATCAATCTCCTCGGTTTTGTCGGAATGACTGCCTTCGGCACGCTGTGTGTGCTGGTTCCCACCGTTGCCGGATATGCCGACCCCGATGCACGTCGCCGTTTGCATGGCGATCTGTATTTTGCAGTGACCGGTACACTGCTCGTTGCAACTGGCTCCGCCTGGTTGGCGTGGCTTGTCTGGCCGGGTCTTGTGCTATGGCTGATACCGCTTATGCGTTTCGCATCGTCTCTTGTCATGCGCTGGCGAAAATTCGTCTGGGGTTGGCACCGCTCCAGCACCTCATTGGGTTTGGCCGTTTTTGGTTTGATTGCCGTGTTGATAACCGCTGGTTTTCACGCTACGGGTGCACGGCCGTCAGGCGCCTCCATGCAGATTTTCTTTTTTGTATTTCTCTTTCCGCTGGTGACCGGGGCCGTCAGCTATCTTCTGCCGGTGTGGCTCTGGCCAGCGCGTAACACGACCGTTTATCAATGCACTGCGCGACGGCTTGCCTGGGGCAGCGGTGTCCGCTCGTTGGTTTTTCTGGCGGCGGGTGTCGTGGCGTATTTCGGCATTAGTGGGGCGGTGTATTTGGCTGGCGTCGGTATCCTGCTCTTTCTGCTTCAGTATGTGTGGGCAATTTGGGCGCGTTTTTCCTCCAATATTTAACCTTGGCATGTTTTCTGCTTAGTTGTTTATATCTTAACCAGCCGGCCGGTCAGCTTGCCAAAACCCGCGCCGGGAGAGGGCACCATGGCAAATGAGGACAAGACCGGCAAGCCGGGATACAAAGGTCCGGAACGCCGCAAATTTTCGCGCCGTTTCATCGCAGAACGCCGCAAGGACATACGTTGGGAGCCTAACAATCCCAACCGGCGCCAGAGTTCAGGTCGGCGCGCCGCCGATCATCTGGGCGTGCTGGGATCGAAACGATAAGTAATTGTCCGGCCGGATTGGATGCGGGAATCGGATGCCCGCAGGCAGGACAGGCGTCAAATATGCGAGACGATGCGTGCCTCGGGGATGGCAGCGCGCAGCGCTTCGGTGATCTGGAAGCGAATGCCCGGGATCGGTTTCACGCTGATCCATAGCAGGCTGAGCTTGAGATTGAGTTCGGCGAACACCACCGCCTGGCCGTGGTCCGCAAACACCTTCTGAATATGCTCGATCGTGGACTGGATATAATGCTGCGGTTTCCTGACCAGCCCGGGGAAGAGCACCATGAAATCGCTCAACGCCTTTCCATGCTCATCAAACGCCGGCGCGCGTTTGCGCAGCGGTTCCGCTGGCAGGAAAGGCAAGGTAACGACCAGTGCTGACATAGTGAAATAGCCTCCCGGATTTTGTGACGGGTCAGGATGTGCCTGATACAAAAGCATATCCGATTCCGAAAAAAAAACCAGCCAGGCGCATTTTCTCGTGTTTCCCTATCGGTCCCGCCCTGTCGGCTATACCTCCTTGCACCCAATAGTTACCTGCCGGCCCATCGATAACATCAAGATCAGGATGCGGGATTAATGAATTAACAGAGGGGGGAGATGAATGCCGAGCAGCGTTCCAGTATCCGCAAAGCAATTTCGCTCAATATTGTGATCAATTACGATATGGCCTACTCGAGGCGCTGGAAAGTGCGTGACCTCGGTCTCAATGGCGCAAAGGTCGAGATGAGGAGAGACGAGTTGCTGCAGGGAACGCCAGTGGAGGCGGTTCTCGTGCTCACGGAACATGGCGAATATGGTTTGCACCGCATGCCCGCGGAGGTGGTGCGCACGGACAGGAATGGCGTGGCATTGCGGTTCCGCAACTACGATGACAGGGCGTACACCGCCTTGGTGAACTTGCTGTACAGCGCTTAGTGCTGGAGGCGGAATTTATTTGGAGAGAGGGTTTCCCGCGCCCAGGGAACTGTCCACGGCCCTGGGCAGCATGACATCATGGCGCGAAAAATTATATCCGCAGAAACACAGCGTGGAGGTAACGGGCAGGACAGTCTTGCAGTGCGGACAATTCTTGGTTTCGGTATTGGCGAATGCCTCGACGATTTTCTCCGCCTTGGCCGCTTGCTGGGCCCGGAAGGCCTCGGTGGGCCGGTCGGATTGAATCGGAACGTCGGGTGTTGCCGGAGCGATTTCTCCTCTTGCTGCCTGAGCCGCTTCCCGGGCCTGAGCCGTTTTGGCAGCTTGGGCGTCTCGTTCGTCGCGTAAGATCAGCGCCTCCTGCACAACTTCAAGCAGGCGATTGGCCTTGTGAAGGTTGGCGGGATCGGCCACGAGTTCAGTACGGAATGATTCAACCTTCGCCACGGTCTGGTCCACGCGCGCCGCCAGATACGCCTCGAACAGTTCCTCTTCCTGAAGTGCCAGCTCCTCGGGCAGCAGGGCTGTTTCGTCTGAGTAGCCGAAAGCATAGCCACAGTCACAACGTTTGATGCCCGTTGACACCACCATGCCACAGGCTGGGCAGGGCTTCTGATAAATGCTGTAGGCACTCATGATGATTTCCCTGTCATAACAGCAATCCTGTAATATTACTCTAATTTAGTATAGACCGGGACGGCCGATTTTCCGCGTCATATTGGCATCATGGCGCAATGGCAGACATGGGCCGAAGGTGGGCAGATCAGCGGCAGCACGCATGCCAAGTCAGCAGCTTGCGTTGCCAGCTTCTGTTGCTCAAATCAGACGATATTGAAATCTCGCATTTATCGTCGATAGCAAATCGCCATGCAAGCCTGGTTCATTCGTGGATGCTGGTACACTTTACAGGGTCTTCCGCGGGGCGGTACTGAAATGGCCAGCGGTACTTACGAAGAAAAGAAACAGTACCTGACAGAATTTCTGCGCGCCAGCGGTGGAGTCCGTATCCGTCTGGGCAAAAGCTCCTCCAATCTGTTCCGCGACCGCAAGAAGATTCAGGCACAGCGACTCGATGTGCGAAACTTCAACAATGTGTTGCGCGTGGACGCCGCGGGTGGTTATGTCGAAACCGAGGGGATGACACCGTACGCGAAGCTGGTGGCAGAGTGCCTCAGGCACGGGGTCATGCCGGCCGTGGTTCCCCAACTCAAGTCCATCACCATCGGCGGCGCTACCGTTGGGTGCGGCATCGAATCCTCTTCGTTCCGTTATGGATTGGTTCATGAAACGGTGCAGGAAATGGAGATACTGCTGGGCGACGGACGCACGGTGCTGTGCGCGCCCGGCAACGAACACAGCGATCTGTTATACGGTTTCCCCAATTCCTACGGCACGCTCGGGTATGCCCTGAAGCTCAAGCTAAAGGTTGTGCCGGTAAAAAAATACGTAAAGCTTACCCACCTGCGCTGGACGGAACCCGAGGCTTATTTCACCGAACTGGCACGGCAGTGTGATCGTCAAGATGTCGATTTCATCGATGGTGTGGTGTTTGGCCGGAATGAGATGGTGCTTACGCTTGGACAGTTTGTCGACAACGCGCCTTACGCCAGCGATTATACCTATAAGAATATCTACTATAGGTCGCTGCGCGAGCGTTCAGAGGATTATCTGACTGTCGAGGATTATCTCTGGCGCTGGGACACGGATTGGTTCTGGTGTTCCAAGAATCTGCTTGCTCAGCATCCGCTCATCCGCCGGCTCTATGGCCGTTCACGATTGAATTCGTTGACCTACACACGCATCATGCGCTGGAACAGTCGCATGAAGCTCACGCACACTTTCAATAAACTCGCCGGTATTCACGCCGAGCCGGTGATCCAGGACGTCGAGATTCCCGTTGAGAACGCACAGCGGTTCCTCGCATTTTATCACGATGTCATCCGTTTCCTGCCGGTATGGATATGCCCCACGCGCGCTTACAACAAGAAAGTGAATTTCGAACTCTATCGCATGGACCCGGAAAAACTTTATATCAACTTTGGTTTCTGGGATGTGTTGCGCAGCAGAAAAAAACTTCCACCGGGTTACTACAACCGTCAGATTGAGGAACAGGTGATAGCGCTTGGCGGCATGAAGTCGCTGTATTCTGATTCGTACTTTACGGCGGAACAGTTCTGGCGAATGTACAACAAACCGGTCTACGAAAGACTCAAGGAAAGATATGACTCGAACGATGTGCTGGGAGATATTTATCGCAAGTGCGTGTTAAAG